>CAZGKP010000063.1:0-17863 GCA_964526215.1 uncultured Candidatus Sumerlaeota bacterium
TGAGGGAAAACTTTTTCCTAAACGTCGAGCCATCGCCTGCGCCGGTGAATTTGTCTGGTTCTATTCCGCTGGGGACAACCTCGATTCTATCCTCCGGCACACCGCCATCCAGAAGCGCCTTTTTAACGCCGCTTGAGATGGCGATGAACATAATGCGCCCGGATTTGTATTTGAAGAGCGATAAAGGATTGCCACCCACGGGAAAATCCACGCGCCGTGTCACCACAACCGGCACACGCGCCGAACCCATTGTGGCAAGCCACGCAAGTGCGTGAGAATGAGCGTCGTGGGCGTGGACTAAATCAATATGGCGCGCACGGATGATGCGCGCCAACCTGAATGTCGCTCTTAAATCAAACTCACCCCGCATCGGCATCTCGATTGTCTCAATGCCGATTTCCCTAATGCGTCCGGCAAGCGGTGCATCCGGTTGCGTAACCACGCATTGACGAAAGCCGCGCCCGGCAAGCCCCCGACAGAGCGAAAAGAGTTGCGCCTCGCCCCCGCGCCACGTGCGCTCCGTGTCTATGTGTAATATTATAGTCATCTCCGATTGCTTGCAATCGGCATCATCAGTCAATTTCCGATTACCTTGCAATTGGCGTCATTAGTTGTTTCCATTCCCCTGCCCCTGCCCGAAGAATGGTCATTGCCGATTATGTGCATTTTCCTGATACCAGCGAATGGTGCGTTCGAGACCTTCGGTGAAATTGACCACTGGCTCGTAACCGAGTAGTTCCTTTGCCTTTGTGATGTCGGCGAGGGAGTGTTTGACGTCTCCGGGGCGTGGCGGTCCGAATACTGGCTCTATATCTTTTCCGAGGATTTCATTTATGATGCGCACCAGTTCGAGCAGGTTTATGCTCTCACCACAGGCGAGGTTCACCATCTCACCGGGGGCTTTTGGAGCGGTGCAGGCAAGCAGATTCCCAACGATAATATTTTCTACGTATGTAAAATCGCGCGACTGTGTTCCATCGCCGTATATAGTTGGTGGTTCATCCTTTAGTATGGCGGTGATGAATTTCGGTATAACGGCGCTGTATTGAGATGTGGGGTCCTGATTCGGTCCGAAGACGTTGAAGTAACGGAGCGAAACGGCCTCCAGCCCATAGCATTCATAGAATGCGCGACAGTAATATTCCCCCGTCAGCTTTGATACGCCGTATGGCGATTTTGGTTGTGGACGGAGCGATTCGACTTTGGGCGAGACATCCACATCTCCGTAAGCCGAAGAAGATGCGGCGAAGATGAGGCGTTTTATCTTTTTTTCCTTTGCGGCGGTGAGGAGGTTCACCGTGCCTGTAACATTGGCGTCATTGGAGCGAATGGGGTCGTCCACCGAGCGCGGGACAGAAGGTATCGCCGCCTGATGAAGTATATAGTCAATGTCGTCAACTGCGCGCAGGCAGATATCAAAGTCGGTGAGCGATTCTTCGAGGAAATCAATGCGCCTCAGGTATGGGGCAATATTTTCGCGTTTGCCGGTAGAGAAGTCATCAATCATGCGGACGCGCTCGCCCCTTTCGAGCAATGTGCCCACAATGTTCGAACCGATAAAACCGGCTCCTCCAGTCACAAGATAGTTCGCCACATTTCCCCCTTTTAGTAATCATTTTTATACGTTTCTCGTTATAAAAACTGCAATTGGGATTACTTTTTAGAGTCTCGCCGTTCAAGCCGTTTTTGAAGATATCTATTAACGTTGGCGATGAAGGAATCTGCCCTTTTCCGGTGTGCAATATCAACTCGGTAACGAATCAATGCCCGGACGTCTTCGTCAATCATATTTTTATACCCTCACGCTGGACCTCCCGCACCAGGAGGGATGAACGCTCCGGGCGGGTTGTCAATTGTTCTTGTGTCATAATAACGGTCTGGAAGACGGTGTTGTGTTCAAAAGCGACCTCCCAGGCAATATGGTGAATTTTACGGCGCACATCATCACTGGCTTCCTTAACCACGACCAGAAAATCAAAGTCGGATTCTGTTTCTCCCTCACCGCGTGCGCGGGAACCAAAAAGCTCGAGTGCAACGAGTGGGACTTCTCTGCTCAACTGGCTCTTGAACTCCCGGCAAATTTCTATATCAGACTGTCTTGCTTTCACTTTGATAAATTCCTATTAAAGATACTATCACGCGTAAGAAGGACTGGCACTATTATGGTTTTTTGAGCTGGAGGTCGGCAAAACGCGCCTTGCCGAGCTTTATTACCTGTAATTGGACGGTCTCCTTGCCCGCTTTTCGTGCTGATTCAATCGCATCGCCGAACTCCTTTGCACTTCTGACCGGTTTTGCCGCAACCTGTGCGATTATCTCATATTGTGCAAGCCGCGCAACCGCCGCAGGGCTACCTTCCTCGACCTTTGCAATCACCACTCCCGGTTCATCGGGTTTCATATCGAGCGCCTTTCGCACCTCATAAGTCACATCTTTCGCTGTCAGACCGAGTTCTTTATCTTTGAATTTCGGTGCGCTGTCAAAATCAACCGGCGCGCGCTCCACTTTCAGCGTCCCCGATGTCAGCTCCCCATCGGAGATATAAGTAAGAGTGATGGTGCGACCCTCCCCGATGACATCGAGGAGGTTATTGACATAATTACCCCGCCCGCGCCAGGGTGCCTTTTCGGGTAGTTTGAATCCCATTGACTGGAGTTGTGGGGGGATGTCCGCATCACTCAAGCTGAAATCGTAATCCTCGCCCGACTGCTTCAGATCAACGCTCACCGTTTCCCCTTCGGGTTTTATGCGTAGTAGGATGTCGTTGGGTTTTATGCCGAGGCGCGCCGCTGGTGAATTATCGTAAACGGTGGAGACCATAAGTCCTATGGAGCCGTCGAGTGTGGGCTTCTCCACCTTGAGTGATTTAGCCAGTTCTTTATTCAAAGACTCAAACTCCACACCGAGCCACATCCGGCGTTTTTCCTCCTTTTTAGAGAGCGCCACAATAGTTGGGTCAAATGCCTCATCCGGCGATGCGAAGGTTTTTGCGAGGTATTTTGCGCCATAGAAACGTTCGCTACCGGCGGATGCATATCCCCAGTTGCCATAATCTGATATTTCGCGTCCGAACAGGCGGAAAGATTGTGCACGCGCGGCTCTGCGGATTTCCGCTCCTTCAATGCGCTGGGTGAGCCAGGCACCGGCAAGGCGTCCATCGGTGTCCAGTATGAAATCACCCGCATCAATCGGATGCAGGGGTGTCCAGTGATATACGTTTTTGTAACCCCGTGTTTTTGTGAGCCAGCGATTGAAATGCACAAGTATGCGTTTGCCTCCAAGCTTCTCCTGTGCACGGAGGGCATAAAACGGTTTAAGTCTCTTTATGGGTGTAGCCTGGGAGAGGTCGGCAATCTGCGGGAATTTACCATCTTCTAACTCGACAAGGAAACCGACAAAGGGCTTGAATGCGCCAAGAAATCTTGCTTTTAGTTTCTTTCCGCCGACGCTCACCGTGATTTTATCAATCAGTTTGGCGCGCGTCTGTGAGAGAGCTACCGGCACAAACAGGCAGCGCTCGCTGATTGCCGGACCGTAAGCCTTTATCTCCCTCATAGAGGCATCTCGCTTCTCCTGTTCGGCGCCCAGCATCCGTCCCCAGAAACCGCCTATGCCGGTATCGTGACGCGCCTTTTTTCTGAATTCTATCTTCACCTCGTGAATGACCCCATCGTAAGCCTTCGCCCACTGCTTGCGGAATTTTTCATATTCGGAATATGGAATTGTCTTTGCATTGAGGAGCGATTTCCCCTTCCACAGCCCGCTCTCTTCTGAATCCTCGAGTCTCGAGGTTATTGTTATACCGACGGGAGCTCCGCTCGGAGCAAAGAGTAACGCAACTTCATCGTTCGGTAGAATACAGTGCAGAAACGGTTGTGCATCGCGGCTTTCGTAAGCCGTCCCCTGCCAAACAGAGTACGCGGTCAATACCCACCGCACACCGGCATAGGAAAGACGTATTATCTTCAACCGTTCCTTTCCAAAAGGGGGTGGGGGGACAAATGAGGGCGGGCGGAGGCTTGCGGGGATGCTTCCCTCGATTTCAAGGAACATAGAGGGCGCATCAATCAAAATCGCCTTAATATGAGCCTTACGGCGCTCGCCTCCTGACGAAACAACCTCAATCCGGTCGAGCGTTGCCTTATCGAGCCTGATCTCAGGTATGAGGATGTCTCCCTCATCATTTACTACAGCGCCGACGAGGTTCTTTGAGCGTTTTTTCTCAACGAATTTTTGTGTTCCCCTGTATCCCAATTCGCTCTCCTCCAGTTCTTTCTCCTCTGGGCGTTCGGGTTTCTTGAAGAATATCTCAACGCGGATGAGCGCCTTGCGGGCGGTTTCAAAAGCCTGCGGCGGTAGAAATGGCTCTTCCTCTTTTGATTCGCCCGCAAATCCCCACACACTCAAATCTAATACAACCATCAAGAAGACGGCAAAAAATCTGGGCTTCATCTCAATCCTCCTCATTGTAGTCGTGGGCATAATTCAGGACAAACAATCTGGGGTAGTTCTGGCGCAAGACGTTTATGACAACTTTCTTTTCTCGCTCGGTATCCTTGATGACACTTTCATAAATGCGCTTGACGTCATCGAGGGTTTCGATGGGCTTCCCGTCAATTGAAAGGAGGATGTCATTTCGGCGCAGCCCGGCATTGTTGGCGTTGCCCGGATACCTGATGCCCTGGATGTAAATGCCCTTGTGGCGCAGGAAATAGAGGTCCGGAGTGGTAAATTTGCTTATCTCCTTGACGGTGAAGTTCCAGCGACGGCAATCGAAATCTGCGCCCTCGAATTTCCCCTTCAGGCTTGGCATAACGTCAAAATTAAGTTCCTTTCCTGCGCGAAGCACAGTCAGGCGCACAGACTTCCCGATTGGCAAATCCGCCAGCTGCCACCTGATAGCCGGCAGTTCCTCCACATAAGTCCCACCCTTTACGGGCACGTCATTTATGGCAACGAGCAAATCACCCGCCTTTATGCCCGCGGCGCGCGCAGGTGATGCTGGCTCAACATTCTGAATCAGGACGCCACGGTCTCCGGGTGTGAATGTATTGGTCTGGAAATCCTTTAATGCCTGTAAGTTCAAGCCCGTCCAGGCGCGTACCACATTGCCGTCTCTCTTCAAACGCTTGACGACCTCCACAACCACATTCGACGGTATCGAGAATGCCATCCCCTCCGCCAGACCAACCAGCCCAAGGGTGTTAATGCCGATAATTTCCCCCTCGGTATCAACCAGCGGTCCGCCGGAGTTCCCCGGATTTATCGCCGCATCAGTCTGTATCCAGGTGTTGTATTTGTATCGTGTCTGGAAGCCTATGTAGCGATTCACATTGGAGATAATGCCCAGAGAGATTGAACGCGTGAATCCAAACGGGCTTCCCAGCGCCATTACGAATTGTCCCTCGGCGAGCTTATCGGAATCGCCGAATTCGGCTTTTGCGAAATTGATGATGGGGATTGTTGACTCATCGCCTTGTTCAGGGGCGGTAACGGTCTTTTTAGGTTCAATCTTGAGGAGCGCAAGGTCTGTCTCCGGGTCAAGACCCACGACTTTCGCCGGATACTGCTCCTTGTCAAAGAGAACGCAATTTATCTGGATTGCCTTTTCCGCCACGTGATGATTGGTAACGACATAGCCATCATCAGAGATGATAACGCCACTGCCGAAAACCTCCTGCTGTTTCTTTTCGCCGGTAGAGAATTCCTCACGAATCGGCTTCACAAAGACCAGAGCAGGGAAGACCTTGCTCTTGGCATTTTGGATTATGGCTTCAAAGTCGAGATTACGCTTACTTTTTCCCGGTGCGATATTTTTTTCTGGAGTGAGAAGTGAGCAGGCACATAAAAATATGAAGATGCAGGTGAGGTAGATATTTCTTGTCATTTAGTTCCTCCGGAACTGTCATTTCGCCCGCCGTGGCGGGCTGTCATTTACGCTCTTTGAGCGTGTCAGATGTGGCTTTCAGCCACGTCATTTTGCTCCTTTCAGTCGCGTCATTAGTCATTGTCGCCAAACTGACGTCCGCACCAGGTCATAGATGCGCCTCAGGCGTGCGGACATCTGACAGCGGCGCAGCCGCCATCAACTGAGGGCGGCATCAAGAACCTCGTCGAGGCTTTTTACTAAAATAAATTTAATATCCTTGCGTATGTCGGTGGGGATTTCTTCGAGCTCATCTTTATTCTCACTGGGGATGATGAGGGTTTTTATATTGGCGCGATGGGCGGCAAGGACTTTCTCCTTTAGCCCTCCTATCTTCAGCACTTTGCCTCGCAACGTTATCTCACCCGTCATAGCAATGTCCTGCCGAACCGGTCGGTTGGAGAGTGCCGAGAGTATCGAAGTCGCCATTGTAACACCCGCCGATGGACCGTCTTTGGGTATGGCTCCCTCCGGGATGTGGACGTGTATGTCAACGTTTTTATAGAAGTTGTCTTGCAATCTGAACTTTCTGGAGCGGGAGCGGATGTAAGTCAGAGCGGCTTTTGCCGATTCTTGCATAACCTCGCCGAGCTTTCCGGTGAGTATGAGGGTGCCCTTACCTTTCATAATACTTGTCTCGGCGGGGAGGAGTTCGCCTCCCATCTCCGTCCAGGCAAGACCGGTAGCAACGCCGACCTCGGATGCGTTACCGGGGGGGATGTTATGGAATCTTGGCGGACCGAGAAACTCACGCACCTTAAGTTTGGTGAGTCTCTCCGACCAGCGCTTTTTCCTTTTCACCATATCTTTGGCGACCTTGCGGCAGATTTTGGCAATCTCGCGCTCGAGGTTGCGGACTCCTGCCTCCCGCGTGTAACTCTCTATAATCTGTGCTATAACTTCTCTTTGAAAATGGATGTTGCGCCGCGTGAGTCCGTGTTCCTTTATCTGTCTGGGAATCAGAAACTGAAGCGCTATCTCTATCTTCTCATCAAGTGTATATCCGGGCAGACGGATAATCTCCATCCTGTCCATTAGAGTGGGATGAATATCCTCTGATATATTTGCGGTTGTTATAAACATCACCGATGAGAGGTCAAAGTCCAGATTGAGGTAATGGTCGTTAAACGTGCAGTTCTGTTCGGGGTCAAGGACTTCAAGGAGTGCGGCGCTGGGGTCGCCTCTGAAGTCAACGCTCATCTTGTCAATCTCATCCATCAGGAAGACGGGATTCATTGAGCCTGCCTTTTTTATGGACTGGATAATTTTGCCCGGGAGTGCACCAACATAAGTCCGGCGATGACCCCGTATCTCCGCCTCGTCCCGCATGCCCCCGAGTGAGACCCGCACAAATTTCCGCCCGAGCGCCCGCGCTATGGAACGCGCCAGCGATGTCTTCCCCACGCCGGGCGGTCCTACAAAACACAAAATCGGTCCTTTGGGACTCTTCACCAGCTGATGAACGGCTAAATACTCAAGGATGCGTTCCTTTATCTTCGCCAGACCATAGTGTCCCCCATCCAGGATTTTTTGTGCGTGCTCGAGGTCGAGTTTATCCTTCGTCTTCTTTCCCCAGGGCAGGTCGGTGAGCCATTCGAGATAGGTTCTGGAGACAGCCGCTTCGGGAGAGAGGGGATTCATTTTAGAAAGCCTGTTTAATTCTTTCACAGCCTTCTGGCGTGCCTCTTTGGAGAGACGAGTCTTCCCGATTTGCTTCTCCACTTCATTGAGCTCAAGGTCATCTTCGGGGGATATACCGAGCTCCTTTTCAATCACCTTGAGTTGTTCATTGAGGTAGAATTCCTTCTGGTTTTTACCGATGCGGGTCTTGACCTGAGAGAGGATTTTGTTCTCGAGGTTGAGGAGTTCATTTTCGGCGCTCAAGAGCTTGGTGAGTGTAATGAATTTCTTCTTGATGTCGAGTTCCTCGAGGAGCCTTTGTTTATCCTTAAGTTTCAGCGATGTGTAATTTGCAATGGCATTGGCAAGGCTCACGGGGTCTTCGAGCAGGCTGATGGAGAAAAAGAGGTCTTCGGGTATCTTATCTGAGAGGTGAGCATATGTCTCGAATTGTTTGATGGCTGTTCGCATCAATGCCCGGAGTTTTTTTGTGCGGCGATATGCAATCTGCTGGTGAACCGCCAGCGCCTGAAGGGTGCGCCCGCTTTTCACAAAATCAACCACACGCGCTGCAAATAATCCCTCTACCAAGACCTTCGCACTTCCGTCGGGACCGCGTAGCATCTGGAGAATCTCCCCGATGGTTCCTACGGCATAAAGGTCGTCTGGGGTGGGGTTTTCGGCCTCTACAGATCTCTGACCAACAAGAAGCAGGCGTTTATCTCCGCCCAGCGCCTCATCCAGAGCCGCAAGCGAGCGCTGCCTCCCCACAAATAAAGGAGTTACACTATTAGGAAAGACAATTACGTCCCTCAACGGCAGCACTGGTAAAATGGCGCTCTCAAAATCTCCCATCTCTTCACCCTCCCGGGCTATTTATGCGATTATGAGGTAATGCCCTCTCAGGCAAGTGCGGATTTCTTTGCGAGGATATACTCCGGTTCCCTTTTGCCGTGTATGACATTGGCTGTGATTCGCACCTCTGTCAGGTCGTGTGCGCGCGTTGGGAGGTCATAGGTAATGTCCAGCATTGTGTCCTCCAGTATGCTACGCAATCCGCGTGCACCGGTCTTCATCTTAATCGCCTGGCGGGCTATTACCTTAAGGGCATCGGGCGTAAACGTAAGCCTTACACCCTCCATCTCAAAGAATTTCTCATGTTGTTTTATCAGCGAGTTCCTGGGTTCAACCAGTATTTTCCTTAGTTCCTTTTCACCGAGCTGGTCAAGGACGGCAACGATGGGCAATCTGCCTATGAATTCGGGGATAAAGCCGAACTTGCGCAGGTCCTCGAAGCATACCTTTTCGAGTATTTTACCAATCGGTTTTTCCCTGCGGCGTTTTATCTCCGCTCCAAAGCCCATTGTGCGGTTCTCCACGCGGCGCTCAATGATGCCCGCAAGGTCGCTAAATGCCCCACCGCAGATGAAGAGGATATTGGTGGTATCTATACGGACGTATTCCTGATATGGATGTTTGCGACCGCCGGTGGGCGGGACATTTGCCACTGTCCCCTCGAGTATCTTTAATAGTGCCTGCTGGACGCCCTCGCCAGAGACATCCCGCGTGATAGAGACATTTTGTGTCGTCCGCGCAATCTTGTCTATCTCGTCAATATAGATAATGCCACGCTGTGCGCGTTCTACATCCCCATCTGCATTTATTAAAAGGGTGAGCAGGATATTCTCAACATCCTCTCCCACGTAGCCTGCCTGCGTGAGGGTTGTGGCGTCTGCTATGGCGAATGGAACGTCAAGGATTTTAGCCAGTGTCTGTGCCATAAGCGTTTTGCCCGAGCCGGTCGGACCAATCAAAAGTATGTTTGATTTCTCCAGCTCCACACCACTGCGACCGGTGTTGAACATCACTCGTTTATAGTGATTATGAACCGCCACCGAGAGGATCTTTTTCGCCTTCTCCTGAGAGATTACATACTGGTCAAGGATGCGTTTGATTTCATGGGGGGATGGGAGGTGCTTGATATTTACCATCGCCTCCTTTTCAAGGCGGTGTGCCCTGTCGTGCTTCAGGCGTTCATAGCACTGCTCCACACATTCATCGCATATATATACGCTGCCACGTGAACCACTCTGGGTGTATCCCTTGAATAGTGTCAGGACAGCGTGCTGGTCTTTACCACAAAAAGAACACTGGAGTCGCATAGATACTCCTTTCGTTCCACAAAGAAATTTATCAAGAGGATGCAATTCCACCTCAAAATTCGCATTTATATAATCTTCCCCAGGGACTAAGATATGCAAGTGAAAAATAAAAGGTGGACCCTGTACCCCGGCAGGAGCGATATTTTTTCGCCCTCCATAACTTTCTCGGCGTGAATTGCTCTATGGGCTATACGATAATCCAGTATACTTCAACGGACAACGGGCAAACGGGCTCAACGGGCAAACGGGTTAACGGATTTATTTTCGGGGCAGCTTTTATCCGTTGTTATACCTGTGTTTCACAGGGCATTCCATTCGTGGGAGAAATATCTGGCGAGTTCATCGCGGGGAAATTCGGGCAGGGGGCGTAGGCGCCCTCCTTCTTCGAGAATCAAGCCATCCGATGCCTCGGTTATCTCCCCGATGCGTGACGCCTGAATCCCGGCTGACTGTAACGCCCCAAGAATCTTTTCAGCATTTTCGGGAATGCAGGTGATAAGCAGTGCCCCGGAGGAAATCAGACCCAGCGGGTCAATCTTCAAAACCTCGCAAATAGTTTTTGTCTCCTTGTGAATGGGGAGTGCATCTTTTCTGATGCGCAGCCCGGCGTTTGAGGCGGATGCAATTTCGCGAAGCGCAGTTGCAACGCCGCCTTCTGTCGGGTCGTGCATAGATGTTATACGACCTGCTTCAAGTGCAAGTGCGGCGTCCCGGACTACGCTAATGCCCGGTTTATGGGTAAAGTTTTTCGCTTTATCCAGGATTTCTGCGGAAATTTTGTCGCATAAAATCTTGTTGCATTCCCGCGCTAAAATCGCCGTCCCTTCAATGCCGAGTCCCTTTGTGAGAATGATGGCATCACCCGGCTGTGCCCCTGCGGATGTTATGAGTCTATCCTTTGGTGCCTCGCCGAGCATCGTGCCACATATAACCGGTTGATTTACGGCGGGGGTGATTTCGGTATGTCCACCGCAGAGGTAAATATTCGCTTCATTGCAAGCCTTTTTAAGGTCGCGAAATATAGAGCGGACGAGTTTTTCTGTCGCAAGGTTCTCGGGTAGGAGCAGTGTTGCAAAAAACCATCTCGGCACACCCCCCATCACGGCGACATCATTGCAATTCACACAAACGGCATACCAGCCAATCTCATTGGTGGTAAATGTGATTGGGTCAGATGTTACGATGAGGTATTTATCGCCGAAATCGAGGACGGCGGCATCAATGCCAACCTGCGGTCCAACAATCACCCGTTCATCTGCACACTTAAATTGCTTAAGCATCCGTGCGAGGGCATCAGGGGGCAGTTTCCCGCAGGCAAAACGGGAGGTATCAAATCCCCGCTTCCCACGAGCGCCTTGATTCTCATTTACAGGATGACCCATAATGGCCCTTTCCTTCATCCATTATCGTGCTTTGTCCCCGGGGATTCTTTTATTCATCATTCCGTGAGGGCTGCGGGAGCAAGGAAGAGATTATGCAAAAGTATTGCCTCGGGCAATCCACCGTAAAGGATATGGGATGCTGCCGATAGATTGTGCCCCTGCGTCTGCGGGAAGGGGAGCGCAATACATAACCCCACACCGGCACAACGAATCGCTCGCGTCCCTGATTCACTGTCCTCAAATCCTATCACTGTATCGAATAATTCCGGGACAATGCCCATTTTATGAAGCGCCATACTGTATAAATCGGGATGCGGCTTCAGGCGAATCTCGGACGAATCGCTTGCCGTGATAAAGGCGTCGTATGTCTCTTCAAACTCGCTGAAGCGTGCAAGGATGTTTTGTTTCCTCGCGGAGGTGATTTCCCACGTCTCTGCCTGACGGTAAAGAATCTTGAAGACCTTGGACAGGACAATCCTTGCCTCGTATTCGATGGATGAAGTTACTATGGCGACCCGCAATGGATTGCGTTCAAAGTAATCACCGAGGTTGGCGAGGCGTGCAGTCCCTTTTTGTAATTCTGACTCTTTCACATCTACGCGGGGATTTTGCCTGAGGGATTCTGCGAGTTCCTCGTCGAAGTTAGCGAGGTCTTTGCCGAGCCAGCCCTTCACCGTTGCGAGGAAAATCCCAGCCGCAGGCATTGGCTCAATAAGATGCGCACCGGGCGTGCGAAGTATCTCGGCAGATAGCGCATCGCCCTTGCTTTCAGATATGGCTGCGAGGATTTCGTGATAGTGCTCATAATAAATGTCAATTGCGGCGCGCACACGTTCCTCGAATGTCCCAAGTCGTGGCGTTTGGGGATTTCGTGCGGCAATTGCGTTTACAAGGTGGTTTGCCTCGGCTTCATCAAATGTTGAGTGCGAGATGAACGATTTTACAGCAGCATCTTTCAGCAAATCACCCAGACCGAATGCGTCAAGTCCGGCGCGAACCTCCTCTTTGCGGTGCGGGTCTTTGCCAGCGGCAAGCGTCCAGATTGCGGCGTATATGTATGCCCTGCGAAAAGCGGCGAGACTGATTCTGTCGCCATAAGTCCTGATTAAGTATTCGATGTGTTTAGTAGTACTGTTTCCGATGATGTGGGCATAATCTTTTTGGTGATCCAAGCCACCCCAATTTTTGTGCAAATCAAGATTGCAGATTTTCCCAATCATAAATTCCAGAGAGTAAAGACAGAGTGCCTCGGTGGTAGTCGTAGTGCCATCCATATCTTTTACGATAGCAGTGAGCCGAGTTCTGGGCGTGGTGATTTTTGGAGCCATAGGATATATGTCAAAAGGGCGATAGATATAAGACGGATTAGCAACGAGCGTAATTTCGCTCACACCGAGTTCAGCCGCCATTTTAGCAATTGCAGCGACAGATTCGTTTATGCCGATAAATTTCCGGGAGAACAAAAGGCTACTCATTTCGCTATTTAAATTCAATCCAAGATAACGCCGTTTTGCTACATTTATGGCGTTGCTCACGTCAAGTTATTTAGGGTTAAGAAAAAGGCTGGTAGCAAGCGTCGCATCTGCCGAAGATGCGCATTGTTTACGGGCATTATGTGTCTGTAAAGCATCTGTAAGACAGACATTATTCTGATATATGGGTTTCGGGCGATTTGCCGAGGCGTGTTTTGCCCTTGCTCCAGGTGAAGAAGTTGTGTGCGGTCTGCGCCACATTTTTTAAGTGGTCACCTATTTTTTCCAAATTGTGGATTGCATCGAGGAAATGCGCTCCCGCAGGCAGGAGGCAAATGCCGGCTTTGAGGCGTTCGATGTGTTCATCATCGAGCCGTCGCCTCGTTCGATTGACCTTTTTTTCCAGGGCGAGGACATCCATCGCTGCCTGTGTATCCCACTCGTCAACCGCCTTTTTCAGAAAGGGGAACATCTTCTCAATCAGACCGTTTAACTCAATCAGACCATCGCGTGCCTGTGGTGAGAATTTCAGCTTTTGCATCTGGAGGCTCTCGGCAATCTCGGCGAGGTTTTCGGCGTGGTCGCCAACACGCTCTATGTCATTTACGGAATGAATAAGTGTCGGTAGTTGCTCCGATTCGTCCGGCGTGAGCTCGCGTTGCGAGAGTGCAATGAGATATTTGGTAATTGTGTACTGGAACTCATCGGTGGCGTCCTCGAGGCGATGCGCATCTTTGGCAGATGCGGCATTATGTTCAAGAATTGCCCTCATTCCCTTTTTGGTGGCGCTTGCAGCAACCTCCAGCATACGCACCAATTCCTTCCTGACCAGCTGGAGCGCTATGGGTGGCGTGTCGAGCAGGCGAGGTTCAAGGATGCAAGGCATTACCTTCCGCTCCTCCTTTTTCACCGGCACAAGCCATATAGAGACCCTCTCCAGCACAGCGATTAAGCCGATAAAGATTGCCGTGTTGATTAGGTTGAATGCAGTGTGTGCATTTGCGACGAAGTGCCCTATCTGATTAAGGTTGACTGGGCTACCGGGCGTGATGGCGATGATGAATCTCTGGTAGATACCGGTGATGACGAGCGGAAAGAAGATTGCCGTCCCCAGGACGTTGAACATCGTATGCGACATAGCGGTGCGGCGTGCGGGGCGGCTCGCATTCAGGGCTGCGAGCTGTGCGGTGATGGTCGTGCCGATATTGTCACCGAGGATGAGGGGGACGGCGCCGTTCAAATCAATCAATCCCTGCTGTGCGAGCACTATCGCCAGACCGATTGTGGCGCTGCTCGATTGGAGAATGCTCGTCATCACTACCCCTGCGAGAATGCCGGTCAATGGCTGGCGGGAGAAGTTCTGGAAAAAGAGCCTGACCGATTCGTGGCTCCGGAGGGGCTTGACGCCCTTAGACATAAGGTAAAGCCCGAAGAATAAAAACCCCAAGCCCAGCAATGCCTGCCCGTATAGTTTCCACCTCTTGTTTTTCAAAAACAGGGTGAGGAAAACCCCCGCCGCAATCATAAGCGGCGCATAATCGGTTATCTTGAAAGCCACAATCTGTGCCGTTATGGTTGTGCCGATGTTTGCACCCATAACAATGCTGATTGCCTGCCCCAGAGACATAATCCCGGCGTTCACAAAGCCAACCGTCATTACGGTTGTGGCGCTGCTCGATTGAATGACGGCGGTAACAAGTGCACCAACCCCAACGCCCATAAAACGGTTTTTGGTGAGAAACGCCAGGATATTTCTCATCCTGTCGCCCGCGACACGTTGCAAGCCCTCCGACATCAGATGCATCCCATAGAGAAATACACCCAGTCCACCGAGGAGACCGAAGATGAGGCTCTTCCACTCCACCATAACCACGATGCCTCTTCAGAAATTTAACAACGGTTTACAATCTCACACGTTCAACATTGGAAGTTTCAGAGATAAAAAGAAAAGTGCAAGGAAAAATCGAAGAACGAAGTCTTCACCAATGACGCTTTACACCGAAATCGGAAACCGAAAATTTATCCGGCATCAACGGGCAAACGGACTAACAGGCTCAATGCCGGATTTTGCGCGGACATACGGAATTAGACCACCCGCGTTCAGTATATTTGCAACTGCATCCGAAAGCGGCGGAAACGCATATTCTTTTCCTTTATGGATGACTTTTCCCGCGGCAAAATTGATTGTGATTTCATCGCCCTGTTGAACGGCATCAAACACTTCGGGACAAATCACAATCGGCAGCCCGAGATTTATGGCGTTTCTGAAATAGATGCGTGAGAATGACTTTGCAATCACCGCCCCGACTCCCGCCGCCTTCAGACATAGGGCGGCTTGCTCCCGCGATGAACCGCAACCGAAATTCTTCCCTGCCACAATTATGTCCCCCTTTTGCACGTTGCTGGCAAATGTTGGGTCGGCGTCTTCTAATGCGTGCATCGCCATCTCAGCAGGGTCAGAGATGGTGTAAGTGTATTTACCCGGGAATATAACATCCGTGTTTACATCGTCCCCGAATTTCCACACTCTGCCCGTGATTACGTCCTGCATATTTCCCTCCCGAAATTTTATTCGCGAAAGTTAGCGTCATTAGCGGATATTAAATTTGACTCCTTGTTCATAAATATTCCCGCGGGTCGGTTATCACGCCCTCTATTGCGGATGCTGCAACTGTGGCGGGAGATGCGAGATAAACTTGCGCATCCCTGCATCCCATTCGCCCCTTGAAGTTGCGGTTCGCCGTAGAAATGCATATCTCTCCCGGTGCAAGGACTCCCATATGCGCCCCGAGGCAGGGTCCGCATCCCGGATTGCATATTACGGCTCCCGCTTCTGACAGCGTTTTCAGTATCCCCTCTTGCATCGCCTGCAAATATATCTCACGTGAAGCGGGCAGCACAATCAGCCGCACATCCGCCTTCACTCTTTTGCCTTTCAGGATTTTCGCGGCGATACGTAAATCCGAAACACGCCCATTTGTGCAGGTCCCAAGTAGGCATTGATGAATTTTGATGCCTGCCCTCTCGGAAACCGGATGCACATTATCAACCGTGTGGGGACAGGCGAGCAGGGGTGCAAGGTTAGAAATGTCGAACTTAATAACTTTTTCATAAGAAGCATCGGGGTCGGCGTGGATTTCGTCAAATTCGGTTATGCCTCGTTTCTCCAGCCAGATGCGGGTAGTGTCATCAACCTCGCAGATTCCTGCCTTTGCACCCATCTCCACAGCCATATTGCAAAGAACCATACGGTCATCTATGGACATCTTCGCCACGCCGAAGCCCACATACTCAATGGCGCGATAGGTAGCCCCGTCTGCACCCATCTGACCGATTATGTGAAGGATGATGTCTTTCGCGTAAACACCGATGGGGAGCGTGCCTTCAATTACGATTTTGAATGTCTCCGGGCAGCGTAGCCATAACTCTCCCGTCGCCCAGACAGCGGCAGCCTCCGTGCGTCCAATGCCAGAAGCAAAACAACCGAATGCGCCGTATGTAGTGGTGTGTGAATCTGCGCCTAAAATCAAACGCCCCGGAACCGCGTGCCCCTTTTCCGGCAAGACCTGATGACAGATGCCCTGATTTATGTCGTAAAAATGCGTGATGCCCTGTGCGGCGACAAATTCGCGTATCGTCTTATGGTTCTGTGCGTGTTTTTCAGATGCAGCAGGCACAACGTGGTCGAGGATAATGACGGGTTTTTGCGGATTCCATACCTTTTTTACGCCTATCTTTGCGAATGTCTTTGAAATGGCAGCAGAGTTATCATGCGACAAAATAACATCGGGTTCAACCGTTACGATTTCACCCGGTTGCAATTCTGCTCGCCCCGATTTCTTCGCCAGAATCCTCTCGGAAAATGTATGTCCCATTAGATTACACCTTTAATGGATTTCCTATGGTGAGCAAATTGCCACACACACAAACTGTCATAAAAAGTTATAGACTTTCGGTCTCCGACTCTGTCTCATTGAAATCGGTTGAGGGAATGGTTTCGATAAGATACGTAAATATATAAATTTCTAACTGCCTTGTAAATATCAAGTGAAACCTGCACTGAATAGAGAAATTACACCTGCACCTTGTGGACGATATGCTGATTCTGGGGATTGAGACATCGTGCGATGAGACCGCCTGTGCGGTGGTTGAGGATGGGCGCAAAATTCTGTCTAACGTCATTGCTTCACAGGTGAAATCACACAGTCGCTATGGGGGCGTGGTGCCTGAACTTGCATCCCGCCTCCACATCAAGAACTGCATTCCGATTTTGGAAAATGCGCTTGGCGAAGCAGGTATCGGGCTTTCAGATATTGATGCAATTGCCGTGACGGCAGGACCGGGTCTCATCGGTTCGCTACTGGTTGGCGTTGAGATGGCAAAGGCGCTGGCTTATGTCTTGGAGAAACCGCTGGTGCCGGTTCATCATATAGCCGCTCACCTCTATACGCCATTTCTCGATGCGGCTGATGCCCTCGGCTCATCGGACGATTTTGATTATCCATACCTGGGGCTTGTGGTTTCCGGGGGGCATAGCAGCATTATTTTTGTCAGAGAGCCATTGTCATACGACGTAATAGGCAGAACGCTTGACGACGCGGCGGGTGAGGCTTTCGACAAAGTGGCAAAGCTACTGGGACTCGGCTATCCGGGCGGACCGATTATAGATACACTCAGCACCGAGGGCGACCCTGAATTTTTCCGATTCCCCAGACCTGCGATGAAGGGCGATGATTGCCACCTTTCGTTCAGCGGGCTAAAGACGGCGGTGGTGCGCTTTGTGCACAAATGGCGTGACGAGGGGCGTGCGATTGGAGATGGCGACGTAAAAAACATAGCTGCCTCATTTCAGGCAGCAGTTGTGGATACACTTATCTCAAAGACCCAGCGGGCATTGATTCGTACCGGGGCAAAGCGGCTCGCCATCGTTGGCGGAGTCGCCTGCAACCAAGGGCTGAGGGCAGAGGCGCAGAGTCGGCTTCGCAGAATAAAACTCCACATCCCACCACCTATTTTATGTACCGACAATGCCGCAATGATAGCGGGACTTGCACCAGCCTTGCTAAATGCGCACCGCACTGCACCGCTCACGCTAAATGCCGATGCAAATCTCCCGCTCACGTGATTTCTTTGCTACCCTCACACCATCTCCGTGATGAAGGATTTATGGGAACGCCTTTGGGCGCATCTTGGCAAAGCTAGAAAAAGCAGACTTCTACGGATTCTCGCTGATTATGTGTCTGTAAGGCATCTGTAAGACACATCGCCGATAAGTTAATTTTTCCAGTACTGCTCGGCACC
>CAZGKP010000064.1:0-17823 GCA_964526215.1 uncultured Candidatus Sumerlaeota bacterium
AATGAGTGGAGTCACAGATTGCAATATTGCCTGTATCTACGCAAAAGCAGCTAAACCTCTCGGAATCTTCTCACCTCCTGAAGTCGTCATTCACTTTTCATATCCGCCAATGTATCAAAATTCTTGACTTTCCTGTATCCTCGCGCTTTGGAGGAAGCATTATTATGTAAGAGAAGGGGGAATATGTCTGCTAATGAAATTAAAGAGCCGGAGCTGCGCAAGAAGCGCATTGATTCGATTGATGCATTTCGCGGGTTCACTATACTGGCGATGATATTCGTGATTCAGGTCGCTGCAGGGGGATACAAGCATCTTCCTTTAACGTTCTCGCATTTCGGGAGTGCGCCGGTGAGCACTTTCTTTCACGCCGCCGAAGATGGCAATGAGGAGGAATGGGAGGCTGTTCAAAAGGGGAAGAAGTTTAAGAAGTTTCATAAAGGTGAGGTCAACATCGCTTATGAGGACGGGACATATTATGTAACAACGAAGTTTAATAACAAAATACATATGTACGAGAGGGTCCAAATTTTTAATCCGAGACCGTCCCGCGTGGGAGATGAAGTAATTATGGTTTATCACTCCCCCGAAGGCGTTCCCGAATTTCGCGGTGTGGGAAATGGCTGCACTTTCACCGACCTTGTGGCGCCGTTTTTCGTCTTCATCGTGGGGATATGCATCCCATTGAGTCGGCGACGGCGCGGCGCCGAGTGGTGGCATCACGTAATGGTTCGCACTATCGGGTTGATTGTCCTGGGCGTGATATACATCTCTTTGATTTTAAGCCTCTCGTATTGGTGGGGGATTTTGCAAGCCATCGGCATCGCTTATTTTATGGGTGCGGCGGCGATGAAGCTGCCTAAATGGGGACGCTGGGTTTTAGTGGCGGGTATTGCAATCGTTCACGCATATCTTTCCTGGCATGTGGGCTGGTGGCTGGAGGTAGGCAGGCGTGGAGCCGGATTTTTGCGATTGACGCAGCTCGATGGCGACCTGCTTCGCCCATTGATTGTGCACTGCACTCCCTGGGCTTCAATCTCTTATGGACTGATTACGATTGTGGGAACGCTCCTGGGGGATGCACTGGTCAGCCGCGACAAATATGTCATCGCCAGGCAGAGTATATTGATAGGCGTTGTCTTTTGCACAGTGGGTTATATTTTGCACCGCTTTGTGATGCCGATGAACAAAGACCTCGTCTCCTCGTCCTATTCCATCTTCACATCGGGAGTCGGGGCATTCACGTTCCTCATCTTTTACTGGATTATGGACGTATGGGGTCTGAAGAGGTGGGCGTGGTTTCTTTGCGCATTTGGCGCTAATGCCCTATTGGCTTATTTTATGCAGCCGGTGGTGCGGATATTCCTATGGGCGCTGGGATTCAAGGAGTATTTCGCAGGGTGGGCAGGCTGGAGCGGCGTATTAGTCGGCTTAGGCTGGACGGCAATCTTATGGTGTGTTGTGCTCTGGTTCAATCACAAGAAAATCTTCTTGAAGATCTAAGCAAAGGTAAAAGTAAAAAGGCAAAAGGTAAAATATCGTCTGCCGTCCAGTCCATCGGGATGGTTTAATTTTAGATTGTCAGTTTTATCTTTTAGTCTACCAAGGCGGATAAACTCGCCGTGGCGAGTAAACTTGCCGGTTTCCTATGCCTCAAATTTGTTCGCTCTTCTTTTTCATCACATATTTCATCAGACCGCCGGCGGCGATGATGTCACGAGCAAAATCGGGCAATGGCTCGAATGCAAATTGATTACCACTTCGCAGATTTCTGATTTTTCCTGCAGCAAGATCAATCTCTATCTCATCGCCCTTTTCAATATCCGCGGCGGCTTCTGTACACTCGATTATGGGAAGCCCGATGTTGATTGAATTACGGTAAAATATGCGTGCAAAACTATCGGCAATCACGGCTGAAATCCCAGACGCCTTTATGGCAATAGGGGCGTGCTCGCGTGATGACCCGCATCCGAAATTCATCCGCGCAATAATCATATCGCCCGGCTTTCTCTCCTTCACAAAATCGGCGTCAATATCCTCCATACAGTGAGCGGCGAGCCATTCGGGGTCGCTCGAAGTCAAGCAACGCGCAGGGATGATTTCATCAGTGTTGACATTCTCCCCATATTTGAAAGCCCTGCCTCGAAATTTCACTTTACTGCCTCCTGTGGATGTGTGATGCGCCCCGTAACTGCACTCGCCGCTGCAACCGCTGGATTCGCAAGATAAACTTCACTCTTTACGTCTCCCATACGTCCTACGAAGTTGCGATTGGTCGTTGAGACGCAGCGTTCGCCCGCTGCCAGAACGCCCATATGCCCGCCCAGACAGGGACCACAGGTCGGCGTGCTTATTACGCATCCCGCATCGAGGAATATCCCGAAAAGCCCCTCTTCAAGCGCCTGGCGATAAATAGCCTGTGTGGCGGGGATGATTATGCAACGCACGCCCCTGGCGACTTTGTTGCCCTTTAGCACACTGGCGGCGATGCGCAAATCGCTGATGCGACCATTCGTGCACGAACCGATGAACGCCTGGTCTATTGCGACATCTCTCGCCGCAGAGACCGGCTTTGCATTTGATGGCAGATGCGGAAATGCTACCTGCGGCTCAAGTTCAGCGACGTCCCATTCATAAGTGGCGGCATATTCCGCGTCGGCATCAGATTTGTAAAATTTGTAATCGCGTCTGGCGCGTGGCTTGACGTATTCTTCCGTGATTTTATCGGGTTCAATGATGCCGTTTTTCCCACCCGCCTCGATTGCCATATTGCACATAGTGAGGCGGTCATCCATCGCAAGTAAGGTGATGACGTCTCCTGTGAAATTCAGTGTGCGGTAAAGTGCGCCATCAACGCCAATCTGTCCTATTGTGAAGAGGATGAGGTCTTTGCCGCCGACCCATTCGGGCAATTTGCCTTTGTAAACGAACTTCATCTGTTCGGGCACCTTAAACCACGCCTCGCCCGTTATCATAGCGGCGGCGAGGTCTGTCGAGCCGACGCCCGTGGAGAATGCACCGAGTGCACCGTATGTGCAGGTGTGGCTGTCAGCACCGATGATACAATCCCCCGGCAGCACAAGCCCCTGTTCGGGCAGAAGGGCGTGCTCGATTCCCATCTCACCAATCTCAAAGTAATGTTCGATATTGTGCTTTTTCGCGAACCGGCGGAGTTGGGCGCATTGTTCCGCGCTCTCGATGTCCTTGTTTGGCGTAAAGTGGTCGGGGACGAGTGCGATTTTTGTTCTGTCGAAGACACATTCAGCACCAGCTTTCTCAAACTCGGTGATGGCGATAGGTGCAGTGATATCGTTGCCGAGGCACAAATCCAGGCGGGCATTGATGAGTTGACCCGGATGCACCTCGCTCTTACCGCAGTGTGCAGCCAGAATCTTTTCCGTAATCGTCATTCCCATAAACAAAATCTCCCGAAATAGTTAGAATTCAGTAGTATCAAATATCTTTTTCTGACAGCATAATGCGGATTTTGCCCCTCCGTGAAATCCGCGTGATCCTGTCTAAAGATTAAATTGTGAGCTCAACTATCTGCGGAGCCAGTCCGCAAGGTTTACGGTAGCCTTCGGCTGGTCAGGAGCGCCAATTGTCAGCGATAGAGCATCGTCTTGAGGGAGAGACTCCCGAACGTGTAGAATTTCAATCCCCGCAATACCGCCATCGGCGTCAACATCAACAAAGATGTCTTGACTCACATCAATAGTTTTTACCGATTTAACTCCCCTGAACCAGATAGCCATAGCATCGGCTTCGGGGTCGTAGGAAATCTCCATCTTTTTTCCTCCTCAATGTGTAACCGTAATTACTCGGATTTCTTCGGGTGTTGACATATATATGACACGAACCCTGCCTTTTGGGAAATGCTTGATAGCGATAGTTTCGCTCGAGTGAGTCCCTGACTGAACCTCGTCCGGTTCAGACAATGTAACCTGCACCTCCATCTCGGAGATACCCCGCCTTTGCATCTGAAGTTTCGCATGTTTTGTAAAGTAGATTAAAGATGGCTCAATCAAAGCGATAACTCCAGAAAATATATGCGAAGTTGCAAATTGCTACAACTTCCCGCTTTTTATAGCAGGGGTTCGAAATTTCGAACGATATATCGCGGATAAAAAAGCTCGTCCCCCCGGATTTTAGCAACGTGAAATTTTGCTTGTTAGCCGAAACTATCGTCGCGCTGCTCATCATTTCTCCACCTTCTCCAGTTCTCTTTGTTTGTCCTCTGTTAAACCCGTCTTATAGAACTCTGCGCTTTTCGGCAATACCATATAAAACTCGGAAGTATAATCAATTTCAATCTTCACGTTTTTCATCTGGCACTGGAGCAAATGCCCTCCCGCCTTTCTATCTGCCGTAATGAAATGGAGATGATAACCCGGGACATTTATTCCCTTCACATAGTCGGGGCAACGAAACCCTGCTATTGTGCCTTTTACATTATGAAATTCAAACGTCGGCTGGTTCTTTACCACTTCGACAAGCGGAGGATATGGCTTACTTTGCGCGGGAACACTTCTGGTCTTGATATACTTGAAAATTCCTGTTATTTTGACGGCATAAAAAATATTTTTCGTCGGCAGTAAAGGGTCCAAATACTGTTTTAGCTGCTCGTAGTTCTCTGCATTATCCAGCCATACAGTTTTGTCAGGTTCAAAGAAAGTTACCACAGCAAACGGGGTCTCTGCCGAATCGCCAACAGGATAAGCCACTCCATCGGCTTTTACCTGATAAAATTCACCCCCAATTCCAATCATTTCCCCATTGAGGGTGTTAAAGGTGCCTAATCCGAAGTCGCCGTGCTTCTTCAATTCTCCAAAGGTCGTCTCCCCATCATAAACGCCTTCCAGCAAGGCATTTATTGTTGATGTTTGGAACAGGACATCCCTGTCTTGCTGCAAATGCGAACATCCAGATATAGATACAATCAGGAGCGATGCCACCAATAAATAATAAATCGCCTTCATAATTCCTCCTTTGACTGGGATGCTTACATCCACTTTAATGCCCAACTTAATATAGTCGTAACTTCCTCATGTAAATTTCCTCTCCTCTGCCCAATTTCACCTAACGTTTTGCGGACATGCGAAGTCCCGCTCTGCGGGATTTGGGCGAAGGCACGAAGTGCCGAAGCCGTATGTCCGCTGTTAGGCGAAGTGAAGCAATTCATGCAAACGCTGTATCTAATATGGTCATGACTGAGAATCCTACCAGGGCACCCATTGTAGCTATATCCGTGTTTTCGCCGCTCTGTGATTCAGGTATTAACTCTTCAATTACGACGAAAATCATTGCACCGGCTGCGAACGCCAACGCATAAGGTAGAATAGGCTTGGAGAGTATTACCAAGCCCGCACCTATAACGCCACCTATAGGTTCAACAATCGCTGATAAATGGCCGTACCAGAAGCTTTTAAAAGGGCTTATGCCTTCTCTTCTAAGGGGGAGAGAAACGGCCATACCCTCTGGAAAATTCTGTATAGCAATACCTAAAGTCAAAGCCAGGGCACCTGCAAAAGACACATTCCCTGCAAATGGAATGCTCCCAAAAGCAACACCAATGGCCAATCCCTCTGGAAAATTATGAATTGTTATGGCAAGAATTAAAAGTGTAATCCTCCCAAAGCGTTTTGTCTTTATACCCTCTGCCTTCTCTTCTGGCATGAAAAGGTGAAGGTGTGGCACATACTTATCAAGCAATCTGAGGAAAATACCACCAGCCAAAAAACCCACGGTTACAGGTAGCCACGGCGGAGAACCGCTGCTTGATGAAAGTTCAACAGCAGGTAAAAGGAGGGACCAGAAACTTGCGGAAATCATTATCCCTGCGGCAAACCCCAGTGATGCATCCAGAACTTTTCTACTTATATCTCTCTTAAAGAATACAACAGAAGCTCCCAGGGCAGTAACTAACCAAGTGAAAATTGTGGCAAGCAATGCTTGAAGCACCGGTGAAAGAGAGGATAAATCAATCATAGAGCATACCTACAACGGGATACTTTTTTATGAACTCTTCTCCATGTGGTGCGTTTTTCAGGGCTTCTGCTAAGTCCTCTCCGGCACTGTGAAGTGCCTGATGTTTTCCGCCTTTCCATAGAAAACTTTCGCTAACATCGTATACTTTCCCTTTATAGGCTATGTATGCAGGCATGCCATTCTGCCCGTTATACTTTTGCAGCTCTTTTTCCGTGAATTTCCTCATTAGTATCCCAACATAAAATTTAAGGGAGAGTGGCCAGGAAATTAGCTCCCGGTCACTCTTTGGGAGATTCACTGTAGGAACTTGGAGACAAAGGGCGATGTCTCTCCTCTTCGCAGGAAATGCCCTGAAGGACCTTCTCCCAGAAACTCTGAGAACCATGATTCGTGTTCGATCTCCTCGTTCAGAATCGCCAAGGCAAGGTCATAGGTACGATGATCCTTCCCTGTGGTCATGTCACATATCTGAGTATAGCCCCTTACTGCACACCTCTCAGCTTCCACAAGAACCTTCAATATTTCTTCCACTATCGGATTTTTGGGGAGATTTGCAGGTGGGCAAGCGGACATGTCATGAAACTCGCGCATATCATCTGGTAGTTTTCCTCCAAGTTCGTATATTCTCGGCACGAGTGCCTCAAAGTGATTCCTGTCTTCGACCCTGGCTGTCTCGGCTATTTCCTTAAGACCCTCTCCTTCAAGCCCTATCGCGTTAGCGCGAAGGATGGTATAGTAGTAGTATGTGGTCAACTCTGCGGCAGCATTCTTTACAAGAAGCTCCACAAGTTTGTCCACATCTACTCCTGCTCTTTCCACCATTTCTCTTGCTACTTTTGCCATATTTTTCACCTCCTTTCTGTTTTTGTGGTTACACCACTTATTCTTTCTTCATTTAAAAAGATAACTTTCATTTCGTCTAACTCGCTCATATCGGACAGTGTCCGATATGCTGCCTAAATGGAGGGATATGTGAGGGTGTCTGATATACCTCCTTATCAATGCTACCCCATCTCACATCACCTTGCTTGCTCCGAAAATTGGATTTATTCCGTTGTCCGTTGTAAATTCGTGTTCATTAGCGTAATTAGCGGATTATTTTCATCCCTTTAGGCGAGGCGCAGTCGCGCACTTCATCGCAACCAATCTCAATTCTAAAATCACTATTCACTATTCGGAAGGCACGATTCGCCTCATAACGACTTCTCCCAATATAGGGGGTCATCTTTACCTCTGTGCCGCCGCTGTCAATAAGGAAAATACCTTCATCGGCTTCAATTTAGAATACAGAATATTTGAAACACATTAACCGGCGAGTGCAAGGGAAAAATTTTTTTAGCACCTGCTATTTTTTCCGCTTGCGGGTGGCGTGCTTGAAGGGGCGGTAAATTTTCTTCTTCAAGAAACGTCCAAGAGATAAATACCAGGGGGTGTGCGCAAGCCTGCGCTCCTCATCTACCGTTAGTGTCCCCGGTAATAAATGTGCCTGGAGCTTCAAAACGGTGAGTTCGTCTATCTTTTTTAATCGGCGAAAGAGTGCTCTGGTGATGAAATTCCCGTGCCCCTTTAACGCAAACGCACTGGCAAAATCTATCAGGAAGGGGTGCTCATCTGGCTTTACAAGGATGTTTTTTCGGCGTAAATCTCCGTGCGTTATGCCTCGCGTATGCATTTCGGCAACAAGCCTCTTCAGCCGCTCAAAGAACTTAGGCGTGAGATCGTTATCCCTCCTGTGCGGGATGCGCCCCCCTGCAACATACTCCATAATGAACGCGTAATCATTGAGCCGCTTATAGATACGGGGGATGCCCTCAATCCCTGCAAGACGCTTATAGATGCGCCACTCGTGTGCGATTATGCGCCTGCCCCATATCGCCCTCACCAGCGGATGATGCGCGTAAAAATCCTTCAGGACAAAGCAATGCCCCCCTATCTCTATCAGTTCTATGTTTGCCTGGGCGACACTACGCGCCTCGTGGAGCCTGCGAACGTAGCATCGCTTCAGGTCTTTGCGGGTGATTGCCCTTAAGATGTTAGCCGACGAACTCACATCCCCTTCTTTTGCACACGGGTTTCTCTTTGCATAAGAAGGCTATTTATGGCGGCGAGATACGCCTTTATGCTGGCGGTGATGATGTCGGTGCTTGCGCCACGCCCCCGCGCGCTCCGCTTTCCTGACGATACCTTTACGCGTACACTCCCAATGGCATCCTTGCCGCCGGTTACGGCTTCTATCGAATACTCATCCAGAGTAAATTTCTTGCCGACAATGCGCTCGATAGCCTTGAGGGCAGCATCTACCGGACCGTCCCCCGTTGAGGAATCAAGAAATCTCTCTTTCCCCTTTTTCAGCCGCACCGTTGCTGTGGGGATTGTGTCCGTGCCGCTGTTCGTATTCACATAATCGAGTTCCCAGAGGGCTTTACCTCGAAATAGCTCATCGTCAACAATGGCATGGAGGTCTTCATCATAGACCTTTTTCTTGAGGTCGCAAACGCGCTTGAAACGCTGAAATGCGCGCTGGAACTCTTCATCTGACAATTTATACCCAAGCGCCTCGGTGCGGCGCCTGAATGCGTGCCGCCCGGAGTGTTTACCCATCACCATACTCTCGCCCGTCCAGCCGACATTCTTCGCCCACATTATTTCATAAGTGGTGCGTTCCTTTATTATGCCGTCCTGATGAATGCCCGCCTCGTGGGCGAATGCATTGGCGCCCACAATTGCCTTGTTGGGCTGCACGCGGATACCCGTTATCTGACTGACGAGGCGGCTGGTCTTGTATATCTCCTTCGTGTTCACATTTGTGTCTGCCTTGTAAAAATCCTTTCGCACTTTCAGGTTCATAACAATCTCTTCAAGTGATGCGTTCCCGGCGCGCTCTCCCAGACCGTTTATGGTGCACTCCACCTGCCCTGCGCCAGCCACAATCGCAGCCAGAGAATTTGCAACGCTCAAACCAAGGTCGTCGTGGCAGTGAACCGAGATTATGGCATCCTTGATATTGGATGTCTTTTCGTGCAGATACCGAATCTGCTCGGCGAACTGCCATGGCGTGCAGTAACCAACCGTGTCGGGGATATTTATGGTTGTGGCGCCTGCTTCTATTGCCGCCGTAACGATGTCCACCATAAAGTCCCAATCGGTGCGCCCCGCATCCTCGCACGAAAACTCTACATCATCGGTGAAAGTCTTCGCATACTTAACGGCATTCACAGCGGCGCGAATCACCTGTTCGGGCGTCATACGGAGTTTTTTCTCCATATGCACCGGGCTGGTTGCGATAAATGTATGGATGCGACCATTTTTGCCAACGGCTTTCGCCGATGCCTCGATGTCTGCCTCTTTGGCGCGCGCAAGACCCGCAATCACTGGACCCTTAATAGTCTCGGCGATTGCCTTCACCGCATCGAAGTCTCCCTGAGAAGATATGGGGAAGCCCGCCTCAATGACGTCCACGCCCAGACGGGCGAGCTGACGGGCCACCTCCAATTTCTCCTTGATATTCATACTTGCCCCCGGCGACTGTTCGCCATCGCGCAGCGTGGTGTCAAACACCACAATCTTGCGGATTCTCTTACCCATCATACTCACCCCTTTCTTATTACGCTTGTTCATAAATTCCCTATCGTATCTTTTTTGACAGGATAACAGGATGGTCTGGATTTTTTTAATCCTGTTTATCCGCCTTAGGCGAATTTATCTATCAGTTCAGGTTTTTCACTTTTCTTTTCACTTCAACCTCAGGCATTTCTCATAAACGGATTCCAAAAACCCAAAGCCCATTGCATTATAAACTTCATAAGCGCAACCGATACTTTTCTCCGTCAGTTCTTTATATTGCATCATAATTACCCCCTTCAGGCTGTGATTTACCGGATATTTTTTTAGATTTACATTAATCCGGTCAATCCTGTTATCCTGTCAAATATGCTTAAAACCAAAACGCCCCCGAAGACGCCTTTACGCCTCCAGGGGCGAGAATTCCCGCGGTACCACCCTGCTTCGGCTCGCTGTTCAGAGACTTCCTTAGTGAATCTCTGTCCAGAAGAGCCCTTCATCTTTGGTGCATTAACGGATGCCCTCCGGCGCGAAGTAATCGGTTGCGACCGCTTTAACCGCAACGTTTCCCGTGCGCGGCTCCGAGGCGAGTTCGAACTGGGTTCTTGCCGCCTCGCACCACCCGACGGCTCTCTCAAAAGAACGCCCTAATCCTACTATTCCTCATTACAGCCTTTGAAAATTTAGAAAGAACATCGTTCAAAATTAAATTATGGGTTTCTCTACTCTTGCTCATTTGTGCACGTCAAGCACTATTTACGACTATTTTCCCTTGATTCGGGTGCAGAAATTCCGTCATCTAAAGGGGTTTTTCAATACAGCAATATCTCAAATTCTAATTCGTGAAATTCGTGGTTAAAAAAAGAGTTGTCATTCTGGGAGCGGGATTGGCGGGTATTTCTTGCGCCTGTCGCCTTACTGAACTTGGAAATTACGAAATTACGGTAATTGAAAAGGAAGCCTCTGCCGGTGGGCTGGCAATTTCTATCCATTACAAGGGGCACACAAGCGACCTTGGTCCCCATCGTATACATACCGAAATCGGGCGCGTTCGCGAGTTCTTGGAGAAATGGGCGGGCGATGAACTCGTAACCTGTCGGCGAAAAAGCAGGATGCTCCTCGATGGCAGATTTATTCCTTATCCACCGGGAGCTTTGAGCACACTCATTCACTTTGGACCCTTCAGGGTGGCGCATTTCTTGGGGAGTTATATATGGTCGCACGCCTGCCACAAGCTCGGTCTTCGTGAAGAGCAAACATACGAGGGCGTAATGGAACGCGCATTTGGGCGCGCTCTCTATCGCGCCATCATAAAGCCTTATACGGAGAAGACCTGGGGTATGAAGGCGGCGGAGCTCTCCGCGGACGTGGCAAAGGCGCGAGTATCGGCGGGGGGATTCGGCGCACTTGCAAAACGCCTCGTTATTCGCGAAAAGACGGGCAGCGAAACATCACTGAAAAAGTTCCTTTATACGCGTGGCAGGATTGAGAATCTTCCCTTGCGCCTCAAGAAATCCCTTGAAGAACACGGCGTCAAATTCCTCTTCAATTCCGAGGTAACGGGGCTTGAGGACTGCAAGCGTAAAATTTGCCGCGTCCATTTCCAAAAGGATGGTATTGAAAAAACCCTCGATGCCGATTTTTGTTTCTCCACAATCCCACTACCTGACCTGATTTATTTCTTGCAGAAGAGTGTGCCGGATGCCCGAATAAGAAAAATCGCCTCATCGCTTGAATATCTGGCAATGATACTCGTATTCGTGCGGGTGCGAAAGCCTCATATCTCGAAAGACACCTGGCTTTATTTCCCCCAGCCCGATGTCTGTTTCAATCGCGGCTATGAGGCGAAGAATTTCGATGGACAGATAGGACCGCCGGACGAGAGCCTCCTGTGTCTCGAACTCACCTGCCGAAAAGATGATGCCCGCTGGAACACTCCCGATGATTCCCTGAAAGAAAAAGTATGCGCAGACCTCGTAAAGACACACATTGTGCAACCAGAAGACATAATAGATGCACACCTCGTGCGCCTCTCTTATGCCTATCCCGTTTACGACCTGATATACCGGATGAAGCTCCGGAAATTATGGTCGTATCTTGAGCGATTCCCTTTACTCATAACCTTGGGTAGGCAGGGACTTTTTCATCACAACAATATGGACCATTCTATATATGAAGGGCTATTGGCAGCCGACTATTTCCACACGAAGAAAAAGCCCTGTGCCGCCTGGTATAGAGACGCCGACCAATTCAGAAAATTAAGGATTGTGGATTGATAATGCAGCAATGATGCATCGGCAAAAACTCTGAATCCACAGTCTATGCCGAAGCTGCGACCTGGGTTTTACAGATAGAGATTTCATGTTTGACATCCTATTGCCGAGTGGCATAATACTTTCATCGTTCATTGAGTATCAGAAAGTATAGCAACCCAGCTGACCCTTTTGTCCACAACAGATAAAAAAATAGCTACAACGGATAGAGACGGCAACAGATAATATCAAATATTTTCATCCTTTTGGGAAAGGCGCTACACCTCATGACGACTATTATGAAATTATGAACAAACGTAGACTATTACAAAAACTACTTTCTGGTTCAAAAAACATCAGATTTACTGAAGCAATAGCCATTGCTGAGGCTTTTGGGTTCAGACTCGACCGGATTAAAGGAAGTCATCATATATTCATACATACCGAGGTACCAGAACTGGTCAATTTACAAAATGTTAAAGGTAAGGCAAAGCCATATCAGATAAAACAATTATTGAAAATCATAGAAAAAAATGATCTTCATATGGAGAAAGAAAAATGAAAGACTATCATATTAACATATTTTATAGCGATGAGGACGGAGGGTATATTGCCGATATCCCGGATTTGGAATATTGTTCTGCATTTGGGAAATCACCCGATGAGGCTCTGTTAGAAGTGCTCAAAGCAAAAGAAGCGTGGATAGAGTCGGCTCATAAGAACGGGAAACCCATTCCAGAACCTCATTATCGTCCTGTAATATATCAGGTTGTTTAAGTCTTTCGGGGTCAGACGCCACAGTAAGTTCTGTAAACATATACTTGACAATACCTCAGATGTAAATTCATGTACTATCCCAGATGAATTCCGGAGGGGTCCTATCGTGCAATGGGAAGCGATTGCGGGGAAATGGTGGGATGTGCCAGGAACTGGGTTACGGAAGGATGTCGAACAAATTGGGAAGAGGCTTAGCCGAACTCGCTATGGCGACTGACCCTCATCGCTCACAGAAAGAAGCTGCCTGCCTTTGTAGGTTTATACAGACTGTATAATCCTTGTTCGGTATGAAATGATGATTAAAATGAGATCAATCAATCTCGCGATTCTTGTTATTTTTATAATATCTGCTGCATTTTGCTTTGCTGATGAGAAAGAAAAGGAGCCACTATACAGCCAGCTAAATCGTGCAATCGTCCGATTAGAGCATATTGAGAGGATCATACAAGAAGGCTCAAAAAAAGTAATAACAAAAAATGTTCCTGACGGCACAGCATTTTTCGTTCGTAGAAAAAATTCATTGTTTATTGTTTCTGCAAGGCATGTGGTTGAGAAACCATACGACCTTCATGCAAGAGTTCAATGCAAGAATAGAAAAACTGACAATTTAGAAGTCATCCTCCTAACATTACCTCGTTCAGATTGGATTCATCACAATAATATAGGTGATAAAGACACCAATTATGTTGATGTCGCAACGATGAAAATTAATTGGATTGAGGATAGATCAATAAAATGTTTTCGTTACGCACCTGAGGGATCAGAGGACCAAAAGAAAAGTCAGTTGTCTTATAAAGATCCAGGTCCACCTCATCCAATTTTGGTGTTTGGTTTCCCTGCTGATGTAGGATTTAAGCTAATGGAACAAAAGCCGCTTGCTCGTTTTGGCGTTATATCAATGAGAACAGAAAAGAAATTTTTGAAGTTAAAAGGAAAATATCTCGAGGAAAGATGTTGCCTAATTGATGCCAGAATGTTTCCGGGCAATAGCGGTAGCCCAGTAATAAATCAACCCAGGCTAGGAGATTCAAAGCCAGAACTTTTAGGTTTAGTTATAGCAACCAACAGTGCTCTTGAATTTGGAATAATTGAACCTGTTTCCAGAATTAGAGAAACCGTTGATTTGGCGAAAGACGTTAAATCTTCAGGAAGTTGGGAACTAATCAATAAGTGAATACCGAACCTGCGGCTTAAGTCAGACTGGCATCTCCGCTGCGCTCCATAACGGCAGGTGAACTTTGGGGGTCATTCATGATAACTTTGGGGGTCAGACGCCACAGTAAGTTCAGTAAACAAATACTTGATAATACCTCAGGTGTGAATCCATGTACTATTCCGGGCGAATTCTGGAGGGGTCCTGCTGTCCAACGGGAAGCGATTGCAGGGATATGTGGAACGTGCCGGGAACTGGGTTACGGGAGGATGTCAAACAAATTCGGAAGAGACTTAACTGAACTCGCTATGGCGTCTGACCCCAATCATCCACGAAGGAGGATTCCATTGTGAACAGAATCACAAGAGACAGAATTGCCCGGTGTCGCTTGGGCAACGTGTATGTTCTGCGTTGTGAGAAAGGGGACTGGTATCAATACCCCAAGGAGTTTCCGGTATATCTCATAGATAGGAATGGCTACCTTCTCTTCGAGACGGAAGAGTAACTTCGCAATAACCCGTATGTCGTCGTGAATCCTCACAAGAATGGGAGCAAGCTCGTAAGATTTTCCAAAGGCATTGGGAGTGGTCATCGCTCAATCTCTGAGCTTCCTGGTTACATTTGTGTGGAGGAATGGCGGACTCTAGATGCAGCAGCGGATAACCAACGCATCAAGCTGACCGCGCCAGGGGCTGCGTCCCTGGTTCCGTCGGCCCTTACGGCCCTCGGCGGCAGATTATGCATACGTTATGCCAATACCAGGAGATCGTAATGAAGACCAAATTATGGTTCCAAGGACTATCTAAAAAACAACGCATTTGGTTATTAGGGACAATTGCCATTAGTTTACTTATTATCATAGCTGGTTTTCTTATAGATTCTAAAGATAACCCAAAAAATAGTGTCAACGCAAATACCGACATGTCAATCCGGCAAATTGCCCCTGACTTGGGTGTTACGGGTAAAAATCTTGCACGGGAATTGGACCTGCCGCTCAATATTTCCAAAACGAAATCTCTCAAAAAACTGGGGGTAACCAATAAGAAACTTCAACATGTAGTTCATCATCTACTTTCACACCGCTCAACCACGGCGCAATACTTTGTTTTCATAGCAATAGTATTATGGGGTCTTGTTTTTCTTACAAGATTGGGTAGACCAGACAAGATAGATTTCAAACATAGAAGCCTCTGGTACCCACGGTCCCCTTACATTATTTCACTTTTGAGTTCTGTAATAATAGCTGGATTTGTTTTAGGAAAATCACCGAATCCCATGGAAAGTATCGTTAAAGTATTTAAATCCATGGTAGGCTTATATCCTGATCCGATTGCAAAAGTTATTGCTTTAGTGTTTTTCATTTTACTCGCAGTTATCGGGAATAAGCTGATTTGCGGTTGGGCATGTCCCTTTGGGGCTATTCAGGAACTAATATATAGCCTGCCTATATTTCGGAAAATTAAGCAAAAAAAACTCCCGTTTCTTTTTACAAATACAATAAGAGGAGTCCTTTTGTTCATTATGTTGCTTTTTCTGGCTGGCATAATTGGAGAACGCAAGGGATTTGTTATTTATCATCATCTCAATCCATTTAATCTTTTTGATCTGGATTTTGAAAGCCTTAGCATTTTGTTGACGGTTATCATTGTTTTAAGTGGGTCATTCATCATTTACCGTCCTTTCTGTCAGCTCATTTGCCCCTTTGGTTTCGTTTCATGGATAGCTGAGCGATTTAGCATTAATCGTATCCGAATTGATAAAGATAAGTGTACCCAATGTGGTGCCTGTATAAAGGCATGCCCCTTGGAAGCCGCAAAAGGACAAGTTGCCGGGAACAGATTACCAGCAGATTGTTTCAGTTGTATGCGTTGCTTGAACGTTTGCCCAGTTGATGCTATTCAATATACATCTGTCTTTAAAAACGGCATAACAAAAAAACGCTCCACCTGACCATTATTACAGGTGGGTCAAATTAGTCTTTTCCGTTTAGGTCTTTCGGGGTCAGACGCCACAGTAAGTTCAGTAAACAAATACTTGACAATACCCCAGATGTGAATTCACTCATTATGAATGAGTGGTCCAAAGAGAATCAATTTGCCCTTCTGTCTCTATCACGTAATATCTTGGGCGAATTCTGGAGGGGACCTGTTGTGCAATGGGAAGCGATTGCGGGGAAATGGGGGACGTGCCAGGAACTGAGTTACGGAAGGAGGTCGAACAAATTCGTAAGAGGCTTAACTGAACTCGCTATGGCGTCTGACCCCATCGCACATTGAGTGTTATATAAAAGCAGAGTGCTGTCTATAGGATTTATACAGAACTATATAAACAAACGTTGGCTGTAAAAAATTATCTATATGTTAAGAGATCAAATGGAAAGAATATATAGTAGCATTCCACCTGAAAAAATTCCGTGGAATATAGAAACACCTCCCGATATTCTTCGGGATCTGATTGAGACAGGGAGAATATCACCTTGCAAAGCAATAGAGTTCGGATGTGGTACCGGGAACTATGTGATTTACTTGTCAAGCAAAGGGTTTGATGCTACTGGTGTAGATTTTTCAAATTCTGCCGTCGGAATTGCAAAAAAATCTGCAATACAGAAAGGAGTTAAATGTAATTTCATCACTGCTGATGTTCTTGGTGAAATGACTGAGGTTCAAAAACAATTTGAATTCGTATATGATTGGGGATTATTACATCATATTTTCCCTCAAGACAGAAAAAAGTATGTTGAAAATGTATATCGCTTCTTAAATCCAGGAGGTTATTATGCTTCGGTTTGTTTCAGTGAGGACGGCTCTCAATTTGATGGTGTAGAAAAATATAGAAAAACACCGCTTGGTACAACTTTGTATTTGTCATCTGAAAGTGAAATGAAATATTTATTCGGGAAATTTTTCGAAATTGAAATATTGGAAACTGTTGAAATAAAGGGTAAGTTTGAACCTCATAAGGCAATTTATGCCTTACTAATAAAATAGTTCTTTGGCAAATTTAAGCTCTCAATGATATGTGGATTGTGCTCTAAGCTACTTCGCCAGTGAGTTTATTGATGATAGTCTACCAGTTGTAATGTTGTTGAACCATACGCAATGCCAGTTTGAGTCGCCTGGTGTAAAAATCTCTCCGTAATCGCTGAATTGTCTCCGCTGGCGTCTCTTTAAAGAATTGTTTTTCTTCGGGGTCATACTCCACAGTAAGCCCAGTAAACAAATACTTGACAATACGCCAGATGTGAATTTACGATTTGTGAGTGAGTCGTCCAAATATAAAATCGGTGTGCACTTCTGTCTCTATCACGTACTATTCCGGACGAATTCTGGAGGGGACCTGTTGTGCAATGGGAAGCGATTGCGGGGAAATGTGGAACGTGCCAGGAACTGAGTTACGAAAGGAGGTCGAACAAATTCGGAAGAGGCTTAACTGAACTCGCTATGGCGTCTGACCCCCATCGCAGAAGTTGTGCGTGTTAAGCGGAAACCATATAAGACGCCGAAATCCGGCAATGACGGATGCAACTAATTGCCAGGACACGGTTTAGGTAGACCTGACCGTCGAGTATTATCTGGAAACCATATAAACAGAAATTAAACTGCGTGCCAGTCCGGCGCAAGTCATTTTCAAGAAAGGAGAAACAGATATGGGTGATAAGGGAAAAAAGGATAAAGGCAAAAGAGAACAACAGAAAAAGGCCCAGCTTACTCAAAAGGAAAGACGAAAATTGAAAAGAGAAAAGAAAAATAAATAATCGCCCAGTAGTGCCCGGTAACCTTAAATCAAGCAACAGAGCTGTGTGCCAGTTACTGGAAGAGACAATTCAAAGACTTTGGGGGTCAGACGCCACAGTAAGTTCAGTAAACAAATACTGGTGAATGGGGTCAGCCTCTATAATGAGTTCAATTAAATCTTGCCTTCAGATGCTAACATCTGAAATTTTTTGCTTGTGGTTTGTCGCCGGAAATGATAAGTAACGGCAGAAGGTTACGCCGAAGGCCGAAGGCGCGCCATCGGTGGGTGGAGATATTGGCAAGGCGCGGGCGTTTGTAATTTACTTATTGCAGGAAAATTTACAATGATGCATTCCCGGAT
>CAZGKP010000065.1:0-17646 GCA_964526215.1 uncultured Candidatus Sumerlaeota bacterium
TAACATTATCGCGAATCTCTCCATTACAGTTATAGAGACCTCCACCGCTCATATTCTGTTGTTTCATATTATTCCGTTCGATGACATTTCCAGTGATGACCCCGTCACAGTCAGCCACGCCACCACCCTGGTCGTTGTTGGCAATGAGGTTATTTTTGAGCAATCCATCGCAATCCATAATGCCAGCCCCATAGTTTTTCTCCTGGATGGGATTTAAATAGATACCGTTTGTGGTAATATTATTGTTGGTGATGGTGGCAAGAGTGCCGTTACCATAAATACCGCCTCCCTTATCAGTGATGCCGCCGGTGATGGTGAAACCTGTTAGAGTACAGGTAGTCCCCTCTTTTCCATTGAAAAGGATAACGCGTGTTTTCATCTGGGCATCCAGGATGGTCTTTTCAACAACTTCCCTATCTGTAGGGGCGGTGGAGCGCACGGTTATATTTTTGCCCAGGAACCGAACAACCCAGAATTGACCGAGCCTGGGGACATACCTGCCGGGTGAGACCACAATCTCATCACCGTCCTTGGCTGCATCCACGGCATCCTGGATTTCCGTGTAATCTCCCGACGGACCCACGGTTATGATGTCGCCAAATGCTAAAAAGGGAAATAATGCCAGTAACAAAATAACCGGAACTGGAACATAAGTCGAAAAAGCGGGTTGTCTTTTTCTCATAAATACCTCCTCAAATAATGATAGGTTATACCTAAAAAAGTGCCTGTGATTTGCAAGCCTGAAAAATCGTATACAAAAAGGCACTCCCAAAATCCACATCCACAAAAAGGCATAATCTTTGTACTTTTAACGAGCGAAAAATCCGTATTTTATCCACGATTTTTTATATATCAAAGGATTGAGTTTGTGCGTCAAGGTTTAATAGAGGTATTCGAAAGTCACCTTAATCCTTCAATGTGAGTTCACGCAGAGCCCGTGGAGACCCAAGAGAAGGTAAAACATTACGAATGCTTTATGTAGAGACTTGACATAGTGTGGTTTTTCTTTTGTTGGTCACCAATATGGTGACCGACTTAATTCAGTATAACTGTAATAAACTCAGCATCTTCTGTCCGCCTTGGCAAATGAAATATATGAAGGACACTGAAAGTGAAATAGGGTAAAGTTTGCCCCCCTTCGTTCTTACTGATGTATCACCAATTACCAATGAAGCGAGTGCAAGCGTACAAATGATGCGACCAAAGGTCGTAAATGACCAATGACTGAATTTAGCTTGACAGGCGGGTGTCCGGAACGAAGCAATTCAATCTTCACATTAGCAATGTTCCAAAAAAATTTACGGGAGAAAATGTAATGTCCTCAATTCTTCAACTTGTCCCCTGGATTGGTGTGCTGGGGATGGTATTCGCCTTTATCTCTTATATCATTGTGAAGGGTTACTCACCGGGTAACGAAAAGATGCGCGCCATCTCTGATAAGATACATTCAGGCGCTATGGTATTTCTCAAGCGTGAGTATCAAATCATCGCGATATTTATGGTCGTGGTGTTCATTGCCCTTGCGCTTCTTTTAAGTATATGGACGGCTGTGGCGTACCTGTGCGGAGCAATATCTTCTATGCTTGCGGGCTTTTTCGGTATGGAGGCAGCCACGCGCTCAAATGCCCGGACGTGCCAGGGCGCTAAAGATGGCGGAACACCACGCGCACTCTCAATTGCATTTCGCGGTGGCTCGATTATGGGGATGTCGGTCGCCGCACTCGGCGTTATCGGACTCGGCTTCTTCTTCCTCTTCACAAAACACGATGCTGTTCACGCCCCGCTCATCATAAACGGGTTTGCAATGGGTGCATCATCTATTGCGCTGTTTGCACGTGTTGGCGGCGGGATTTATACCAAGAGCGCCGACATCGGCGCAGACCTCGTGGGAAAGGTTGAGGCGGGTATCCCCGAAGACGACCCGCGAAATCCCGGCGTCATTGCCGATAATGTGGGCGATAACGTGGGTGATACGGCGGGGATGGGTGCAGACCTCTTTGAATCTTACGTCGGCTCGGTTGTGGCAACAATGGCAATCGGCGCAACTCTCGCCAATCCGCTCTCGTGGATGTCGCTGCCATTGATACTTATTGCGGCGGGACTCATCGCATCGGCTCTGGGGATTCTGTCTATCGGGATACTGAAACATATCAACCCGCAGTCTGCCCTGCGTTATGCAACCTACGTGAGCGGGGGTTTATTCATCATCGCATCTTACTTTGTCACGAAAGCTGTGCTTCATCAAATAAATGAATTCTGGGCGGTGCTTGCGGGTCTGATGGGCGGCGCGCTTATAGGCGTGGAGAGCGAATATTTCACATCCGGTCCTCCCATCAGGGCAATTGCCCGTTCTTCCACGTCAGGACCTGCAGGGACAATCATTACGGGTCTTGCAGTGGGTTTCAAGAGCGCAATCCTGCCCGTCATCACCATCTGCATCGCAATCGGCGTGGCATTTCATTTCAGCGGGCTTTACGGGATTGCAATCGCAGCGGTGGGGATGCTTTCCACTGTGGGGATTGTAATGAGCACAGATTCATACGGACCGATTGCCGATAATGCAGGGGGGATTGCCGAGATGAGCGGCGCAGGTCCCGAGATACGCAAAATCACCGACAGGCTCGATGCCCTTGGCAATACGACCGCCGCAATAGGCAAGGGTTTCGCGATAGGTTCAGCCGCCCTGACCGCCCTTGCGCTCTTTTCCGCATATCAGAAGACGGTGGGGCTGACGTCAATTGACCTCACGCACGCTAAAGTCATAATCGGTGTATTCCTGGGCGGCATAATGCCATTTGCCATTGCCGCACTCACAATGGAGGCAGTCGGGCGCACGGCAAATCGGATGGTGGAAGAAATCCGCCGTCAGTTCAGGGAAATCAAAGGACTGCTTGAGGGAAAAGCGGAACCGCAGACTGACCGTTGCATTGACATTGTAACGCGCGGCTCGCTGCGGGAGATGATTGCGCCGGGTCTGCTTGCGTTTTCCGCACCGCTTATCGTTGGTTTTATCATAGGACCCACAGCGCTGGGTGGATTTCTGGCTGGGGCAACCGTGGTGGGTGTGCTTCTGGGTGTGCTGATGTGCAATGGCGGCGCAGCGTGGGATAATAGCAAGAAATGGATTGAGGCGGGCAACCTTGGCGGCAAAGGCTCCGATGCACATAAGGCAGCAATTGTGGGTGATACGGTAGGAGACCCTTTCAAGGACACATCCGGTCCCTCGATGAACATCCTCATAAAGCTGATGGGTGTAGTCTCACTCGTTTTTGCCCCACTTCTCGCCAAACTACTTCATTGACCAAGTCAAGATTTTTTTTGGCTCTGGCGCGGATAAAAAATCCCACAAGGTAGATTAAAAGACTTGACCGCAAATGAACAATAAACATAAAAGACAAAATTGCGTTCGGGATTTCTAATTCAATCATTCTCAAAAGTTATTCCGGCTTAAGAGAAAGGAGGTGAAAACAGACAAAAAGGCGATTTATCGTCTCCATTTATACAAATAGCTTAAGGGCTAATCAATGCCCCACAAAAGGAGGAGAAATATGTTACACAAGAAAGGTTTTACGCTGATTGAGTTATTGATTGTTGTGGCGATTATTGCCATCCTGGCGGCGATTGCCGTGCCGAACTTTTTAGAGGCACAGGTGCGCTCTAAAGTTTCCCGCGCCCGCGCCGACCTCAGAAGCATCGCTACAGGGCTGGAGTCTTACGCCGTTGATAATAACCATTATCCTATTATGTTAGGTCCTTGTGGAACCCTTATGGGTGAACCCAGCCTCAATGGACATGGAGACCTCAGAGCCTTCGAATGGCGAACCCTCCCACCGACTCTCACCACTCCCGTTGCATATCTATCCAGGGAATTTACAGATACCTTTAAGATTGGCGGCGTTGGAAGCCAGACACCGTCTTTAGGAAAACCGTATGATAATGGCGACCCCTTCGACCTGGGTTACACCTATCATAATATTATGGAATATGTCAAAGAGGGTGGCTGGGGACCGGAGAACATTGATTACTATGGTGCCTGGCGGATTTTCAGCGTTGGTCCTGACCATGAATATAATACACCCCTTGGCGATGTAGACCCCACACTGGGCTGGATTTATGACCCCACTAACGGGACAGTCAGTCGGGGATGTATCCTTCGCACCGCCCGGATGAGTGAACTGAAATCAATCTCATACTGACCACATAGGTCGGGACAATTGGGGAATTATGGAGACACCTCGCAGGAGGTGTCTCTTTTTTGTTCCCGGTTAGGGGTGCATCTCCCGAATTCGGGAGATGCACCCGTCATAGTGTCATAGAGTGCCGGCGTCTGTTTGAATGCACCAACTTTATCTTTTTGGAGTAATTTGAAACAGACATATTGGTTGTCGGGTGAGATGGAGGCGTAATAACCGGCACCGGTATTTTCCGTGATGACTACCTCATCGCCGGTTTCTGTGTTGACGAGGCATAAGCCTTTACGCGCGGCGAGGGACTTGAGAAAGAACGTCCCGTCATCCGAGACGCTGACGGGATTTTCTTGTTCGCTGCTTGCCCATGCAGCAAGACAAACGAACAAAATCAGCAGTGCGTGAACCGCAATTCGTTTCATCGTACCCTCCTTATTGCGGGTCAGCCTTTCTATCAGCGGAATGCTTCAGGAGAGGCATAACCCTGAAATGTGGTTCGAGGGTCTTTACCCTCCGGCAATTTCCAATACCTTTTACCTTCAGGAACGCACCGATTGTTTGGATGCGCGTGAGGTATTAGTATCAGAAGGAAATTGCCCCCCCTCGAGAATACAAAAATATATCACCCCTTTTATCTATCTTGAGGAAATTAGAGGAAGAGTTAACCGGAAGGAGAAGCATAGCACTTATCTAAAATTTGCTTACTTCACGAGAAAAGTATATACTAATCCATATCTCCACCCTTTTCTATTTATCGCAGGGATTTGGGCTGTTAACAAAAAAATGTGTTCAAGGAGAAACAATTTATCCTCCATTCATCAGAGGATAAAGGTGGGGGGAGAATTACACACCTGGCGGGTAAATGGAGGGATTTGTAGATTGACCCCAAATGGCGATTTTCAGAGTGGGATGACGGGGATTTCTCTCATCCAAAATTGTAATGTTTTCTGATGGGCTTTTTGATGTCCCACACACACTTTAATCCCCTGGGGAAGACAACCAAATCACCCTTCTTGATATCTACGTTTTTGCCATCTGCCGTCTCAATGGTAACTTCGCCCTCCAGTATGTAACAGGTTTCTTTTTCGGAGTAATACCAATCAAAGCGCGATACTTCCTTTTCCCAGATGGGCCAGGAAGAAACACCAAGCGATTTGAGTTTTTCTTCAGTCGGTTTTTCAACCTGAATTTCCATCTTGCTAAGCCCTCCTTTTTCTGAGAAGATATTTCACAACACGATTACTATGAAGTATGCAGTCGTGACATTTTTTGTCCATCAAATTGTGCACATCCCCCAAGAAAAAGAGGTCTCTGGATATGCGCTCTTATTACGCCCGGGCTACGCTCGGGTTACGCCCGGGTTACGCCCGGGGCGAGGTGGCAAACTACTGCACTGTCACAGTTGAAATGATGGATACGTTTTGTTTTGAGTTTAGAGTCTTTTCTGTGCTAAGGTGGATGCAAACATCCCAGTCATGTGCTAAGGAGTATAGTTATTACGTGATAACGTAGTGTTCGTAGTGTCGTCGTGGTTTTTTTGACGTTCTTCACACCACAACGGCACAACGAGCACAACGATATTCAGATGAAAAATTCCAAATATCTTTTATTCGGTTTCAGCCTGCACATTAGACAATTTACTCCTCACAACAACCCTGACAAAGCACTACCCTTAATGCCCAAAGTGGAAGACTCTATCATCGAGCGTGGTATAGGGACCTTTTGCGGCAGGGAAATTGCCGATGGCAATGTGGAGACGAAGCCGGGATGGCTCAAAAATCATTGCCTGGACATTTAGCATCTTCATATATGTCAATCCAAGTGCCATCTTCAGTAAATCCGCATCTATCCGACCGTGATAAGCCTCGGAGAATCTCCCGAATTCAGCGTAGCGCGGGCACTTTTTTTTCTGATTGAGTCCTTTTGAATGAAATGAATTCGTGGCGTAAATAATGCCGCGCCGTGGGTAACGAAATGCCTTCTTTTCTGGTGTAAGTTCAGCGACAAAGGGCGTGTCTCTCGCCGGGCAGACCATCAGATTGTTTGCGGTAGTGAAGCGTGCCGCTTCGAGAAATGTGCGGGCATCTTTACCGCTTTCGCAGGTCTCGAGGAGTCTGCGGAACTGGATTGCATAAGGCGCACGGTCGCTTCTTGCAGAATAACCGTATGCCTCCATCACCGCTATTGAAAGCCCCACCTCGTTCATCCCCGAAATGACACCCACATAACCGGGATATGTAATGCTGACAAACTCACACCCCTTTTGTGGATGATACACGATTATGATGCCGTAGTGATGAAGGATACCGAAGTTGTGGAAGTCGAGGTTGCGGGCAAAGAGACGTAAGCCCCCCGATGTCGCTCCGTCATAGGCAACAAACGTCCCGCACTGAAATGCCTTCTTTATGTCAAACAGCGTATTGCTGAGTAGGAGTTTCTCATAAGGTATGTCCGCGGCGGAGGCGATTGCCTTCATCTCCGAAATTATGTGGGGCGGGATGCGTTTCTCCATCTGACGGGCACGGCGCATTGTATCGGACTTTGGCGTGCCGTGCCTAATAATGGTGGAAAATACCGGTAAATAACGACCAATAAGAAGACGAATCTGGCTGGCAAGTAGCGTCCCGTATTGATGTCCCATCTCCTCCGGCGAACCGTAGAGATGCAGGACGGGCACCTCTCCCACATAAGTTAGCGATGCCCTGCCACAGGTGCCTTCTTGAAAATAACGATGCGGGGCGCCGGTGGGTGCAAGAAATGCAATCCCTACCAACAGAATAAAGATACACAGGCAGACGTAAAAAAGGCGCATTCGCATCCGGAAACTCACATCCATTATTGATTATGAGATTGAACGTTTTTCAATCAGGCGCCGAGTTTTGCATCCATAACACGCCATTCATAGAAAAGCGCAATGTAGACGGAAATCTGGATAATTCCCATCTTGCCTCAATGCAAGCTTGAAAATTCGGCGCACAACGACATAGTGCCCCCAGGATTATATCCTAATGGATTTAGGCTTGTCCGCCGAAGGAGGCGGATGTGAAATCATCTCCTCTCATTAGCATCTGCCTTCAGGGTCAGTTTTTTCCTTGATTGTGGCGATGGGAACATTATGAGATACCTAATATTGGAAGCTATACTTACTTCGATATTTTTCCAGAGGAAAGGGTTTATGTATAAAAAAATAACGATGCCGCCGGATGGCGCTTCTCAACCAGCATATCTGTTTTGCTTATCAAGGGGAGGTGAGACCCGAAACGAGAGTCAATGATAGTTGGAAAGGAGAATTAGAATGGAGGAAATGAAAAAGTTTTTTCAGAGGGATTTGTTTGCCAGACACCTGGGAATTGAACTATTGGAGGTTACAGAGGGCAAAGCGAGGGCGAAGATGCCCATAAAGGATTTTCACTTCAACTCTCTGGGGAGCGTGCACGGTGGGGCGATTTTTTCACTGGCGGACTTTGTATTTGCAGCCGCATCAAATTCGTATGGCACAATGGCGGTCGCCATCAATGTCTGCATCTCGTATCTGCGGGCTGCAAGAGGCGGGACGCTGTTTGCAGATGCCAGAGAGGTGTCGCGCAATCCCAAACTGGCGTCTTACGCAATTAGCATCAAAGATGATGCCAGCAATCTCGTCGCTATTTTTCAGGGAATGGTTTATCGCAAAAAAGACCAAATTGCACTCCCTCGAGGCAGGAAATCCAAAGAATAACGTAGTGCACTGTCACAATTGTTCTGTGGGATATACTGCACAATTTTCAAATTTCAATTGATACACCGTGAATCAAAAAAGCACCCTATGTAAAACGTCATAAATTGTGCCGCATATCTCCACCCTATACTCTTCATCTTCATCTCCATCTCCGTATCTTGTCGCAGACGCGCCTCTGGCGGGCTGTTTCCTCCGCCACACGTGTTCCTAACCGATGACTCGGATGCTTGCATCCACGTCAGCAAGGTCATCCCGCCAGGGCACGTTGCGGCGTCATGCTAACAATTTCACTCAAAAGATCTTTGCCTCCCCGAATTTTGTCTATGTTCTCTGGTCTGCTCGCAATCAGGACATTGAGACACGAGACGAATTCAATCGCCCTTTGATAAAGATGGAGATGAAGATGAAGAGTTTATGAGGTAATATGTGCGAGATTCCCTTCTGAATATCCACCAAAGGCGGATAAATTCGCAGCGGCGAATGAATATGATACTATTTATGACGCTGTGTATAAAAATCGAACATTGAACTCCTTATTTCTACTGTGAAAAAGCAGTAGGATAGGTCTCCAGGCTTCTCTCCCATCAACCTATAAGAGAGTCCGGAGCGACAGAACTTGGGATTTCATCCCCCCCAGGAAAAATCAACACGGCAAAAATCGTAAAAGGAGAGATGCGCACGATATCCCCAAAACATCCATAGTGCACTGTCACTGTAGAAATGAGTAGTTTAATGTTCGGTTTTTGTGCACAGCATTTATTCAGAATGGACACTCGTGTATATTCCCACATAAAATCTTCATCTTTATCTCCATCTTCATCTGTACATACACGGCGGCTATATTATTTTCGCATAAAGAACCAAAAGGTTTACCAAGGGGCGATTGAATTTGTCGCGTGAATGAGGGTTCTAATTGAATCATTGCCGACATTAGTCGGGAAGAGGTATGATGCAAGAAACAGCAAGATACGGAGATAAAGATGAAGATGGAGAGTATGCACAGTGTATGCCTCAAAACAACTATGACGCTGCAATAGTATATTACTATGTTATCAAGAATTGGTACCTTTATTGTGTGAGGTCTTTTTCAGGCAAAACTTGAAGGACCTTGGTCCGGCGGGAAAAAATGTATCTGACCGCAATATTTCCAACTATTTGCAGACTGATGGGAGAACATTTATCGGGTGTATCTCCCTGTGTGTGCCAGAAAGGATAATCAAAATCTATCACATCTATATAAGGGACACCCCTTTTGAGGAAAGGCTCGTGGTCATCAGTAATGGCGTAAGGATATGGCTCTGTCGAGAACTGGAATGGTGCGTGCTTTTCCGCCAACTTCCAGAAAGCTCCTGACATCGCCGGGGCAAAACGCAGAGATAATTGCTCGGGCTGTATCTTCAGGTCACGGTCCCCAATCATATCGAAATTTATGCCCGCCGTTATCGGGTATTCCTTGAGAGAGTGCCGGGCAAAATATTTGGAACCGAGGCAAAATTCTTCGGGGAACCTGGTGGTGCCAAGGTCTTCACCATCGAAGAAGAGAAATAGGACACGTCCTGGATAGTGGCGCTTTTTCAGGACGCGGGCAATCTCGATGAGCAGCGCAACACCCGATGCGCCGTCATTTGCAGCGGGAATTGGTCGGTTTCGCATTGCCGGGTCGGGGTCTTTCTCTGAAATCGGGCGCGTATCCCAGTGCGCACTCAAGGCTAAAATATCCGAAGTGCCAACATCCCCACGATAGTCGGCGATTATGTTTACAAGTCTGACAGTGCCCCCTAATAGTGTTGAACGTGCATTGAATATCTGTCGGCGAACCGGTATCCCGAGCTCGCGGAATTTAGCCTCGATAAAATCGGCACAGCGAGATGCAGCCTCACTACCGGGCACACGCGGACCAAAGGCGCACTGTCGTTTCAAGAGTTCATAAGCGCGCCTGCCATCAAACTCCGCCACCTTCTCGGCAGCCTGAATTCCACTCTCCGAGAAGATAAATATAAATATCAAAATGTAAAATGGATAGCGAAGAACCATAGGACTCAAATGCTCAAGGATTACGGGCTATTAAAAAAAGACTGTTTACCTGAAGTGCATAATTTACAAAATCACAGGACAATAATGACGCTGCAATTTGCAAGCAATATTTTCACCCAAGCATCAAATAATCAAATATCAATGTTATATCTTTTGATGCACTTACTCTTGCAGCGACCCGCGCAAAAGACGAGAAAAGTCTTGATGAAACAAAAGAAAGTTGCCAACTTCACTTTTGCTTTTATGATTCCGCCCCGAAAATTCATTTTTTAGACGGGATAACGCAGATTGACACGGATGGTTTTTATCCGTGAAATCCGTGCAATCCTGTCTAAAGCATATTTTCATACTTTTGGGAGAGTCGCCCCTGCGACTCATGAGGACTGCTCCGAAAATCTATTTGCCGTATTAAACTACTGGAGACACAGAGATTCAGCGGGAATTTTCTTCCACCGTAATTCCCTGTGGTTGAAAAACTCTTTCGTTATTCTCCTACTGGGGGAAATTACCGAAAATGGAAATAACAACCTTGCTCAAACAGATGGCGGAGATGGGCGGTTCAGACCTCTTCATTGCACCCGGTATCCCTCCCCGTATAAATGTGGAAGGGAAATTGCAGGACGCTGGCTCTGCCTCTCTTTCGCCTGAGGATACCCGTCAGCTGATTAGACAGATGCTAACCGATGAGCAGTGGGCGGAGTTTTACAAAAACCGTGAGCTGAACGTCGCGTATTCCTTACGGCAAATTGCGCGCTTCAGGGTGAATGTCTATTTCCAGCGGGGCACTGTCGCCTCTGTCATCCGCCAGATCAGGGTGGACATACCTGATTTTTCACAGCTCAATCTGCCATCCATCCTGGGTGACCTCATTAAGGCTCGCCAGGGCTTGATGTTGGTCACGGGAGCCACAGGTTGCGGGAAATCCACCACTATGGCGGCTATGATTGATTACCGCGCCGAAAATATGGACGGGCATATCGTAACCGTTGAAGACCCGATTGAATTCGTGTTCAGACATAAAAAAAGCATCATTACACAACGTGAGGTCGGTATTGATACCATCTCCTTCAAGGAGGCGTTGAAAAACACACTCCGGCAGGCTCCCAACGTCATATATATCGGGGAGCTCCGCGACTCCGAGACGGTGGAGTTCGCCCTCCATTCCGCCGAAACCGGACACCTCGTTCTGGCTACACTTCATTCAACCAACGCCGCACAGACTATCGAGAGAGTATTAAATTTCTTCCCCAAAGAATACCATCATCAGGTGCTGATGCAGCTCTCCTACAATTTAAGAGCCATCATCAGTCAGCGGCTTATTCCGGCAAAGGCGGGAGGGCGCTTGCCGGTTCTGGAAATCCTCAAAAACACTGCGCTTACTCAGGAAATGATACAAAAGGGTGAACTCGGCAAGTTGAGAAAAATAATGGAGTCAGGACGAAGCGAGGGGATGCAGACATTTGACGGGCATTTGAAGGAACTCGTTGACCAGCATAAGATAACCGAGGAGATGGCATTAAAATATGCCGATAGTGCCAGCGACCTCCGCCTGCGTCTGCGTGGCTTCGAGTCCTCAACATTCTAAACACACATCGGGTGTATCTCACGAATTCGGAAGATGCCCCCGCTTCCGCAAGCACATATCATTTCAATTGACTCCTACCCTGAACACGTATTAAAAATATAGATTATGGTTTTTGCAACCACCCCCTCAAATTTTCTTTTCCGGAGAGGTGTCCGAGCGGTTGAAGGAGCGCGCCTCGAAAGCGTGTGTGCCTTCGGGTACCGCGGGTTCGAATCCCGCCCTCTCCGCCATCTCTTTTCTCGGCTAAATGAGTGGTTCAGAAGGTGATATATTAGGGTCTGCACGATAATCCAATTTCCCAAGTCTGAAATTCTGATTTCTCCGCGTCTTTGCGCCCGCCTCGGTCGGACTGCGCGAGGTTTTATATTCTCTCGCAGAGATACTTATTTCGGAAGGAATCAATGTCAATGCCACGCTTATGTTTTTCCCTCTCACACTACGAGGCGATTTCTAATGCCTACATTCGTGGATTGGAGAAATGTGCGGCGCCGCAGCGCGTCGCCTCGGTAGCTTCCTTTTTCGTCAGTAGAATAGACACCGCCGTGGACCGTGCCCTGGAAGCAATCGGCACTCCCGAAGCCCTTGCCCTCCGTGGGAAAATCGCCGTCGCAAATGCAAAAATAGTTTATCAACGCTTCAAGGAAATTTTTTATGGAGAGTCGTTTCGGGCATTAAAGCAAAAGGACTGTAGAGTGCAGCGTCCCTTGTGGGCAAGCACCAGCACAAAGAACCCCGAATATTCAGATGTCCTTTATGTAGAGAATTTCATCGGACCTAACACAGTCAACACCCTGCCGCCTGTAACTATGGATGCTTTTAGGAATCACGGAAAGGCAAGATGCACCATTGAAGAAGGCTTAGAGGAGGCGAAAAATTATCTCCGGCAGCTTGTCGAATTAGAGGGTAGATTTAGACAAAATAACCAAAAATCTTCAAAAAGAGGGTGTTAAAAGATTCGAGGATTCTTTGATGCCCTGATGGGGACGTTAAAACTGAAGCGCGAAAAAGTTCTATCCGAACTTTGATTTTTCATTTCGTTTAACACAGATCCACCAAGTTCTCGGGGAAAGTAAGGCGCAAAACAAGCTGCTCTAGGGAAAACCGCAGCACCTCAGAGAATCTACTTTTCTCCCTGATGAATACTTGTACTGAATGTTGCCTATTACTCTTATGGCCATCCTCTATCTTTATCGATCTTAATTGAGAATTGATCTTTAGGAATATAGACGCTTTGAATTCGAAAGTCGTCTGGATTATTTCTATCAAAGGCAACTTCGACATCAATAGATATATCTATTGTTTTGTGCGTTATTTCGTGCTTGGTAATGAAATGTCTCATGACTGGGTATTCTCTATCATAATAATCTGCATCTTCGTCCAAATATTCCACCCCTGCTTCAATTTCTATATCGGCCTCATATTCCGCCTCGATAAAAACTTCATCATCCCCGTATTCATTTTCTATATTTATAATGTAAGGGTCATCAATACTTATATTTTTAATTGACACATCTATGACCTCGCCATCGCGATCCTCCAGCAAATATTCGGCTTCTTCAAGATTTTCCTTTATTTTGTTCTCAATGCATTCTAATATTCTCCAACTTATAAGTGCCTGATCTACCAAGCGATATAAATCATTCTCCCTTGCGATAAGGTCCAGAAACTCTTCGATAGACGATAAATAAATAAGAGCACTATCTTGCTCACACGCTTTTTTCCAATCGTCGTCAGTGCTAATCACATAAATTTTACTATTTTTCTGGTGACACCAGCTTTTGATAGATTCTAAAGTGAATGCATCTGGAAATTCTGCCTTCTTCTTGCCTTCACTGAATGGGGGTTTTTGGTTGAAGTAAAGATAAAATACTTTTTCTATAGACGTGGAATCGCATGGAATAGATTCCACTTTTGCTGATTTCAAAAAAGTTTGAAATTGATTATTTAGCTGTTTCCTGATGATGTTCTCATCTAATGTGGCGAAAATCTCTATCCAAGGTGTACTTTTCAAGTTCCGAAGAATTTTTCCCTTATTCTTGAAAGATTGTAGAGAATTCACTGCTTTTTGAAAGAATCCCTCAATGTTTGATTGAATTTCCTTTAGAGTTATGTCTGTTGAGAGAAGAAAAACTTTTCTTTCTCCGATTAAAGAAATCAATTTCTTAAATGTGGAAGACTCAAAATTAAAGTTCGCTTTGACAAATACTGAAGTGTCAAGAAATACATAATTGGACTCAAGTTCTATGGGCATATTACTTCCTCACACTGAGGTTATGACAAAAGCATGAAGCCTGGGTGTCAAACTTTGTTATTTTAAAGCCTTTCTCGTTATTATTTGTTTTGGCATTTCTCCAAAGGTAAAATTTTAAACCCTGTCTTCTTTTGCCCGATTGATTATACATCATCACGGGCACTTTTTTCATCCTTCCACTCGGGGAGGTTATTTAACGAATACTCCACAAGGTCTTCAGTGAAATCTGTTAATATGAGTCCATATTTTTCCTGGTACAACATATTGATAAGGCGATTGACATTTTGAAGGAACTTTGAGTCCTCAAGGAGTTTTATTTTTTCCTTCATCTCCAGATATTCCTTTTCGGGAATTGCGATTGTCTTCATTTGGATTCTCCTCACAATATCGGGGAAAAAGGCATCTTTTTCACTTCACTTTAAATATAATCATATTTCCACATTGAATGAGAATCAAGAATAAAAAATACACACCCTGACGTTGAAAGGTCTGGGGCTGGCACTTCAAAATGGTCTGATGATACTCCCTTTCAAGAAGAGCCCCAATATATCTCTACCGCCCTTTCAAACTTGACTCACATACGGGGGGTTGGTGTAAATTTAAGAGGTGGAGGGGTTGATGAAAGGCAAAAGGTAAAAGGTAAAAGTTCGGAATAAGGGACGAATGTTTCATAAACCGTTCCAAACCGTCTAATGGGCACAAAGGGCTCAACGGACTAACCAGATATATCGTTTCACACCGCTATATTGTTGCGAGTAATCTATGTCTGTGAAAAACCTCATAGTAGTTGGGGCGGCGGAACATAACCTCAAAAATGTCAACGTCGAAATCCCGCGTAATACCTTGACGGTCATCACGGGACTTTCGGGTTCTGGAAAATCGTCCCTCGCCTTCGATACTATCTATGCCGAGGGGCAACGTCGCTACGTGGAAAGCCTCTCGGCTTATGCCCGCCAGTTCCTTGAACAGATGCCTAAACCCCACGTTGACCATATCGAGGGGCTTTCGCCCGCAATCGCTATCGAGCAAAGAGCCGTCTCGAAAAATCCGCGCTCTACTGTCGCGACCGTTACGGAGATTTATGATTATGTGCGCCTGCTCTATGCCAACCTCGGAACGCCTCATTGCCCCGAATGCGGCAAACCCATCTCTCGCCAGACGGTTCAGCAGATTGTTGACCGCGTGCTTGAATTGCCCGAAGGCACGCGGCTGATGGTTCTTGCGCCTATTGTGCGCGGCAGAAAGGGCGAATATGGTGAACTCCTGAAAAAGGCACAAAAAGACGGCTTCACGCGTGTAAAGATTGACGGCTCGCTTTATGAATTCGCCGAAGAATTGCCTCGACTCAATAAACACAGAAAACACCGCATCTCGATTGTGGTTGACCGCATTATTGTTGAGCCAGATGTGAAAAATCGCCTGACAGAATCGGTCGAACTCGCCCTCAAAAAGTCTGACGGTCTCGTCAAGATTGAGGTAGTATCATATCCCGAAGGAGCAAAGCCTCCTGACGGCAAACGTGAATTTATCTACAGTGAGAATTTCGCCTGCATCGAGTGCGGGGTGAGCATCGAAGAAATCGCACCGCGCCTCTTTTCGTTTAACAGCCCCTATGGTGCCTGCCCGGTCTGCAAGGGGCTTGGACACCTCCAGGAAATAGACGAAGACCTGATTGTGCCCGACAAATCCTTGAGCGTGGTGGAGGGTGCAATTCAGCCCTGGTCGGGGATATTCTATCGCCACGACCGCAATTTCCTGCGCGAGGGCTCGTGGACATTCACCTGGATAAAGTCCGTTGCCGACCATTACGGGATTGACCTTTACAAACCATGGAAGCGGCTCCCGCGCAGGCACCAGAAAATCCTCCTCTACGGAACAGATGGCGAGGTCGTGCCGGTGCACTACGAGAGCGAGCGTGGCATTCGGCGTGAGCACAACGTCGAGTTTGAGGGCGTGATTCCTAACCTGAGGCGACGCTTCCGCGAGACATCATCCGATTACATTCGCGAATGGATTATGTCATATCTCTCCGATAGTCTCTGTCCTGCCTGCAATGGTGACCGTTTGCGCCCCGAGGCACTTGCCGTCCGACTCAATAGCACCAATATCACCGAGTTCACGCACCTCACTGTCAATGAGGCGCTGGCGTTTCTGGATGCACTCCCGCTCACTGCAAAGCAGCGCAAGATCGGTCAGCAGATATTAAAGGAACTACACTCGCGCTTCACATTCCTGAAAAATGTCGGTCTTGATTATCTCACGCTCGACCGCCCCGCTGCAACGCTCTCGAGCGGCGAGGGGCAGCGAATCCGCCTCGCCACGCAAATCGGTTCGCAGCTCGTCGGCGTCCTTTACATATTAGATGAACCTTCAATCGGACTTCATCAGCGCGACAACCGCCGCCTGATTGCGACCCTGAAGCGGATGCGCGACCTGGGCAATACAGTCATCATAGTCGAGCACGACGAAAACACTATCCGCTCGGCAGATTATGTGATTGACCTTGGACCGGGAGCGGGGCGGCTCGGTGGCGATGTAGTATATGCGGGTCCGCCTGCTAAAATCATCGAGTGTGATGCATCAATCACAGGACGCTATCTTGCGGGCAGAGACATAATCCCCGTCCCCCAAAAGAGGCGAAAGCCGAAACCGGGGCGCTCGCTATGGGTGCGCGGCGCAACCGAACATAACCTGAAAAACATTGACGTGGAGTTGCCGCTCGGACTCTTTATATGCATCACGGGTGTTTCGGGTTCGGGGAAATCTACGCTGCTGTTAGACATATTATACAGGGCACTTGCAAGGCGATTCTACAAGAGCGGAGAGCGTCCGGGCGCACACAGGAGCATCGAGGGAGCCAAATTTCTCGACAGGGTCATAAACGTGAACCAGTCGCCCATCGGCAGGACGCCGCGTTCAAATCCCGCCACATACACAAAGACATTCGACCCGATTAGGGCGTTATTTGCGCAATTGCCCGAATCACGGATGCGCGGCTACAAACCGGGGCGTTTCTCCTTCAATGTCAAGGGCGGGCGTTGCGAGGCTTGCGAGGGCGCTGGCGTCATTCGGATAGAGATGCATTTCTTGCCCGATGTATATGTGGAGTGCGAGGCTTGCAGGGGCAAGCGATTCAACCGCGAGACGCTTGAAATTACATATAAGGGCAAGACAATAGATGATGTTCTGAATATGACGGTGCGTGAGGCTCTTGAATTTTTCCACAACATCCCCCCCATCCGCAGGAAATTACAGACGTTGGATGATGTGGGGCTTTCTTATATCACGCTGGGGCAGCGCGCCACAACGCTTTCGGGCGGCGAGGCGCAACGCGTCAAACTCTCCCGCGAACTCTCAAAGAAAAATACAGGACGCACATTATACATACTCGACGAGCCGACCACGGGCTTGCACTTCGACGACATAAAAAAACTCCTGAATGTCTTAAATCGCCTCGTAGACACCGGCAGCACCGTTATAGTCATCGAGCACAATTTAGATGTGATAAAGAGTGCCGACTGGATAATAGACCTCGGTCCCGAAGGAGGCGATGCCGGAGGCAGGATTGTAGTGGCGGGACCCCCGAAAAAGGTCGCTCGTTCCAAAAAATCATACACCGGTAAATTCCTCAAGCAAGTCCTCAGAAAGGCAAAATCCTGACCCATTCCAGGGCGCATCTTGGCAAAGCTACAAAAAGCAGACTTCTATAGAGGCTCAAAAATTTCTGAAACTACATCCTGAATAAAATAGCACACGGACGATGTGGATGCAAGCGTCCGGGTCAGTGGATGCAAGCATCCGGGTCAACTGATTACGCGGATTCTCGCTGATTATGTGTCTGTAGGGCATCTGTAAGACACATCGCCGATAA
>CAZGKP010000066.1:0-17310 GCA_964526215.1 uncultured Candidatus Sumerlaeota bacterium
CCGACTGCGGTGGTTCTACCTCGTCCCGAACCCCGCACTGCATTGAATTGTAAAGAAACTAAAAATGGATTTCATATCACCGGTGGTGTATTTGACATCCGGCTGCCCCTCGATTTTTCCCCGATTAAATCTGAAACGGCAGGCGGACTTGAGGTGCACTGGCACCGTGGGGAGAAAGGGGGCATCTGGCGCCCCGGCGATGTCGCATCTAACCTCGGAGGCGTTGTGCGCAGCCTTGATTTGTGCGGCTTCGGCAGGCGGCTTCCGCGCCTGAATGATGGACTGCTCTCCCGCACTGGATGGTATTTATTGGACGATAGCCGCACACCGCTCATTGACCAACACCCGTCGTCTATCAGTCAATACCCACGTCTGCTTCCGCGCCCGGAGGGAGAGCGCATTGACCGGTATCTGTTCGTCTATGGCAATGATTACGAGGCGGGATTGCGGGAACTGGCGACTGTCCTTGGTGGGGTCCCTATGTTCCCCAAAAAACTCCTGGGGCTATGGTGGTCTCGCTGGTATGCCTATTCAGATGCCGAAGCTAAAGCACTCGTTGAACGGTTTAAGAAGGAGCACATCCCGTTGAGTGTCCTTGTGCTCGATATGGACTGGCACGAGGATGGCTGGTGCAACTGGGATTGGAATCGCCAGCTCTTCCCTGAGCCGGAAGAGTTCTTTGCCTGGTGTCATAAGCGGGGGCTTTTGGTTACGCTCAATGTCCACCCACACGATTTGCTAAAATCAGATTCCCATTTCGGTGCTTTTTGCGAGGCGGCGGGCATCCCTGAAAATAAGAGTGGTGAAAAGATTGCCATCAACATTGCCGACCCTTTACATCTCAAGGCAGCCAGTGAGCTCCTGATTGCGCCCCTCCATAGACAGGGGATGGATTTCTGGTGGGTTGACGGCGAGGCGGCACACTTCGGCGCCGCCCTCTCTTCGCAGCTCTGGACGAACTATGTGTATTTTCAGGTAGCGGGCGTCTCGCGGGGGAATCTGCGTTCTTTGATTTTCTCGCGGTGCGGTGGCTGGGGGAATCATCGCTATCCGATAGGTTTTTCAGGCGATACAGCCAGTGAATGGTATGTCCTGCGTTATTTAATACCATTCACTGCAGCGGGTGGGAATATCGGATTTCATTTCTGGGGCAATGATACGGGGGGATTCTGGGGTGAACATCTGCCGGATGATTTATACATCCGCTGGTTTCAATTTGCCGCACTCTCTCCGATTCTCAGACTGCACTGCTCTCGCGGATACCGCGAGCCGTGGTCTTACAGTGCTCTGACGCGTTCGGTGGTGCGGCGCTTTTACAAATTGCGCCGCCGACTCTTGCCATATCTTTATACTGCGATGCATAAGTGCGTAGAGAAGAATCTGCCCATCTGTCGCCCACTTTATATAAATGCACCTGAAGATGCCTGCGCATACGAGCATCAGGAGGAATACTTACTCGGTCCCGACATTTTATGTGCGCCAATATTTGAGGCACAGGCGACAGGCGGTGGTGTGCGAGCGGTTTATTTCCCGGAGGGTTTGTGGTGGGACATCTTCACGAATGAAGTCTTTCGCGGACCGGCGGTCAGGCGAGTCGCATCGCCGCTCTCCCGCATTCCTGTTTATGTAAGGGCAGGGACACCAATAGCGATGCTACCTGAAGGGGGTAATGGCCACGATATTGAATTTCACGTCTTCGCCGGTGCAAGCAGTTCAGGCACTGTCTATGACGATGATGGCGAGACACTCGATTACAAAAATGGTAAATTTGCACAGATGGAGACACGGGTAGTTCAGAAAAACAGAGATGTTGAGTTTAAGGCGGGTCCGTGGCGGGGCGATTATGCGGAGGCGGCATCGGGGAGAAATCACACGCTCGTTTTGCACACGCCCGGACGCATTATGCGCCGCAGTCTCCAAGCTATCTCCAGCGGGAAGGCAGCGAAGAAAAATATCGAATTGGGACAGGGTATCTCGAAGATGATGGAGAGGCATCGTATTGCGAGCGACGTAATTCGCCGGGCAAGAGTGGCGCGTGTGCTCGAGGAACAAATCGGTTCACCCGAAGAGATACTTTCGGATTATGGCCGTATCATCGGTGAGAAATCGCCTGAACCGAAGAAAATAGTGCGGTTTCTGGAGAAACGGCTTGAAGCCCTCCTGAAAAAGCCTCTTGCGTATCACACCGGGACTTATGAGGCACTGCTACAAGAATTACTCGGTATTCATTTAGAGGTGAGATTCTCGGATTCGGGCGAACCCGATGTATTATTTGTGAATGCCCGAATCTGGGTCGCACCTGAAGCGGCAAAGGAAATGACGGCGGATTTGCGCTGGGAGGTGCCTTCCGATTGGTGCCGGCAGAGGGCTGCAGGCTTTCGCAAAAGGCATCTTGTGCCCGATTCAAATCACTCTGTGCAAATAAAGGTCATCGCCCCGACATCATATCATCTGCTTGGGGCAGTGAATGTCGGTGCAAAAGTTATCATCTCGTGGGGGAAAAGGCGATTTGTGTTTCATCCAGAGGCAACGCTTGATTTATCCGGCATAAGGGAGGTATGGACGGTGGGTCCCTTTGACAGAACAGGCGGTGGTATGGAGCGGCAATTCGGTCCTGAAGCGGGCTTTGACCCCGGTGCACGATATAAGGGAAAATACGGAACGGTGCGCTGGCGGCATACCCGGCTCCCGATTGACGGGCGCGACATCCACGCAAATTTCCCCACATTCGACATCCGCAAAATCCTTACCACAAAAGGCGAGGAGGAAATCGCCTATCTCTACTTCTGCATACATTCACAAAAAAAGGGGCGTTTCAATCTGGTTCCCGACCTTGCCGAGCCGTGCCGCTACTGGTTAAATGGTGAGCCTGCGGCTATATCTGCTCCTCTTTTACAGATTACGCAGGTGAATTTAGAAGCGGGAGATAATGAGTTTTTAATTAAGGCACAACGTGTGTGGGGAGAGTGGGATTTCCGCGCCGCTATTACGTCTTTTGCCACCTGTGGGCCCGCTGAGGGTCTAACTGCACCTGCGATTTCCCCAAAATAAAATTGCCCGAAAATTTCCTTGTGTTCCGGCTGGGTTGAAAAAACATTCTAAATCCTTGAAAAATCCGTGGTAAGAGGATACATCAATGAAAGATCATAAATTATGCAGTTATAGTACCAAAGGTAGCGTTTTTAATCATTCAAGGACACAAGGGAATATTTATATACTACATAAATTCCTTGCAATCAAAAGGGAGAAGCTGGTAAAGATAATGTTGATTTCAAAGGGATAATATGTTGAATGATTTTATCGAATAAATGGGCTTTTAAGCGCCCCTGAAGGATGTGAGGGCATTTATGTACCGGAATTACAGGATGCCGAGGCATAAGAGTAGTCGTAATATAGTAATTCGCCACTCCTTATGTGTGTTTGTTCTGATGGTTTTGATAGGGCTGCTTTCACAGCCCCCCTTTGCCCAGCAAGAAGTTGAAAACGTTGCGGGGGACGAGGCTGTTGAGAAAAAGCGAACCGTTAATTTGTCTGTCGAACTAATCCGTCTGTATTACGGTCGGGGGCAATACGCAGAGGTTATCTCCGAATGCCATAAATTGGAACAGATTGAGCCGGGCAATAATGTTGCAAAGTTCTACCGCGCCCGGGCGGAAACCAAGATGGTTGAGATGGGGATTAAACCTCCGCAGGCATTGCCTCCTCCGTCCCAATTCACTCCCATTGCAGCAAGAACGCCATCGGCTCGTGCCCCCGGGGCTTTACCCACACAGACGCCGGGGTCTGCACTTCCGGCATTTCCCGGCTTATCCACCCCGGCTTCTGCACCTGCGCCCGAACCGGGTTTTGCTCCGGTGCTTCCTCCACCTGCTGGCATTGAAACGCCCGGGGCGTCAGTAGCTGCTGTAACTCCAACGCCCGTCCCGACACCACTTGCGACCCCTACTCCCTATATCAGTTCCCTTGCCCTTAGGGGTGAGAGCGCCGTGGGAGAAAAATCGTTCCTCTCAAGTAATATAGGGAGGCTCGTTCTCATCGGCGGCGGAGGCGTTATTTTCCTACTTGTTGTTGTTGCCATAGTGATACTTATATCCGCAAAGAGACGGCATAAAACGCTTCGGACTCACCTCGAACGTGCAAAAGAGGAAGTAGAAAAGACGCCGGTTGCTTCACTATCAGTGCCTTCGTCAGTTCCCTCCCCTTCGGGGATTTTGCCCGAAGAACCGTCTCAATTCCCGGGTGAGGTTCCTGAAATTCCCGGTGCGCCTTCGCCAACCATCTCCGAAGTCCCCGAGATCGCCGAGGTCGTTTCTTCCGCTTCCGATATACTTCCCGAGGCTGAACTGGAGGTGCCGAAAGAGGTTTTTGAAATTCCCAGTATCCCCTCACCAGCCGTCTCTGAAACACCCGAAATCGCCGATATTGTCTCTCCAACCCCCGGTGTACTCCCTGAGGCTAAACCAGAGTTACCAGACATTCCAAGTCCGACGGATTACAGGGATATTGAAAAGCCTGCTGGCGAGATTCCCCCTGACCTGCCCACACTGGATGTCGGTCCCCAAACGCCTCCCCCTGAGGGAGTTGAATTATCGCCTATTTCCTTCAGACCGGGAGTCGAAGGCGCTACACCGGAAACCCCGCCACTAACTGACACCGAACCGGAAAATGTCATTTCACCCGGAGAACTACCACCTTTTACCGAACCGCCTGTGACACCTTCGCCAGAGCCCCTTCACGTTCCCGCTTCCCCCACAGGGAGTGAACCCCCGCCACAACCTCCAACTATTTCTATAGAGGAGGCTCTGGGTATGGGCGTTTCGTCGCGAGAACCTCCACCATCGGCCGAGACCCCTGAACATAAAATACCCGATGCCGGTGGGACTTCAATGGACCTTGATACATTTCTCTTCGGGCAACCGGAGCAGGATCAGGAGGAAACCATCCTTGCCACACCTTCTGGTGAAACCCAGAAACTCCCAATTGCCCCGACATCCAAATCCGAGCAAAAGGTGGAGCGGGAAGACTTTGAGACATTGATGTTTGGCGGAGAAGCAGAACAGGAAACGGTGGCTGTTGAACCAGGTACCCCCCCATCTACTGCTCCATCTGACACCGAAGTTTATGCCCCATATGCCAAGACACGTATCTTGCCCACCAGAGAAAGTGAATCACCCTTACCATCCGTTGCTGGAGAAAAAACCGCGGATTTGATTCCTCCCACCCCTTCCCTGGAGGAAGAGGTCTCAAAGGTAAAAGAAAAACAGACCGAAAAAGAGGCACCATCCGCCAAGGAGATTCCTTCGCCCCCTCCGGTCAAGCCTCCAATCATACGTGAAAAGAAATTGCCCCCGAAAACCAGGACTCTGGCGGATGTTGATTCTGGTCCACACGTTGAACGGGTGATGCCCGGCGCAGAATTCGGAGATGCAACTCCCCTCGACCTCAAGACTCCCGCACCATCTGTATCTGCCGAAGAGGCGGAGGGTGAATTTCACGGCGTAAACCTCGATTCACTCCAGGCAATAAGCGCAGAAACTCTCGCCCACGCGGGGGAAAAGGATAAAACTACGCCTCCCTCACGCAAAAAGATTGAGGAGCGAAGTGAAGCACTTTTCAATGAAGAATTCAAAAAGGGGCGCGAGGCTTTTGAGAAAGGCGACTGGAAAAAGGCGGTGCATTATCTTACAGTGGCTTCCGCCATAAAGCCCCGGGAGCCAGAAGTAAAAAAGATGCTCACCATAGCACGCAAGGAAAAACGTAAACTCGGGTGATAAAACTCCAATAATTCATTTTACCCCCCCACAGTAATAATCCCTATTGTCTCGGAAAAATAGGTTACTTTCTTGGTGAAATACAGCTATGGGTGAAGAGGTGAAAATTAGCTTGTGTTCAGAGTCGGAACACAGGACTGGGTGAGCCAGGGAGAGGGGGGTTGAAATTTAAAGCCAAGACTTAGCCATAAGCGGTAATTGTCGTAATTGTTATGTCAGTGCTGGTGAAAGAAAAAATATCAACTACTAAGACACAAAGCCACGAAGAATTCACCTTGAAAATGCGCCTGTGGCGGAAAGATTCTTTGCTTTGTGTTGTTTTGTGTCTTGGTGACTTGGTGGTGAAAAAAGACAAAAAGACGATGCGATCAACGTTTCCCCACTTCACCTGTCGAGTGCTATAAAACCACAAATTACACGAATTATGGAACTCACCGATGGCGCGCCTTCGGGATTTGCCTGTGGTGAATTGATTTTATTAAAGTTGAAAATCAGGTTTATCCGCCTGAGGCGGATTAATCTTGTAAATTGTATGTGAAATTTATTATCTTTTATACACAGGGATATCAGTAATAGTAGTAGATTTCGCTCTCTTTACCGAACCTGTGGATAACTTTTGCTACGAGTTTTAAGCGTGGAGCGTATTATTCAAATTGTCTTATTACGCTGATGTTGCCCTCAATTTACCGATAGCGAACACGTATCAGTATCGTGTCCCGCCGGATATGCGTCCCGCAGCACGTATCGGGAGCATCGTGCGCGTCCCTGTGCGAGGACGCTCGCTACCGGGTTGCATTGTTGGCATCTCCGATGAGAAAAAATGCGCCTCCCCTAAGGATATAGAAACCCTCCTTACGCCTGAATTCACCATTGCCCCCGACCTCATCGAACTGGCTTGCTGGATTTCCGACTATTATTTCTGCAGCCTCGGTGAGGCGCTGAGCTGCGTCTCATTCATCGGCTTCAACGATTGCAGAGAGCGACGTGAGCGCTGGGTGCGCATCAAGAATCCTGCCGCCCTCGAAAAACCGGAGACTCTAAATGCGCTCCCGAGACGTCAGGCGGACGTTATGCGCCACTTCATTGCGCAAAAAATCGAGGCGGAGAAATTCCCCGTCCTTTTGCATGCCCTCTCGGTTTCTTCCTCGGTTGTAAAGAGCCTTGAGAAAAAGGGTCTGGTCGAGATAATCGAATCGGTTGTTGAGAGGCGGGATGAATACCCGGTTGCAACCGTTACCACACCACCCTTCACACTGAATGAGCATCAGTCCGCCGCCTTTGAGCCGATAAAGGGCGCAATTCATAAAGGGCGTTATGAGGCGTTTCTGCTTTACGGCGTTACGGGAAGCGGGAAGACTGAAATTTACCTCCAGGCGCTTGGGGACGTAATCAAGCATGCGCGGCAGGGGATTGTGCTCGTGCCAGAGATAGCCCTCACGCCACAGACGGTTGAACGATTCCGCAACCGCTTCGGAGACCAGATAGGCGTATATCATAGCCATCTCACGCTGGGGCAGAAGTTTGATTTGTGGCGCGCAATAAAGTCGGGGCGAATCAAATGCCTCGTCGGCGCACGCTCGGCAGTATTCGCACCGTTTCCCGCACTCGGCATAATCGTGGTTGATGAGGAACACGAATCTACATATAAACAGAACGATACGCCGCGCTACCACGCCCGAGACGTTGCCATTATGCGTGCAAGCCGCACCGGTGCCGTTGCGATTCTGGGCAGCGCCACCCCCTCACTTGAGGCATTCCATAATGCGCGCCTTGGGAAATACAAGCTGCTCACGCTCCCGGAGCGCATCAAACAAATCCCGATGCCCTCTGTTGAACTAATGGATATGGGCAGGGAATTGACTGAAGAGAAAAACCCTGGCATATTCTCCCGCCGCCTTGAAGATGCAATCCGGAAACGCCTCGATGCGGGCGAGCAGGTGATTCTCTTCTTAAACCGCAGGGGATTCTCCAATTTCCTGATGTGTCCTGCCTGTAATAAGGTTATTAAGTGCGAGCATTGCGACGTAACAATGACGTATCACAGGGTAGGGGAGCGGCTCGTGTGTCATTACTGCGGTGCGACAAAGCCCGTGCCGGACATCTGCCCTTATTGCGGCAAAGAGGGACTGATGCGTCTTGGCGCTGGCACTCAACGACTCGAAGAGGAACTGGCAAAAAAATTCCCCGATGCGAGTGTCTTGCGGCTTGATTCGGACACACTCGGAAGCCGCAAAGCCTTCATCAAGAAATGGCACGCAATAACAAATGGGGAAGTGGACATCCTCTTCGGCACACAGATTCTGGCAAAGGGACTCGACCTGGAGCCTGTTACGCTTGTGGGTGTAATTTCGGCAGATTTCTCACTTTTTCTGCCCGATTTCAGGAGTGCCGAGCGCACATTCTCGCTACTTACGCAGGTTGCGGGGCGTGCAGGGCGCGGGAAAAGACGCGGCGAGGTCATCATTCAGACGTATCTTCCAAAACATTACAGCATCGTGGACGCACTTGCACAGGATTATACGGTATTTGCCGAGAGGGAGCTTAAAAACCGCAAGGCGCTGCGATTCCCGCCATATTACAAACTCATCTCGGTTCTGTTTTCAGGGAAAAAGCCGAAGATTATTTCCGAGCGGATACAGCGATTTGCAAATTTATTGCGGGTATTCAGGAATCAATTCGGGCTGAGGGAGATAACGATATTAGGACCGGCGCCATCACCCATTGGTAAGTTAGGAGACCGCTACCGATACAGGCTACTTATGCGGGGCGAGAAAATCAGCGAGATGCAGAAGGTGCTCCGTGCTGGACTTGAGAAGTTTAAATCCCTGAAACTGAAAGGTGGCTATCGCATCACAATAGACGTAGACCCACAGGATTTGCTATAGGCGTCCGGCTTCAGGCACTTATAACGCCGATATCTACAACATTTTGTAGATGTTACGAGGTTAGTATCCTGACCGCTTAATAATGCCTAAGGCGCGCCATCGGGCCGAAGGCACGCCATCGGTGGGATGTGTCATTTATTTAACCATAGTTATTCAGGTTATGACCGAGGATGTCCGAATAAAATAGCACACGGATGACGTGGATGCAAGCATCCGGGTCAACGGATTTAACGGATTCTCACCGATTTTGTTTATCAATGTATATCCGTGCCATCAGTGTCATCTGTGTTCTGTTCTTAATTTCAGTTGTCAGTTTCAGTTTTTCAATTGACTGAAGATACTTTTTCGGATAGATAAACTCTTACAAATTTTCATTTATGAAGAATCAACCCTTCAGGACGGCAAGTGGGACCATCCGCGCAACAAGCACACCTAACCCTGCTCCCACAACGATGCGAATCACCTCGTCTATGTCCTTATAGGCGTCGGGGGCTTCTTCTTTGATTGCGAATTTGTCTTCACAGACAAGATATATGCCCTTCATTGATTCCTGAAAGCGTTCATCGGTGATGCGAGCGGGGCGAATGACTTTTCCGTCGCGGCGTCTGATTTTGCCCGCTGCCGCCCTGCGCGACATCGTTCGCCCCGCTCCGTGATTCACGCTGTAAAGACTCTCTGCACCTGTCTCGGTGCCTACAAGGAGATAGCTCGCCGTGCCCATCGAGCCGGGGATGATGACGGGCTGACCGATATGGGCATATCTGGTGCCCTGCATTCTTTGCTTTGGGAATGCGCGCGTTGCGCCCTTGCGATGAACCCAGAGTCGCTCACCATTATGCTTCTCGAATTTCGCCATATTGTGCGGGACATCATAGATAAGGGGCATCGGGATGTTGCCGAAGTAATGACGGAAGTTCTTGCGGACAAACATTGCCATTATCTGGCGGTTCACGAATGCGTAGTTTGCCGCAGCATCCATAGCGGCAATATAATCGCGTCCCTCGGTGCTTTCCACTGAAAAGAAGCCAAGCGAGCGGTCGGGGATTTTGTCGCCAGCCTTCGCGGCTGCAAGTGGCATATAATCCATCCCTATCTGATGACCGAACCCGCGTGAACCGGAGTGTATCATCACCAGAATCTGTCCGGTATGGATTCCAAATTCGGAAGCAAGCTTCTTGTCGGCAGTGCTTTTGACCTCTTGAATCTCAATGAAGTGATTTCCGCCGCCAAGTGTGCCGAGCTGTCCTCTACCGCGTTCAATGGCGCGCACCGAGACTGCGTCCGCGCTCCCTGGCATAGACCCTTGCTCCTCGATATTAACAACATCCATCACGAATTCTGTCTCGTCCCAGAGTTTATTCAGGCGCAAATGATTCGGGAGCCAGTCGGGCAATCCCTTCACGCCGCGCTCCAGAACAAGGCGCAGCTCGGATTTGGTTAATTTGACATTCTTTTTGCCCTCGCCCAGAGGGATGTCGCGGTGAATGGAATTGGCGAGTATCTTTGCATCTATATCGCTTTTGGAAAGCGGTGTTGTCAGGAGGCGCATACCGCAATTCACGTCATAGCCAACGGCGGAGGGGATTATGGCGTCAGGTATTGCAATGACCGAGCCGATGGGCACGCCGAAGCCGGTATGGATGTCGGGTGTGGCGAGTACCTTTCTCACGCCGGGGATAGATGCGGCATTGCGGAGCTGCTGAAGTGCCTCATCTTCCATAAGCAGGTCTTTGCTCGCATAGATAAGGGCGTCCACCAGCATTTTGCCCTCTCTGGGCAAAAGCACACGAAACTCATCGAGGCGTTTTTGCATAACAAACACCTGTCTCTCGATTTACACAAAGATTATAGTTTACAAGTGCTCTCCCCCGCAATACTTTTATGCTCGATGTTTTTGAAGCGTCATCTGAAAAGGAGAAATGAAAAATGAAAGTCTATATCTCGTGCGATATTGAGGGTGTTGCGGGAGTGAGCAGCTGGGAATATGGCTCACGGACAAAGCTCGATTACCCTGAGGGACGCGACCTGATGGCAGGCGAGGTGAATGCCGCTGTCGAGGGTGCACTGGCGGCGGGCGCAAAGGAAATTATCATTAACGACTCGCATGGCTCGATGATAAACCTCCTGCCATCAAAGGTACATCGGGCGGCAAAGTTACTCCAGGGCGAGGTCAAGACTTGGTCTATGATGCAGGGGATGGATAAAAGATACGACGCGGCGGCATTCATCGGTTATCACGCAATGGCGGGTACGCATAAGGGGTCTCTTGCGCATACGTATAGCGGCGTGATTATGGAGGCGCAGTTGAACGGCGTCCCATTTGGCGAGCCGGAACTCAATGCCGCTTTCTGCGGGACTTTTCGCAGACCGGTGGTCTTCTTGAGCGGGGATGAGGCGGCTGTCGTCGAGATAAAAAAGCATATCCCCAACATCGTAACTGCTGCAGTGAAGAAGGGTTATGGCAGGAAATCAGCACTTTCTTTGCATCCCGAGGTGGCGCGGGAAAAGATTCGTGAAGGGATTAAAAAAGGCATTGAGATGCGCGGGAAAATCAAACCATTCCTGCCGCGCGGACCTTATACATTAGAAGTCGCTCTGCACCTGTCAGAGATGGCAGATATGTGCGAGAGGATTCCGGGCATAAAGCGAACCGCCGCCCGCATTGTAACATTCAAGAGTCGCGATTACAGGGAAATCTACCGGGCGTTCCTCGCCATAATGAGTATGTCTGGCATCGTGGCATAAGAGTGCAAAATACGCGGTTCATAACTCGTCTCGGCGGTTTGCAATGAAGGAGGGAATATTCCTACTCAAACCTAAAAAACCAAGAGGATGCAGAAGCGGAGGTGCTTTATTATGAAAGTGAGTAAGAGACTCGAGGAAGTTTGGGAGTGGAAAGATGCTGCGGTGCGCGAGAACCACAAATTGACGGTCGGTGAGCGAGTGAAGCAAATTCGCGAATCGGTCGGGCGAATCAAGGATGAGGCAGGGCTTCACTTGCGTCATATCGGTGTTCCACTGTCCGCCATTCCCACATCACGGAAGTAGCTGAGAGGGTCTGACCTCATCCCACATTTCCTTAATCACACCGAGGTTGGATTTATGAGCAAATCTGGCGATATAAGAGCCGAAGAACTCCTCACCAGATTAAAGCAGAAAGTCAATGAAGGCTTTTATACTATCAAATCCCATGTGCTCCGCCACTCGTTTGAAGGAGGTTTTAACGAGAGCCAATTGAGGGAGGCATTCCAAAGTGCCGGAATTCTGGAAATGTATGAGGAGGGAAAGCGATGCCTTCTCTGCGGTGAATTCTCCTGGACAGAAACAACTCGTGAGCATCTTCATATAGTGGTTGACTTCGGAGACCCGAATTGGGTTGATATTGTAACTGCTTATATTCCGAGGCGACCAGAATGGATAGATCCATTCCAGAGAGGTGAGAAATGAAAATTCCCGAAAAACTTTGTCCTGACTGTTGCTCGGTTATGAAATATCAAAAGGTGGAACAAGAATTTGAGAAGGAGGGAATGCGGGTTGTGGTGTCGGGCATACCTGCTTGGAAATGCCCCATATGTGGAGCCATCTGCTTTCCCCCCGGCGCTATGGATCACGTGGTGGGCTCTGCGCGTGAACTTTTCGCGGTAGCCAGCGCCCATCATTCTGCATTCCTCTCCGCCCGCATAGCAAAGACCTAATGTGGATTGGGAACTATCTCTTCTTCGCGCCATCAGCACAGAAAAGAGGAGGTATATAACGGTGATTAGCCCCACTGAAAGGAAAACAATAGAAGAGACGGCACGGGAGTTTGGAGTCGGGAGACTATGGCTTTTCGGTTCGTCACTGGATGAAACACGCGAAGCATACGATATAGATTTAGCAGTTGAGGGAATTGAGCCGCGTCTTTTCTTTGAATTTTACGGGAAGCTTATCCGGCGACTCTCCAGACCGGTTGATCTTGTGGATTTAAGCAAACCCGTTGCCATAGCGCAAATCATCCGCAAGACAGGAGTCTGCATTTATGGATAAATCCGCTGATTTCATTCGGGCAGAGCGTGCCAATATTGAGCAAACCCTTGCACTTGTTCTTAATCGGAGCTGGCAATGGAACTTGACAAGTATCGCGCATTTCGACACTACTTCGTCCATACTTATTCTATGTTTATAGACCCAGAACAACTGATGCCTCTTCTTGAGTCCGTGGAGTCAGTGGTTCAGCGTTTTTTCGAGGAGATTGAACACGGGGATAGTTAACCAAGAAGATACTGCTCGGTAAAACTGGTGTTTGTGTGGGCAAATCTTGGCTACTCTTCCACATAAGGTGTTGTTACTAAGGGGAATTGAGATTTTCCCATACCTTGGATGAAGAGCACTGCATTGTCTACTAAATAGTGCCCCGCATTAGTAAGGGGTATGTCGAGTATGTAATTCCCTGTGAATGCAGGTTTTTCCCCGTCCGAAATGCTGTGGGAACGAATATCTCGAGGGATTATTTTTTCTGCCAGCGGCAAAGGTGGTCATTCAGAACGAGCAGAAACTCAGCCGGGTCGCCTGAATGAACAAGATAACCGGGTGGGAATAACTGACAGTTCCGCTACACGGGTTTTGATATTGTCTCACATCCAGCAATACCATCGAGGGGTCTGGGACGCCATCCACTACAATTACTATAGAGTTCGACCCCCTATTCCCAGATATTTAGGATTAAAGTCTGCAAGCATGCTGAGCTATCACACGAATCGAAGCCGTCCAAAGGCGACGCAAGGAAAGTCATCGAGAAGAAATGCCACGGGTTTGCTCGTATCACAAGATTCTCTAAAACCAATGCCATGGCAATGGAGTTATTCGGAGTCAAGCGATACAGCATCGAATACGAGGGAGAAATCGAGTACATCAAAAGCGGCATAGAGAAGTCTTTCTTGGAGGATATTGTGAGCTTTAGGGAAATGGAAGCCCCGCCTCCTCCGATGGGCCTAGCCGGCCAGCCTATGTTCTGGGAGATGAACATTACGGTGAAAAATCGGTTTCGTAAAAGGGGCGAGCGCCGACAGATCAGTGGTTCGGTGATTTTTGATAAAGCCGAGCGCGGCTGGAGATACGAATCAGGCGGTATATATGACCGAGATGAGTAATTCCTTGGGTGAGAGGGGTCAGCCTCTATAACGATTGTAATTAATACCTAGCATCTTATGACGGGGATGCGTGTTTTTTTACGTCTGGTTCAAAATAAATAGACTTGCCTTTTTATCTTTACTATGCCTCTCCAGAACTATCCGCTTTATGCGGTTGGTTCAGTGCGGAGTTTACTTTGAATATTGCGACAGGAACTCGGGCGGGACTGGCTCCGTGTGCTCCATATCGGGTCGCCATAATAACTCCATCACTACCGGGCTCTTGATGACTTTACACCTCAGCTCGATTGTGTGCCCTCCTGCTACAAGGTGAATAACTTTTTCGCCCCCGCGCTCGTCTAAGACCGCCTTTCCATTGATTGAAAGCCCGGTCGGATTGTTAGCCTTCAATTGAAAAACTGAGTAATAGGCGTTCGGCAACTCGAGATTTGCCTTCACAAGGATGTGCGTGCAACCTGCGGGTAATGAATCAAATTGCAACCTCTCTTTATATTCCTTTTTAATAAGTGTGCCGTTTGTGAGATATGAGACCTCGAAGGGGCGTAATTTTTCAGGCGGCAGGACAGGGCACCTCTTCAGGGCGGCGGCGGAAATATCTGCGCGATAAAATGATATGTCTCCGGCAGGATTTTCGATGGGTGCAAGTGGGACGGCTGGAAGCACTCGTTCGTAATACCTTCGGCGAAATGGCGGCACGTAAACCTCGTAACCTTGAGGCAGCGCGTCCGGCTTGCGATATAAGGGGTCGTAATATTCCGGCTCCATTTTGCACACTATCCGCATCGCTACCCGGTAGAGGAAATAGTATTGAGAGCGGAACGATGCATCGAGCAGGACATTAGCGCCGGCTTTTCGGCGTGTGCACAGATGTCTGGCAAAAAACGTACGTTTTGTGCCCCAGAAATTCTCCCACAATTCAGGCTCGCGAGGATATTGAATAAAATAGCGCCGCACATTGATGCCGAGCGTGATTACGAGCAAAATCCCAATTACTATTGTCAGAGGCACAACGCTCAATTTTTTTGTTCGTAATGCACGTCTGATTCTCTTTTCGGCAAACGCAAGCCCTATCCCGCAAAATGCAAAGACTGCCGGCGCTACAACGCCTGTGCGATATGCCTGCGGCGCTTCTTTGCCCGCAGAGAGAATTCCACCTATCAACCCGAATGCCAACCATAATATCAAAAATCTATTCTGTGTTTTTTTAAGTCCACGCAGGGCAATAAAAATCCCCAAAAGCATAAAAATGCCACTTACAATATCGAGCAGGGGACACCCAGGCAGATTGTGCCGAACATTGCGGTCTCCCCTCCAGTGAAACATCAGAAGATGGCGAACGACATTTTTTATCAATGGGTCAATACTCTTTTGCGTGCGCATCTCGGAAAAGATAGATACCTCTTTTGCCCGCACCGAAAATGCAGATGGGTGGTGCGAAAAATAAATCCCCAGCGGTGCAAATGTTAGAAAAAACATAAGTAGGAATGCACCGATGCCCCTCTTTTGCTTTGTGAAAAAGCCCCGATTCAAAGTGCATTCTGCGGCGAGATATAAAAGCACAAAAACTGTTAAAATCCTCGATGCGGCATAAGTGTATGTGCAAATGGCAAGGAGAAATCCCGAAAGTGCAAAATCGAACGCCCTGGCTCTTTTTATCCCGCGCAATAAGAATATGTAAGCCGGAATCTGGAGCGCGGTCAGGAGCACTTCATCCCAGCCCCAGCGCGAAAGAGTTATGTGCCAGGAACTCACCGCCAGGGAAAAAGCCGCACCCAACCCCGCCCGCACACCCCATAACCCTCGCACAAATAAAAATAAAAGCCCGACTGCCGCTATCCCCGGTAGTATGGATACCATCTTCGTTCCGATATAATTCACCCCGAAAATCAGCCAGATGCATCGCACAAAATACAGATAGAGATTCGACGTCTCCACCCATCCTGTGCCAACGAGCGGCGTCATACGCAAAGGGTTTTGCCAGTGAGCGGCGGCGTGAAGTTCGAGGGCGTTCGATGCGGTATAGAGTTCATCAACCCAGAGTCCGGGAGGGATGGATTGAATTTTATACAGGCGCAAAAATGCCGCAAGGGCAAGGCAGATTATTATGACGAAGAATGTGAATCGCCGCAGGCGGGAAGGCAGACGATGTCTCACCGGCACCGGACTATGGAGGGAATAGAAGATACCGCCCAGAGATGCCACCCAGGGCACAAAGAGAAATCCGCACCCTCTCTCGCCAATTGTGAATGGTAGAAGGGCAAGATTCAAAAAGAGACTTAAAAAGAAGAGAAGCCTTTTTTTCGCCGGGGATTTCATCGAGGACTCCTACAAACACACTCATCTATATATATCTCCCGGCAAATTCAAGACGAAAGCGGACAAATAATTGAAAGTGTGAAACAAACCACCTGAGGCGGACATTGTCCGCGAATGACGCGAATGAGCGCGAATGTTCATTAGTGTAGATTCGAACATTGACAGATGTATTTATGCACCTGAAATCTAAAATAGATAAATGATAGGCAAAAATAAACCGGCGAGTAATTAGTGATGAATATGAAAAGTGTGTCCGAGAAAAAACAGTGGCGAGACTTGATATAGAATCAGGAGGTTTTATAGATACTCAATACACTTGCACCTGAGCGGAATAAATATCCCTTCTTTACTCCACGAAAACGCTTTGCCCTGTCAAGAGCCTCGGTGATGTTATGCGCCCGAACGTAAATCGGCTTTTCCACATACTTTCCGCTGCCCGCGTGCCCAAACTTTACCACACAACGATATAGATTAGTCATTTGCTTCAACCTCACCGAGCACTCTCTTTTTAATAAGAGAGCAATATATATACCAGATGAGGCAAAGTAGTTACGAATTTGTATAGCTTTGATTTTACGAGACATAAAGGCATACCGACCACTATCACTTTTTGCAATACCACCCCCGCGTTATTGCATTTTGCAATACACAATTGCAATTTGCAATATAGGGACGGAAATAGCGCCATTCCAAAAGCACCCGGATGGGGGAATCACATCCTGAGAATTGCCTGTCTACACCGAGATTTCTGAACGAGTCTTCTCTTTTCCCGGCACTCTCTCAGTGCAGGAGGATGCCGTCCGGGTAAATCTCAGGCGAGAGGGGGAAGCGGAAATATTCATTGGCGTCTATGTTTGCATCGCTGTTGGTTGAGGCAGGGACTTGATTGTCTGAAATGAGATGCCCTCCGTCAGCCGTTTCATACGGCGCCACACAAAGGTAAACGGCGTCTGGAATTTCGCCGAGGAGCTGGTGAAAATTCACCACGCCTTCCAACACGCCACCATTTGGACCGGTAGCTGATTCTGCCTGCACTCCGGATAATCCGGGGTTTCCGTCTGCGTTGAACCAACCGCTGAAATCGTTGTTGTTCTCGTCTGCGAGAAACGCATCCCACGCAGCGACATAGCCACTCTTTGCCCAGGGCGCACCCCGGAGGGGTGCATCTCCCGAATTCGGGAGAAGGATTGACTTGTAAAAGTTCCTGTA
>CAZGKP010000067.1:0-17116 GCA_964526215.1 uncultured Candidatus Sumerlaeota bacterium
CCTCCTACGCCCAGCCCGTCTCGCTTACATTCGACACAGCCGGTCTCGGTGATGGTGCCTATTCGGCAGAGATTAAAATTGACTCTAATGACCCGGATGAACCGGAGGTAATAGTTCCTGTGACACTCTATGTTGCCTCCACCCCACAAATCATACATACACCCCTTCCTGATACAAATGACCCTGTGGGTCCTTATGTTGTATCGGCACAAGTTAAAGCAGTCTACGACCTCGATTATGTAACCCTCCATTACACAATAGATGGCGGCAAAACCTGGGCAGATGTGCCGATGTCTCCTGAGGTCAGCCCTCCCCACCAGAACTATTCCGCCAATATACCCGGTCAGCCCTCCGGCACAACCATCGGTTATTACGTCGAAGCAAAAGACGTGCAGGGACATATTTCCCGCGACCCGGCAACCGCTCCCGCATCCCCTCATACATTCCACATAACAAGCCAGGCACGCGAATGGACATTTATGGTCTATATGGCGGCAGATAATGACCTTGAAGACGAAGGCGTTGATGACTTCCTCGAGGCGGCATCCGTCAATCTCCCCCCAAACGTAACCGTCCTTATCCAGTTTGACCGCACCCTCGGATATGATACTCGCTATGGCGACTGGGAAATCTGCCACAGATTCGTTGTCTCAAAAGGGATGACACCTGACGAGTCAAATGCAGTGTCGGACTGGGGAGACGGTCAGGGTGGGCGCGAGGTCAATACGGGCGACCCTGCCGTCCTTTCGGCTTTCGTGAACTGGGGAATTGCAAACTATCCCGCCTCCCATTACGCCATTGTCCTTTGGAATCACGGTGGGGGATGGCGACAACGCCTCAAAAAACACGCCATCAAGGATGCTTGCTGGGATAACACCAGTGGGGATGGGCTTTATACCGGCGAAGTTCGCTCCGCATTCGAGGATGTCCCTGAGACTATTGACATCATCGGCTTCGACGCCTGCCTTATGGGAATGGTGGAAGTGGCTTATGAACTCCGCAATGAGGGGATGGTCTTCGTCGCCTCTGAACTCCCCGAACCGAACAATGGTTGGCCCTACGACACCATTCTGCAAGACCTATCTACCACGCCCACTTTTTCTCCTGCCGAATTTGCAACCCACATCGTCTGGTATTATTGCGAATCATACAATTGGAGCGAGACCCTCTCGGCAATAGACCTTACGCAAATGGACGCGGTTGCTTCGGCTTTAACTAATTTCGCCAACACCGCCATCAATGATAACACCCAGTGGCCCTGTATCGCAATCGCACGTCAGAATGCCAGTTACTTTGACGACGATGGTGAATATCGTGATTTACGCGGATTTGCTGAAGGTGTTGTCGAGTGCGCACAAGAGCCAACTGTCCGCCAGACCGCAGCCGACCTCCGGGACACTCTCAAGTCGGCTACTATCACCTATCACTCCCCATCTTATCTGAATGCCTTCGGTCTCTCCACATACTTCACAAACCCCGGCGGCTCATTTAACTCTTCCTACAACTGCGATAACATTCAGTATGTCTGCGATACAACCTGGGACGAGTTCCTCAAGGAATTCCTCGGTGCCGATACCACCCCGCCCATTATCGAACACACGCTACTCACCGATACCCTTGATACCAGTGGTCCATACGCCGTTTCGGCAACCGTTACCGATGCATCTGATGTAAAAGATGTAACTCTGTACTGGAGAAAAAATGGGGGAGATATAAATTCAGTGGCTATGAGCGGCACACAGAATCAATATTTCGCCGAAATACCCGGACCATCTGTCCTCGGCGACCACTATTGCTATCGCATCGAGGCAACCGATACACCCGGAAACAACGGCTATTTCCCCGGACCATCTGCCGCAGATTACGGGTGCTTCGACATCGCCGGGATGCTGCAGGGACTCTGGGAGGTATTTTATGAATCCTCCAAAATCTTTGACCTGTCAAACAAGCGATTCACTTTCACCCCCGACCCCCTTGATGTACATCGCTATAAGGTCTGCCGCCAGGAGGCGTCGGGCTGGAGCGTTGACCCCGCAGGAGGCACGGAGATTCCCCTCGGTGATGACTCTTTTGCCTTCGTCAAACTTAACCGCGGCTCGGTCTTCCTTTACGGAAATGCATACGATGCTGCATACGTCGGGGCGAATGGATACATCACATTTATCCACGGCGACACTCGGAATTCTCCCCGGGAAGAGATTCATTTTGCCCTGCCGCGTATCTCACTCGCCTTAAATGACCTTGACCCTACGGCGGGAGGTAGCATTACGTATAAACAAATGCCCGACCGCCTCGTTATTACGTATGAAAACGTCCACGAATACAAGAATCCCAATGTGAATAATTTTCAGGCAGAGCTCTTTTATGACGGGTGCATCCGCATAACTTATTTAGGGATTTCACTGAAGGCGGGGATTGTGGGGCTCTCGAACGGGCAAGGCATACCCGCGGGCGGGCAGACAGATTTCTCCTCAATCGCCGAATGTGGACCGCCACCACCTCCACCCTGGGTAGAAATCGCCACGCCCACTGAACTGCAAGTCGGCAATTTGCCAATCTACTACAGACTATTCGACGATGTTTCCAGACCCGCCAATATCCTTGTAAAATTCAGCACAAACGGTGGAGCAACCTGGAATGACTCAACGGGCGGACCAAACGGAGATGGCTCCTTTCACATTGCCGCATCTCCTTCCGGGATTGACCACTCTTTCCGCTGGAATTCAATGCGCGACCTCGGAGATGGCTCCTTTAACAGCGTGAAAATACAGATAACACCCTACAATATCTTTGCAGCGGGGGACGCAAAAGAGACAGACAGCTTCGAGGTCTTCAATCCAACAAGTTCAGACCTCAAGTTGTATCTGCTTGACCTTGCCGAGCCGCCCAGGGACGACCCCGTAACGCTCGATGTTAACGATGATGGCATTATAGATATTGCGGATTTGGTTATGCTTATAAACAATGGGCTGTAACCGTAATCTGATTAAAAAAGCATCCTCCCAAACTGTTAAAGCGGAACGCTATTGTCGTGTTCAAAATCACCAGTTCATAAAAGTAACTTTATAGCTCTTAAACCTGAAATTTGGGTTAAGATTGACAATGCCTGTTTACGTATTGTAGGCGGTCTGGTGATTTCCTGAAAGGACGTAGTCAATATGTCCGGTGATTCTGAAAATGTGAATGCAGCAGATGAAAAATTGCCGGGGGAAAAAGAACACCTCACCGAGGTGGAAGTCCGTCCCGTAATTGAGTGTCTCCTGTTCGCCACAAATGAACCGATTTCGGTCAAGAGGTTTACGAACATCCTTCCCGGTGTCCCTGCAAGCGTTGTGCGTCGCCTCCTCCTTGAGCTCCAGGTGGAATATGACCATCAGGGGCACGGGATGCAGATTATTGAAGTAGCGGGTGGCTATCAGATGGCGACACGCCGCGAGTATGCTCCCTTTGTCCTGAAGCTAAATCGCCATCGCAAGCGGAGTTCACTCTCCACATCCACCCTCGAGACGCTTGCCATAGTCGCTTACAAACAACCAATTATCCGCGCTGAAATCGAGGCAATAAGAGGCGTGGATTCCAGCGGTGTTATTCGTTCACTCGTTGAACTCGGACTGGTGAAGGTTGTTGGGAAAAAGGAGGTAGTGGGACATCCGCCCCTCTACGGCACAACGGCTGAATTCCTTAAAGTGTTTGGATTGAAGAGGCTCTCCGATTTGCCATCTATAAAGGAACTGCGGGAACAGTTCGAGAATAAAGAATATAAGGTACTGACTGATGACGCCTAATTGTGGAGCAATCAGGGATTGACCGATGACTGATGACTATTGACTGATGTCGCCTGATTGCAAAGCAATCGTCCCGATTGCCGTAATCAGGCATAACTGAATATGCAAGTTCGTTTGCAGAAATATATGGCATCCTGCGGAGTGGCGGCACGGCGAAAGTGCGAGACACTTATCAGACAAGGGCGTGTGAGCGTAAATGGACACGTTATCACAGAACTTGGCACTCGCATTGACCCGGATAAAGATATTGTCAGTCTGGATGGCAAATTACTATCTCCACCTCCGGACTTTGTATATTATGCCCTGAATAAGCCGATCGGTGTTGTTGTTACGGCATCGGACAGCCATGGGTTGCCTACCGTGCTCCAGCTATTGAGCAATATACCTGAACGGATATTTCCTGTAGGGCGGCTCGACCGCGATACGGAGGGTTTGCTTCTTTTGACAAATGACGGCGAACTGGCAAATCGCCTGATGCACCCGCGTTACCACCTGGAGAAAGAATATCTGGTAACGGTGGCGCGAGAGGTGGATGAACACAATTTGCGGTGGCTGCGCAAGGGAATTATGATTGACGGAAAACGCACATTGCGTGCCCAGATTCAGTGTGTGCGAAGGTCACGAGGATTTGTTCGTTACAGGGTCGTTATTCGCGAGGGGCGTAAGCGCCAGCTCAGGCGGATGTTCAAGAGTGTGGGGCATCCAGTTGTAGCCCTCAAGCGGGTCGTCATCGGACCCATTCGCCTCGGGCGCTTGCATACGGGAGACTTTCGCCATCTCACGCAAAAGGAAATAAGGAACCTCAAACGCGCTACTGGACTCCTGAAAAAGATGGGTGGGAGAAAATGAAAGAAGAACTTGAAAATCTGCGTGAACAAATCAACTCGATTGATTCCGAACTTGTAAAATTTCTGGAGCAAAGGGCTAAACTCGCCAGAGAGATTGGGCGTCTTAAACACAAAAGCGGGCTGGATTTCTTTGACCCCTCTCGCCAGAAGAATATACTTGATAAAGTCCTGGGTCTGGGCAGCGGTGCATTTCCACCAGAGGGGTTGCGACGCGTCTTTCTCGAAATAATGTCCACCTGCCTTGCGCTGGAACAACCGTTGCGAGTTGGCTATCTCGGGCCGGAGGGGACATTCACGCATCAGGCGGCGGTCTCCGAATTCGGCTCTGCCGTGAATTTTATCCCGCTTGCATCGGTGGATGAACTCTTTACGGCTGTTGAGAAGAGGCGCGTTGATTACAGCGTTGTGGCTATTGAGAACTCTACTGGCGGCGTTGTGCATACCGTCCTTGATAGATTCCTCGATTCCGACGTAAAGATAACATCCGAGATAATTTTATACATTCATCACTGCCTGATTTCAGATGTCCCACCGGAAAAGATTCAGCGGATATTCTCGCATCCCCAGCCATTTATGCAGTGTCGGCTGTGGCTCAAGGAACATCTCCCACAGGCGCAGCACGTGGAGGTGGCAAGCACTGTCGAGGGTGTGCGCAGGGCGAAGGAATCCAGCGATGGTGCGGCAATAGGCAGTGAACTCGCCGCACGTCTTTACGAAATGAACATCCTTGAATCTGACATTCAGGACACCTCTGAAAACTATACGCGATTTGTGATTCTGGGGCAGACGCTCCCGGCACCCAGTGGGGCGGACAAGACCTCGCTTATACTTTCAATAAAGCACAAGCCCGGTTCGCTCTTTGATGCATTGAAACCATTTGCGCAGGCGGGTATCAATCTGACAAAGATAGAATCACGCCCCACGCGCCAGCACCCCTGGGAATATGTCTTTTTCATTGATTTTGAAGGACACGCAAATGATGAGAAGGTGAAAGGTGTCCTGGAAAAACTCAAGCCCCACACCATTTTCATCAAGTTCCTGGGTTCTTATCCCCGCGACAGGTCAATTAAATAAGCAAAAGGAGCCGTTATGTCTGAAATCGCTATCCGGCGCTGTTTGAAGAAACTACTGCCTTATCCCCCCGGTAAACCTATTGAAGAGGTGCAACGCGAATATGGCCTTAAACGCATATATAAACTCGCATCTAACGAAAATCCCTATGGTCCGTCGCCAAAGGCAATCGCCGCTATCAAAAAGTATGCCGCTGAATTTAATTATTATCCCGACGGCAATGTGTATATCCTCCGCAATGCCCTTGCGAAGAAACTCCGTCTGAAGCCCGAACAGTTTATTTTCGGCAACGGCTCGGATGAATTGCTTTTGCTTATCGCAATGACTTATCTTACACCCAGAAGCAATATTGTGATTTCCAAAAATGCCTTTGTCCGTTATCAAATGGCGGCGGATGCAATGGGCGCTGCCGTCCACAACGTCCCTATGAAAGACTGGCAGGTCAATGTGCGCGCCTTTCCTGATTCTATAGACAAAAATACGAAAATCGTTATACTCGGCAATCCTAATAACCCGATTGGTTGTATGGCTGAAAGGGCAGATGTTGAATATCTCCTTGAGCGCGTTCCGCCTGATGTTCTCATCGTCATTGATGAGGCGTATAATGAATATGTGAAGACGCGCAAATACCCAAATACCTTGCGATACCTGAAGAAATACAGGAATCTGATTTTGCTGCGGACATTCTCAAAGGTTTACGGGCTGGCGGGTTTGCGCATCGGATACGGCATCAGCAACCCGGATGTAATCTCAGACATAATGCGGGTGCGACCGCCATTCAATGTCAATCGAGCCGCTCAGGTTGCTGCCGCGGCTGCCCTCACCGACACCGCGCATATAAATAAAACCGTTGCAAAAACCAAAGAGCAGAAAAAATATCTCTACAGCGAACTGAAGCGTCTGGGGATAAAATATGTTCCCTCATACACCAATTTCATCTTTATGGATGTTGGGCAAGCGGCGGGCGAGGTTTTCGAGGGGCTTCTTCGTCAGGGCATAATTGTGCGACCGATGAGTGGCTTCGGACATAAGACCTGCATCCGCGTCACAATCGGTAAACCTTATGAAAACCGCGCATTTGTTAAGGCGCTTGAGAAAATTCTGTCAAAAAAATCCAAAGGGGTGTAAAAAATGATTATAGTCCTGAAGCCCGATGTAACCGAAGAGGAATTCAAACACATCGTTGATAAAATCGAGAGTGTTGGCTTAAAGGCGCACATCTCTCGCGGGACGGAGCGCACCATTATCGGCGCAATCGGGGACGAGAGCGTCTTGCGGACATTGCCGCTCGAGGCATTCCCCGGCGTCGAGAAAGTAATGCCGGTTGTCAAGCCATACAAACTCGCCGGTCGCGAATTTCACCCTGAGCCAACCATCATTCCATTCAAGAATTTTGAGATAGGCGGCAAAGAGATTATTGTAGCGGCGGGACCCTGTTCGGTTGAGAGGGGCGATACACTCATCCGCACAGCAAGGGCGGTCAGGGCTGCCGGTGCAAAGATACTGCGCGGCGGCGCATTCAAACCCCGCACATCACCTTATGATTTTCAGGGGCTGGGCGAAGAGGGGCTGAGGCTTCTTGCCCGGGCGCGCGATGAAACGGGGCTTCTGGTCGTTACCGAGGTGATGGATACGCGCAGTGTCGAGATGGTCTATAAATATGCAGATGTGTTTCAGATAGGTGCGCGAAATACCCAAAATTTCAATCTGCTGAAAGAGGTGGGGCAAACTGATAAGCCCGTCCTCCTCAAACGCGGTATGTCTGTGAGTCTGAAGGAATTTATGATGGCTGCCGAATACATTATGAGTGAGGGAAATCATCAGGTGATTTTATGCGAGCGCGGCATACGGACATTTGAGACCGCCACACGAAATACACTCGACCTCTCTGCTGTGGCGGTTTTGCATCACGAGACACACCTGCCGGTCTGGGTTGATCCCAGCCACGCCAGCGGGAACTGGCGATGGGTGGCGCCACTTACGCGTGCGGCAGTAGCGATTGGCGCAGATGGCTTGTTAATCGAGGTTCACGTTGCACCGGAGAATGCCTGGTCTGACGGCGCCCAGAGCCTACGCCCCGAAAAATTCGTCCAACTTATGAAGGATATTGCCAGAGTCGCTGATGCTGTGGGGCGCACCGTCTCTACCAGAGAGAATGCGTAATGGAAAACAATACAAAAGACCTTGTTCACTTTGAGAAAATTGCGATATTTGGCGTTGGTCTTCTGGGCGGCGCAATCGGGATGGCTACCCGCAGACTCAAATTAGCCGATAAGGTTACGGGCATAGGGCGAAGCGAGGAACGTCTGCGAAGGGCTGTCGAGCTCGGCGCCATTGATAATTTCACAACCGATATCGGGCAGGGCGCCAGAGACTGCGATTTTTTAATACTTGCTTTGCCGGTCAAAAAAATAATCGAGTCCCTTCCACGTATCGCTGCTGCGGTCAAACCCGGATGCATCGTTACAGATGTAGGCAGCACAAAGAAGAGCATAGTCGAGGCGGCGCGGGATATTTTTACAGACGACCGTTTTTTCGTTGGCTCGCACCCGATGACGGGTTCGGACAAAAGCGGTGTTGAGAATGCCCACCTCGTAAAATTCAAGGGCGTAACGGGCTATGTCACTCTTGCGCCGGAGACGAATCGGCAGGCGGCGGCGAAGGTTGCCCTCTTCTGGAAATCGCTCGGGATGATACCCGTCCTCATTGACCCTGGCAGGCACGATGCTTATGCCGGACTCCTGAGCCATCTACCTCACATTGCCGCAGTCGGGCTTGTGAATGTCGTATTACACTCACCCGACGATTTGAACTTCCTGAAACAGCTCACAGGTGCAGGATTTCGTCACACCACCCGCATTGCCAAAGGCGACGTTACAATGTGGCTGGACATCTGCCTCGATAATGTTGAAAACATTGTAAATTATATCAATCAATTTACCAAAGAGCTCGAAAAGGTAAAATCCGCTATTGAGAAAAAAGACGCCAGTGAATTGCAAACCCTCCTCGAGAATGCAAAAGATTTCCGCCAGAAATTCGATTAAGCCCTTGCTGTAAACATCTTGTCCTTCATTCATAGATAGACAGCAGGTGATGCCTATCGTAGCTGAAGAGGAAGACCGCTTCGTCGTGGTTACCATCTACACATTTTACTTTCAAGAAGGAGAATCAAAATGAAGATTACATACGACCCGGAGGCAGACGCCCTGAGTATACGTCTGCGCGAGGGACATTACGAGTGTCGCACAGTGCGCTTAACAGATGACATTGCCCTCGACTTTGCCGCTGGAGAACAACTCATCTCAATTGAGGTCTTAGGTGCCAGCAAGCTCGGTATAACGCCCGACCATCCCGAAGTAGTTCTCGACCGGCTTAAGGGCTTCATCCTCAACGTGCCATAACCGGGGGAGATGTGATTGAGGGTAGCGATTATTCCTTCTATAGTAGCCGCTTTATTTCCTCGATTTCCGGCGTAACTTTATCCTGATGGGCGTGTTTGTTAAATTGAATGCCCTGCGCAGTTGATTTACTAAATAACGTCTGTATGAGAAATGCAATAGCGTTGGGTTGTTCACGAAGAGTGTGAATGTTGGCGGCGCGACGCCAGTCTGCGTGGCATATTTTATCTTTAGCCTGCGCCCTTTGTGTGTGGGGGGTTCACGATACCTCACGATTCTTTCGAGGGCATTATTTAATTCCACTGTTTCGATGCGGTGATGATACTGCGGCATAATCTCGGCGATTATGTCGAAGATTTTCCGCACACGCTGTCCTGTCAGCGCAGATATAAACACTATAGGCGCAAATGATAAAAAGTTAAAATCCTCACGCAGTTTCTTTGCAAACGCCCCTGCGGTCGAGGTGTCTTTTTCAACCCTGTCCCACTTGTTCACTGCTAAAATGCAGGCGCGACCGGAATCGTGTATGTATCCGCCGATGTGTGTATCTTGCGCGATTACTCCAGTGGCGGCATCTATAAGTAAAATCGCCACATCGCACCTGTGAATGCTCATTATGGATGATGTAACACTCAGATGCTCGGGTCCGCGCTTTATCTTACCGCGACGGCGAATCCCGGCGGTATCTATAATGACGTATCTTTTATCGCCAAGCGTAAAAGGTGTATCTATGGCATCTCGCGTGGTGCCAGCAACGGGACTCGTTATAACGCGTTCTGTCCCCAGAATTTCATTAACGAGTGTAGATTTACCGACATTCCGGCGACCTACTATGGCGATATGGATTTCGTCCGACACATCCGTAGCCGTATCACTTTCCGGGGCAAGCGGCTCGGTTGCGGCGTCGAGGAGGTCGCCGATGCCGATGCCGTGCGTGGCACTGATGGGATAAATACGCTCCACCCCGAACGCCGCAAAACTGTATGCCTCGTTTCGTAGTGCCGGATTGTCGCATTTATTCACGGCAAGCAAGAAAGGTTTTCCACAGCGACGCAGGATATCGGCAATCTTGTGGTCTATCGGGTTATCTGTAACACCCACATCTGCCAGAAAGATGATTGAATCAGCCTCTTCTACCGCCATAAGCACCTGTTCGCGAATACGTGAAGTGAAGATGTCGGTATCAGTGGGGTCATAGCCGCCGGTGTCAATGAGGAGGAATGTTTTCGCGCCCCATTCTGCTGTGGCGTAATTACGGTCGCGGGTAAGTCCAGGCATATCGTGCACGCCGGCTTTGCGGCGACCGATAATCCGGTTGAAGAGTGTAGACTTGCCCACATTAGGGCGTCCTATAATTGCCACAATTGGTTGTGCCTGTCGTTTCATTTTTCCTCCGACAAAATGCGCTGCAGCAAAAAAGTAGGAAGAGATATAAAAAACGTTTACGGTTTCATCGAAACTTAATAAACACAGACTTCCCTCACTTCAAGTCTTTTAAGAAATCAATATCACATTACCTTTTTGAACTTGACTGCAATGAGAAAGTGGCAAAGGAAAAACAAAGCACATCAGGATATTTATCTGCACTTCCGAGAAGTGCAAATTTGATAGATTAATGGGAAATTTCCTTAAAAAATCTCCCTGAAAAGGAGGCACATTCAGTGCGGCTTGGTGCAGGCTCCAGAGATATTACTCTCATTGCCTTTATGGGCATTTTACTCCTAGCGTTTTATGTGAGATTGCCCGGTTTTCATCTCGATACAAAATATAGAGATGTTTATTATACCTGGCTGGAGGGAAAAAGAATTGCAGCGGGGGTAAACCCTTACGAGCGTTTTCGGCACGCCGATATGGTTACTAATGAGAAATTTCCAACATTACTTCCCTTTGTTTATCTGCTCTCCGCCGCCACCATAAAGATAGGGCTTTCAGAATTCAACACCTGGCTTATTTTCTGGCGGATAGTGGAGCTCTGCTTTGACTTTGCCCTGGGGGCGTTCATCTATCTTTACGGCTGCCGAATGAGGAGGAGATGGGTGGGGTTGCTGGGAATGTTCTTGTGGTTTTTTGCACGCTGGTCGCTTTACGTGTGGGAAATAGGGAATACCGAAAGTATCGTCCTGCTTCTGATGGTGTTATCCTTATACACGTGGGATAAGAGGCCGGTAACTTCAGGATTATTATTCGGGGCGGCACTTGGTTTCAAGCATTTTGGAATTTTGTTATTGCCGATTCTGCTGGTGAGGAGTCGTGATTATCGAGAGGCATTGATGCGTCTTGGGTACATCCTGATTATTCCCGTAGCAACTTCGCTACCGTTTTTTATATGGGACCCGACAGGATTTGCAAAGGCGATGTTATTCAATGTGGTGAGAGGGGGGGCGTCCCATCTCTTAGAGGATTCCGTCTCGATAAGAATTCTATTCGGCAGTGCGGGTTTTTTATCGAGGTTTTTTCTGTTTGTAGTTTATGTTTTGTTCTGGAGTGCAGCCATTCGCAGAAAATGGAGTCTATGGCTCTGTGCAGCGATGGCTTTTTTCCTGTTTGTGAGTTTTAATCCAGTTCTCTTCACGCAATACTTCTCGTGGATGTTGCCATTTATTGCGCTTTACCTCGTGGAGGTAAGTGCAGCCGATGATGCCCATCTCGCTAAAAAGGCAGTCTAACTTTTCCAGTTCTGGAGCACTTAAAGCCTATCCCAAAACCCCTCGCACATTGGTAAGCAAATATTTAGGTACGAATCAAAACTGTGTAGTAAGGATCTCTCCCGGACACTATTATGGTTGCATATTCCCTGTATTCTGGGTTTTGGGATAGGCTCTTAATCCTGAATAGGTCCCTTTATCTTCAGCCGTGTTTGCACCCGCTCTTTGTGGGATGGGCAACCCCAAACACTTCATCGAAGAATGCTTGTGGGTCGAGGTTGGTTTGCCATTTACGGTGGCGTTTAACCGACTCTATACGCTTGGTTGGTATCTGCCTCAGGCGTGCCAGAAACCGGGTCGCTTCTACTGGACCCAATTCGCGCGACAGAGCATTGACGGCTCGGCGTACCAATTCTTCCTCACTCAAATAGACCGAGTGTTTCATTTCAGATTCTCCTTTATACAAAATTCCACCGGTCCACCACACCATATCCCTGGAGGGAGCTTGTGGCAATGCTTGAGCAAGTGGTCATCCACGGTAACGAAGGCAGCGGAAGCCCTAATTGCAAATGCGAGATGAGCCGAATCGGCAACCCCAGTCCCTTGTCCATTAACTCTTCTGCAAGGGCGCGACAGGTTGCAAAGTTAAAGTGAGGACTAAACGCCAGAACATCAAGTAAAGCAAGTAGTTGAGAGCGTTTCTCGCTATCCCTGATAGCCTCAATCTCGATACGATGTGCAGGTGAAGAGATTAGTTGAAGTATCCCTGAGCGCTCTCCTTCCAGTATCAAATTAACAGCTTCGGTCTCAAGGCGAATGCGAATGGCTCGCTGATCGTCAAGAGGACGGCACAGGGCACATACGTCAAGATAAACACGAGCCCCTGGAGAGGTCATTTCATTCTCCCGGGTAAAGTCCGACCGGTGCCTAATGGTTTCGCACTATTCACCAAAAAAATCATATATAGCCAGTGAATCATGGTTTAATAAACAATCACTTTTGGTGTTTGAAAATCAAGGCTTTTCTATAACTCCCAGCCCCAATAGTAGGTTTATGTCTTTTTATCCTGCATATCTATCTTCCAGATGTATTTTTGTGTTCGATAAACGACCACGCATAGACCAAAAAATAACAATGCGAGTATGTATGGTAAGGAAACTGCCATCCACTTTGTCCCGAATACAATCAGGGTTGTATTCAGGAGTATAAGGAATATCCTTCCCTCTGTTGGACCTATGCCTAAATATGTGATTTTGAATTCATTGGTGGCGGCAAATGCCAGATATGCGCTTACCATAAATGCCCCGTAAACCGGCAGTATCAAAAACAGGATATACCTGATTTCCGGTTTGAAAATAAACGAATATCCGATAATGATTGAACACATAAAGATGTAGTCTAAAAAATGGTCCATATAGTATCCCCATTTTGGAATACCCGTATCCCGATATCTTCCGAGGGCGCCGTCAAACGAATCAGAAAACCACTGGAGAAATAGCATCAGAGAAGACCCCCATAGCCAGTTGATATTGTTTCTTGCCAGAAATCCGAAGATAATTACGCCTGCGCTCCACAATATCGTCGTGAGGGTCAGGTGATAGCCCTCGAGCCAGGGCGGGATTTTACTCACGTTTTTGTCAATGAACTTCCTTTCCGGTTTTGCCAGAAGGCTCTTGAGGGGTAATTTTTTATCACCCGCAAATTGATTATTTTTCATAGAAGAAACCTCTTAACGTTTTGTAACACTTTAGCTGAATGGAATTCCGCCATTTTCGTTGAGATGGTTTGCCCGTTGTGCCCGTTTACGCGCATCAGGCGGACATCTCCACAATCTCCATTATCTCCCTGTCTCCTTTTCTAATTCTTGCGAGACGCTTTCATTAACATCAGCGTATGATGATAGAGTTCGGGGTTTGTGGTTTTCATAGTGGGATTGTGCTCGAAAAAGGTTTTGTAAAAACGAGTCGCTTGTATCTTTTCGCCGATGGCTTCAAGCGATGCGCCAGCGTAATAATAAATCTCGGCAGCCTGAAGTCGCTTTAATGTGATGCGCAATTGATATATGGCTTCTTTGAATCTGCCGCGATGAAATAGATACTGCCCCAGCGTGCTGCGGCAGTCGTGATTATTGTGCCACCACACAAGAGCACGCCGCAATTCCTTTTCTCCGCTATCCGCCATTGATGCGCTTGCGTATCCCTGATAGAACGTCTCGATGTGGCTCTTGCCCTCCTTGAAATATGCATCACTCACAATGGGGCGGATTGAATTAAATGCGGCTACGATGAAACAAATCGTCAGAAGCGCTGTCATTCCCCACGTAAACCTGCGCCGCAATTCAAAATGCAGCGACCCCCCGACCGGTTTACTAAAGTTCTCCAGAAATACCGTAATCCGCGCATCCTTCCATTTAAGTTCTACCGGGATACGGACATAATCGGAAAAATATTTTGTCTTCGGGACGAGGACAATTGGAACCGAACAAAGCGCAAAAAAGAGCAGGAAGGTGGTGGGAAGTCGCAAAGGAAAGCTCATCATTGCGGGGAAAAACGAAGCAGCGAGTGCGCATAATGCACCAACCCGCACCCAGCGGTTTGCGGGACTCGTTTCCTCGATGGGCTTTACAAGTGCACGTGCCACCAGAAGAACGAGAATGAACAAAATGGCAGGTCCAAACACCCCTGTCTCCGACCAGGACTGAAGTATCTCATTGTGGGCAGCATTGGTGTAACTCCCGATGAATCTTTGCAGTCGCGGTCTTGACAATAGAAAAGGTGAGCACTGCTGGACATATTGATATGAAAAGTTTCCCACTCCGCACCCCAGCCAGGGATGATGGCGGATTATTTCGAGCGTCTGTGCCCAGATAACAAGACGGCTCTCCCCGCCAAAGTGCCACCGCTCTGAAGAAAATGCCTGCTCGATAATTGACGGCTTATGCGGATTTACGGGAAGCGGTGTGATGTAAAAAATCGTGATTAAGATTATGACAAAAAGAGCTGCAACGATACGTAGCCTGCGCCTCCGCCAGAACCGGCGTGGCTTATATTTGATAAAGAAGTAAATCAAAACGACCGTGGCGATGATTACACCCACATTCGACTGAACCGACCAGCAAACAATCATTGCCGCATAGCTCACCGCAATTGTATAGAGCAAAAATACCTCTCTTAATTTCCCACGGACGTGTAGATACAAAAGGATATTCATCGGGAAGAGGATGGCAACGTAATCGGCGATATGTCCAGTATTACCGAACCCGGCGGAGATGAAACCGCGCCAGTCAGAAAGTCGCGGTCGGACATTTAACACCTGCGGAAAAAAACGCCCTGCGAAATCTTCCCAGATTGTCCACGTGGCTGTGATTGCCACACTGATAGAGAGTGCCCAGATTAAGACAAAAAGCCTGCGCCGATTCCCATAAACATAATCCTGAAAAAGAAGCGCAAATATGAATAGAACAAGAAGTCGCCGGACTTCATCCCACCACAGCGAACGACTTCCCGCAACAAATCCCGACAGCAGATTGATAAAGACATACGCCGCCAGCACACCGGTGATGGGGGAAAACATCAACCTGAAAGGTCTTCCGAAAAGAAGCCGCACTCCATAAATGAATAGCAGCGCCCATACCCATACCTCTATCCATACATTCTTGGGAAGGATGAAGCTATCGAACGTAAAGCGTGTAATGAAGAGGCCTGTGCCAGCAACGAGGAGGACGAATATCGCCCCGCAGCTTGCATCATAAAGGACATCTCCACTATTTGTCTTTTGCAGTTTCATAGAAGTTAAGATAAAATAAACATCGCCTTTATGCTTATGTAAACAAAATTTCACAGTCCCTAACTTCACATTCACCATTTACCATTGTTTCGTGCAAAAACAAAAAAAACCACAAGCCGCACATTTGCGCGCTCGTGGTCGTAAATAATCCAAGGCACTCGCATCTCGCCGAGGCAGTATCTTTCAACCTCGCGCCTTGTAAGAGTCAAGATAAGGTCTTTATTGTCTCTTTCGGAGCAAGGTGATTAGGTCAGCAATGTCAATTTTGCCATCTCTATTTATGTCCCCGAAGGCGAGTCCCCCTCTACCCAGGAGATAATCAATTAGGTCTTGTGTGGTTGGTATTGGCAGAATGATAATATAGTCGTCTTTTGTTTCCGTATCGGAGCCTTGGGGACCGGACACTGCCAAAGTAACGGTATATGTTCCCGGTGTATCGTAAAAATGTAGGGGATTTTGCAGGTGGCTATTGTGTAAATCACCAAAGTTCCAATTCCAGTTATCCGGTTCGCCGGTTGAGGTATCGTAGAATTTCACGGGGCGTTTCACCAATGTCAAAGTCGGCGATGCATAAAAATCTGCCTTAACCACGGGTGTTGGAGTGGGTGTCTCTATCGGAGTGGGAGTCACAGTAGGCGTTGGTGTGGGTGTGTAGGTTGATGTGGGCGATGGAGTCGGTGTCGGAGTGGGTGTTGGTGTCACGGTTTCAGTAGGTGTGGGCGATGGAGTGGGTGGAGGCGGTAATTCGGTCCAGAGTTCAAAGGCGAGGTCCATTGTCTCACCTTGAAGGCGATGTCCATTGGGCCAATTAAATCTCAACCATTTGCTGCCTGTCCAGAAGACGGCGTTATTATTACAGTGAATATCGGAATTCGCCCATCCCCATTTGTATTCCGGTTCGGTTGTGTCAAAAACTGCCTGGATAATGAGGAAGTATTTTGTGCCTTTGGTTTGTTGCCAGGGAGTCTCGATGTCGCAGTCGTAGATGAACTCATGTTCAAATTGTTCCGACTTGTTCCAGAGTGGGATAGCACCAGACCATACTTCTGAAAAGTTATCACAGTGTTCTTCGGCAATCAAATTTCCTGGATGTCCAAAGGAAAGACCTTCGTGATATTGATACCAGCCGAGTTTGAAGCCTATGGGTTGTTGAGGTGGCGGGGCAACGGGACCTTTGGAATCACTCTTCCAGCCGGGATATGAGCCCCACCAGCGGATATGCTTTATGGGTTCACCATCCACGCAGAGCCAATCATCAGCGGATTTAATATCCACATTTTCTTTATCATCGCCCCAGGAGATAATGTCAAAGCCATCGGTCGTATTGGGGAGTTGTGCCCATTTTGAGCCGGGGGGGGGTGTGGGCGAGGGAGAAGGTGTGGGCGTGGGTTCGGGAGTTTGTGTGGGAGTGGGAGTGGGTGTTGGTGTTACATCGGTCTTCCACAGTTCAAAGGACATATCCATAGGTTGTGCTTCAAGGCGATGCCCTTTGGGCCAGGAGAGTTTTCCCCATCTTGTGCCATTCCAAAAGACGGCGCTATCGTTCCAATGCTGTGACGAATTCAGCCAGCCCCAGGGAAACG
>CAZGKP010000068.1:0-12861 GCA_964526215.1 uncultured Candidatus Sumerlaeota bacterium
GGGAAAATCCCAATAACATCTACACACTCTTATTCCCCTATTTTTTCTTTCAGCATCTGGCGTAATTTATTCTTTTGTATCTTGCCGGTTGTGCTTTTGGGGAATTCCTCGATTTCAAAGAACATCGAGGGCTTTCTTATCTGTCCCAGTTTTTCCATACACATAACTTCCAGTTCACTCTGAATATCTCTAAGAGAAAAGCCCGGTTTCACTTTAACCACTGCGGCGATATTCTCTCCATAAAGTTCGTGAGGTATCCCAACGACAGCAACCTCACTGATTGCCCTATGTTCAATTATGATATTTTCAATTGCGCCGGGGCTGATATTTATCCCGCCTCTTATGATAAGGTCTTTCTTTCGCCCGGTTATGAACAGATTTCCCTTCTGGTCAAGAGAGCCGACATCACCCGTGGCAAACCACTCCCGCCCTTCAACCTGTGCATTTTTGCTTTTTACGTCTCCTTCATAGTAACCAATCATCAGGTCATCGGTTTTTACAAAGATTTCACCCTCTTCACCAGCCGAGAGGTCTCCACCGGCATCATTGCGAATAGCAACACCAATTCCGTCTAACGGTCTTCCTACCGAGCCATCAATCAGTTGTCTCTGTGGGGAATTGGTGGTTACAAATAGAGTCTCCGATAGACCATAACTCTCGTAGATCTTTATCCCATATCTTTGCTCAAAATCACTTCGTAGCTTCACGGGGAGCGGAGCCGTTCCAGCCAAAGCCAGCCGGACATTTTGCCTTGCATAATTTTCTCCTTTCGTACCCCTATCTACCTTCAAAAGCACCGCCATCATTGTGGGCACGAACCATAAGCTATTTAAGTTATATTTCATAGGTGCATCCCAGAATGTGATTGCCGTTAAGGCATCGAACGATTTGCGGAAACCGACCGATGCTCCCGCTATCCACGGCAAAAACAGCAAATTGTAAAATCCACCCATATATGCAAGTGACAAAACGCCGTAAAAACTGTTTTCCTTTCCGATTTCTACTCTGGCGATAAAGTGCTCGGCATTATTTACAAAGTTCTTAAAATTATGCATAACACCCTTGGGAGTTTGTGTTGTCCCGGATGTATACGTAATGGTAAATAAATGGTCATCCAGTATCCGGGTAAAATCAATTTGCGCCGGAGAGAATTGCGAGAAAATTTCTTCGGAAGAAAAAACCCGCCCATCCACCGGTATCTCTTTGTCCGATTCCTGGCGAATTTTAATGCCGTAAAGTCTGTCTTTGAAAATTTGCCTGATTGGCTGCGTAATTTTCTCTGCTGTCGAAGGGGCAAAGAAGATAGCCGCAGGCTGGCAGGTTTTTAAGATAAATTCAACCTCGGACGGGTGAAGTATGGGGTTAAGTGGTATAATCGTTATCCGGGAGCATAAACTCGCGAAATAGAACAATGCAAACTCCACGCTGTTGGGCATAATAACGGCTATCCTACCACCGCTTTTTATACCAATATCTTTTAAGAAAGAGGACAGTTTGAGAGACTCGTTGTAAAACTCCGCCCTTGTGTAGAGCCGGTCATTCTCTACATCTATGTAATATCTCCGGTCAGGTTCTTTCTCAAGGTGTCTGTGGAATGTTTCAATTGCTTTCAATTTAATACTCCTTTTTGAACGGCGTTTCTTGTGGATGAAATCATTGTCTCAAACCTCTAACGGTTTATAGGTCTGTCTTATGGCAGAATTGACATTTACCCATCTTGAGAACTGCCCGATATATGCTGTATTTCTGTCTACAAATGCTACCGAGAGGTCTGGGCGTCTCTTGAAAATTTGCAGGATTTCCCACGTAGGAGCAATGTTGAATATGACAGTTCCCTTATCACTCATTAATCTGGAGATTTGTTCAGCCTCACTGACGGCGGGCGAAGAGTGAAAGTATACAATCCCCATTTTGATTTGCAGATGTTTCCAATCACCGTAATCCTTCAGGGGAATTATCTTGCCTTCCAGCTCCTTGGGGTCTTTTGGTGCAGAGAAATTCTCGGCGGATTTATACAAATAGATTGATTTATAGACCTTTCCCATGAAGGGCAAAATGGCACCAATTTTGTTTGTTATACCAAAAATTAATACAGAGCCGTTACTTTTCCCCGCAGCGGAGGTTAAATAATCGCAAAGGTGATGAAACTGTAGTGCTCTGGAACTATAAACGAATATCATATCTTCTGAACAGACGTCACTTAATTTTTGCACGATTGTATCGGCATCCGCCCAATCTCCACCATCCTCATCCACAAGAAAACCGGAAACCTTACCCCTGGCAATTTCTATGGCTCCTTCCAGCACATCCCAGCTTCCAAATCGTATTCTCCCGAGCACAATACTATTATCCGTTTGCACAAATTCCGAGACAATCAATCCCTCAGAAGGCTCGGCAGTCGCCACCAGGTCTAACACAGGATGCGAATTTCTCTTCGCAGCGGTAACCATCAATCCATCCAGCAAAACCCTAGCAGATTCCATAGTATTCGTAATACGATATTTATCAAAACGAGGTTCATTGAATGATATTAAGACCTCTCTGGGTTTTTCCTCTTCAATCTTTTCTTTAGCGAGTTCTTGAGCAAGCCCCTCCAGGACGTCATCGGGGCAGTTCACCGGGTCTTTCTTCCCCATCGCCGCAACTAAACGCCGCAGCTCTACCCCGTGCTTCCTCGCCATCTTTGCCACTTTGGGTAAGAAGGATGAATGAAATAACGAATATCCCGCCGCTACAGACATCATATCATACATTTGAACTTGATTTATAAGCGGCTTCATATATGCCTCTGCCACGTCCATTACTCTAAACAAATCAATGGGACCAATGTCGTAGCCCATATTTTTTAACGCAGCCACAAGAACTTCCGTTGGTGCATTTCCAGCCGACCGACCCAAACCGTATAATGTGCCGTCAACGAAGGTGGCTCCATGCTTGATTGCCTCGATGCAGTTTGCTACCGCCAGGGACAGATTGTTGTGTCCGTGAAATCCCAGTGGGATATTAGTGTTTTTTCTCGCCTCGTCAATGTATCTGGCAATCTGGTCGGGAAACATACCCCCCGCGGAATCTACCACGTAAATAATCTCTGCCCCCGCCTCGGCAATCATTTTCGCCCTTTGCCCGAAGTCCTCTGCAGTAACTCCATAACTCTTCATAAAATTTACACAGGGCGTTATTTCGAGCTTAATAGCCTCCTTGATATATGGCACTGCCGTTTCCACAACCGGAGCATTCTGTCCGATGCGGACAAGATCAAGGCCGGCATCGGTTGCCCTTTTCATATCGTCAAATGTAGCTATTCCGGGGATGCAAAAGACTCCAATCAATGCCTTATCCCCCACCGCTGACTTTGCCACACGCACAGCCTCTTCATCCGGCCAGGGCGTCTGTCCCTTGCCGGCACGCGCAGCTCCTAACCCGACTCCGTGTGCGACCTCCAGATATTTGAACCCAATATCACATAGTAATTTTGCCAGCAAAACGGTATCTTGCAGCGTAAACTTAAAATCTATCGAGTAGCTCCCATCCCTGAGGGTGCACTCCAGTATTTCAATCTTTTTGTCTTGTTCCATTTTTTGTCTCCATAGAATTTTTGACGTAGGTTATCTATGCAATTCCCCTGTATTTTAGATACTCTATCAATTTATTTGCCGCTTTTTTCTGTGTTTTTAGGTCTCTGCCGTAGGAGATTCTTACACAATTCTTATACCTCTCTCCAAAGACATCTCCGGGAACCATAGCGACCTGAATATCGTTCAGACACTGCTCACAAAATTCCCTTGCCGTCATTTGTTTCAGTTTGAATTCGGGGAAGATATAAAACGCACCACCCGGCGGAACTAATGTTGCGCCATCAATCCCCCGGAATGCATCCCTCCAGACTTCGTATCTCTTCCTGAACGCATTGTTCATCTCTTTTAGATATGCCGGCAATTTCTCATTGTCAAGTAATTGCGAGACACCCTTTTGTGCAAATGCCACACCACACACCGTCAGATACTGATGAATTCTATTCATCGCATCAGAGATTTTAGCATCCGTAGCCACCCATCCGATACGCCAGCCCGTCATTGAAAAGCTCTTGGAAAAGCTGTTCACCAGGATCAGACTGCTTTTGTCTTCGACCAATTCTGCCAGCGAAATATGGCGACCTTCATACACAAAGTCCTGATATACCTCGTCTGATAAAATCAACAGATGATGTCTCTCTGCCAGTTCCACTATGCCCCTTAGATTTTCCTCATTCTGGACTGCGCCTGTGGGATTATTGGGGCTGTTCAAGACAATAATTCTGGTTTGTTTTGTTAAGGCTCTTTCAAAGTCTTCACGCTTGTATGCAAAGCCCTGTTCAGGTTTTGTTTCTATGTAAACGGGGTTTCCCCCAGCCATTTGTATAATCGCTCCATAATGAGGCCATGTGGGTTGTGGGATTATGACTTCATCCCCCTCACCGAGCAATGCAAGCATTGCCATACATATCGCCTCGCTGCCACCCAGAGTGATTATTATTTCCGTCTCCGGGTCGTAATCCTTTCCGCTCCGCTTTTTGATGTGCCTCGCAACCGATTCCCTCAATTCAAGCAACCCACGATTGGGCAAATAATGATTAAATCCACCTCGTAAGGCTTCAATTGCGCCATCTTCCGCACCGGGGGGTAATTTCCAATCGGGACGTCCAATCTCGAGGTGGAGAACTTCTTTTCCGCCCCTCTGTATTTTATTTGCGATGTCGAAAATCTTCCTTATGCCGGACGCCGGTAAAAGTCTCCTTATCACCTTATTCTACCTCCTTATTTAATCTCCCAAAGCCGCATCTCCACCTGACACAAACTTGTCTAACAAATATATTCCCATTTTAACGGTGTTCCTTTTTGAATGTCCCGGTTAGATGAACGCCCCAATATATCTTTGAGGCATACGGGGGGTAAACCATAACCGGGGCGGAGGGAACGGATGTTTTTTTTTGTTAGCACTTCGCCTTTCTTTATGTCTCTCACGGCAAAAAGGGAACGGCGGAAAATTCGACTGCCCTGTTCTTTTTCGCTCACTTTGTAGGAGACAGAGCCCTTTGCTTTCTCTACTGTTCGAATGGCTTCAATCATCTCTTTGAGCTCGGCTGGCTCGATGGAGAAGAATGAATCGGGTCCTTTATTGGCACGCGAGAGGGTGAAGTGTTTTTCTATCATCACTGCGCCCAGTGCAACCGCCGCCACCGGCACCGCAATCCCTAAAGTGTGGTCGGAAAGCCCCGTCGGGACATCAAACGCCTCGGCAAGATGAGGAATCGTGGCAAGGTTCATCTCCTCCGGCGGTGCGGGATATGCACTGTTGCATTTCAATAATACAATCTCTTTTGCACCCGCATTTCGGGCTGCATTAAGGGCATCTTCAATTTCACTCAATGTCGCCATTCCGGTAGACATAATGATGGGTTTACCACTTGCGGCGACCTTTTCAATGAGCGGGATGTCCACCAGTTCAAAAGAGGCGATTTTGTAACAGGGGACGTTCATCTGCTCCAGGAAATCCACCGCCGTTTCATCAAAAGGTGTGGAAAAGAGCGTAATACCGACCTCATCAGCGAACTTTTTCAATTTCGGTTGCCAATCCCAGGGTGTGTAGGCTTTTTTGTAAAGGTCATAGAGAGTATTCCCCGCCCAGGGACCATCCTTTATCTTGAAATAATCGCTATCGCAGTCAATCGTCATTGTGTCGGGGGTATAGGTTTGGATTTTGACGGCATCGGCGCCCGCCTGTTTCGCCGCCTTGATGATTTCCACTGCCGCATCAAAGTCCTGATTGTGATTAGCCGACATCTCCGCCACGACATAGACGGGATATCCTTCGCCAACCCTACGCCCTGCAATGTCCACAATTCTTTTATCCATAATTGCTAACCCGGAATAAGTTATGATGCATCGGTAAAAAGTATAAATCCACAGATTACACAGATTTCACAGATTTTTAAGTCGTGTAATATCAATAATCTGCGTTAATCCTCCGGGGGCGGACAAGTCTGCGAAATCTGTGGACTATTAAAAAGGACTTTTTACATACGCGTCAGTCATTAGTCATCAGGTTCGTGCTCGTTGCTCGTAATCATACTCGTGCTCGCAAGAGCACGCATAATCGTGACATTTTCACCCCTCGGAAGAACATCCGGCAGGGTTTTCGTTCATATTTCAATTCCCTCTTTCATAGCCTCCCGGACCACGTTGCCGATGAGTTTTTTCTTCTTTTCCACTTCATCAGCGCTTTGAACAATTATGTCTGAGGCAATACCGTTATCTACAAGTAGTTTGTTGATATGAGTTGCTAATTTCATCTTTTGTTTTATATCTATATGGTGGGGCATTATTATCATTATGTCATAGTCGCTTTGAGAGTCAAAGTCTCCATGTGCCCTTGACCCAAAAAGGACAATGCGTGAATCGGGAATCTGCGATTTAATAATTTCTTTTATTTTTAGTGTTGGGTCTTTTGCTATCTTCATTTTCCCTCACCCTCTACACATTCTATCAGGGTTCTGCTCACGAATTTTGCCTCCTCATTAGTCATCCCTTGAAAAACGGGAAGACTAATTTCTCTGTGATAGAAATCCTCCGCTACGGGGCATATTCCCTTCTCATAACCAAGCCTCTCGTAATAGGGATGCCAGTATACGGGGATGTAATGAACCTGCACCCAGATTTTGCGCGCCCTGAGCTGCCTGAAAATTTCTTTCTTTCTCTGCACCAATTCAGCCTTTAATTGGATGGGGAACAAATGCCAGGACGAATATGCATATTCCCTTTCACGGGGCAGCCGAATTTCGGAGATGCCCGCTAGTGATTCCTGATAGAATCGCACTATGTCCCTTCGCATTTTGATAAATCGGGCGAGTTTCTTGAGCTGTGAGATGCCGAGCGCACATTGAATGTCCGTAATCCTATAATTGAAACCGAGGTGATGCATTTCGTAATACCAACCGCCCTCGGTTTTATTGGTCAGCAATTCGGGGGACTTTGTTATTCCGTGTTCTCTAAAGAGTTTCAGTCTTTTATAGAACTCTTCATTATTTGTGAGGATGGCGCCACCTTCGCCTGTCGTAAGGGGTTTCACGGGATGAAAGCTGAAAACCGTTAAATCGGAGAATGCGCCGATTTTTCTGCCTTTATATCTTGTGCCGAGGGCGTGACAGGCGTCTTCGATAACCAGGAGTCCATACTTTTGAGCGATTTGATGAATTTGGTCAAGGTCAACCGGATGACCGCCGTAATGAACGGGCACAAGCGCCTTTGTCTTTTTTGTAATCCTTTCTTCAATCAGGTCTGGATTGATATTGCCAGTCTCGGTTTCAATGTCCACAAATGAGGGGCGTGCTCCCAGATATAGAGCTGCATTGGCGGTTGCGGCGAACGTAATCGGCGAAGTTATAATTTCATCGCCGGATGTGATGCCTGCGGCAAAATATGCGGAATGCAGGGCAGCAGTGCCAGTGTTGAAAACAACGGCATATTCTGCTCCGCCATAATCAGCCAGCGCCTGTTCAAATTCTCTAACCTTTGGACCTTGCGTCAGGAAATCTGATTGAAGAACCTTAACAACAGCGCTAACATCATCTTGCTCAATCAGTTGCCTGCTATAAGGGAGCATCCTATTCGGGCTGAACATCCTTTATCAGCTCCTTCAATTCGTCAATGGTCAGCCAGCGGTCATTTGTATTGCTGCGGTATGAGAAACCTTCAGGCATCTTCTCCAGTGATGTATATTTTATGCGATTTTTCGTCTCAAAAAAGTACTGGGGCAAAATGACGAAAATCTTTTTTCCGTTTTTCTCGAACATAACCGTATTGCGTCCCTCATCTTCAGAAATCAGGCTTTCGTGGATTTTCTCGCCCGGTCTTATCCCGATTACATTGAACTTGCAATCGGGAGATATAGCCCTGGCAAGATCAGTCAATTTCATACTTGGAATATTCGGGACAAAGATTTCTCCCCCCACTGCCTCCTCCAGCGCCGTCAATACCAGCTCCACCCCTTGCTCGAGCGTAATCCAGAATCGAGTCATTCGCTCGTCCGTAACAGGGAACTCTTTTTTGCCTTCTCTGGCTAATTTGAGGAAAAAGGGAATCACACTACCCCGACTCCCCACAACGTTGCCATACCGGGCGACGGAAAAGAGGGTTTCGTGCACACCGACATAGGAATTGGCGGCAACCAGTAGTTTTTCCATAGCCAATTTGGTGGCACCGTAAAGATTGATGGGACTCACAGCTTTATCTGTGGAGATGGCGATGACCTTTTTAACCCCTCGGTCGAGGGCGGCTTCCACTATATTCTGTGCACCCAGGATGTTCGTTTTTACTGCCTCAAATGGGTTATATTCCGCCGCCGGAACCTGCTTTAGAGCCGCCGCGTGTATGACATAATCTACACCATCGAATGCCCTGTAAAGACGTTCCTCATCCCTGATGTCCCCTATAAAATACCTGATGGGATACTTTCCTGTGGGAAAAATCTTCTGGAGCTGAAACTGCTTGAATTCATCCCGGCTGAAGATGATGAGTTTCTTCAGTTTGTAACGTTTGAGCAAAATCTCCGTGCATTTCTTGCCGAATGAACCTGTCCCGCCCGTTATCAGTATAACTCTCCCATTTAACATTTAGATATATCCTCGCTTAAATTGGCTTTCTCATAAAGGTCGGTGGAGGGACTGAAAATTGATCACTCGTCCAGACTTGTACTTATGATTATGAATTATTATTCGATAGCGTCTGGCTTGTAGCGGTATGGATGATCGGGTCGCCAACCGGAAAAGCATTTAGCCACCTCTATCGTTGCATTAAGAAAATGTATGTAGGGCGTACAGTGTTGTCCGCCGACTCCCGCAACCCGGCACGCTTGGCGAAGACCACAACCAAAATCTATCCTGCCCAATTTGCGCTCAGGGTCGTTTCTCTACAAGGTATATTCAGGTTCATACATATATCGGAAATCAATATCAATGGAAAAATCGGGAGATGCACCCCCACCTCGAACCCTGATTTTCCACTTGACCTTGCACTACTCTGGTTATGATGATTCTCCTTTCAACTCGCCTCCGATGGCAAATAATAAAGCAACAACCTGAATGTTATTCCGCCACGAAATAAGAGGAAAGCGAGGGATAATTTTGTCTCTTACGCAAACATTAAAGGAGAAAATGCTATGTTTAACGGGATTTTCCACATCCGCAAACCCCAGAATGAACCTATCCTGAACTATGCACGGGGTAGCAAAGAACGCGCTGAACTCAAAGCCAAACTCAAGGAGATGCTCGATAACCCTATTGAGATTCCCTGCATTATCAACGGCAAACAGGTCACGACGGGCGACCTTGTCGAGATGAAACCGCCTCACAATCTTAACCAGAGCCTCGGCTATTACCACCGCGCCAGCGCAAAAGAAGCCGATATGGCAATTGCCGCCGCTAACGAGGCTAAAATCACCTGGAGCGAGATGGATTGGTCATCCCGCGCAACAGTCCTTTTAAGGGCAGCTGAACTCCTCGCCGGAAAATATCGCCAGACCCTCAATGCCGCAACTATGCTGTGTATGAGCAAGTCCTGCTTCCAGGCGGAAATTGATTCCGCCTGCGAACTTATTGACTTCTGGCGCTTTAACCCTTACTTTATGACGCGCATCTATGATGACCAGCCGACCTCCACAAAGGACGTCCTGAACTATATAGAGCATCGCCCGCTGGAAGGATTCGTCTTCGCCATCACGCCTTTCAACTTCACGTCCATCGGCGGCAACCTACCCACAGCACCAGCGATGATGGGCAATGCCGTTATCTGGAAGCCCTCCTCGACAGCCGTCCTCCCCGCCTATTGCATTATGAAAATCCTCAAAGAGGCAGGTATGCCCGATGGCGTCATCAATATGGTTCCCGGACCGGGACCCGTCATTGCCCCACCGGTGCTCAACCACCTCGACCTCGGTGGCGTCCATTTCACCGGTTCGACTTACGTCTTCTCGACAATCTGGCTGGCAATTGGCTCCGACATACGAAAATACTACTCCTATCCAAGGATTGTTGGCGAGACTGGTGGGAAGAATTTCATCTTCGCACACGTCTCGACTGATGAGGATGCGCTTATAGCCGCATTGGTGCGAGGGGCATTCGAGTATCAGGGACAGAAATGTTCAGCCGCCAGTCGCGCCTACATCCCCGACACAATCTGGCATCGTATTAAACAAAAGATGCTCGACGAAATCGCCACCATCAAGGTCGGCGATGTCTGCGACTTCTCAAACTTTATGAATGCCGTCATTGCCAAAAAATCGTTCGACAAAATCGCCGGATACATAGAGTTTGCAAAGAGAGACCCCAATCACGAAATCCTGTGCGGCGGCACTTATGATGATAGTGAGGGTTACTTCATACAGCCGACCGTGGTGCAGACGAAAGACCCACGCTCCAAAATGATGTGTGAGGAGATATTCGGTCCCGTCCTGACAGTTTATGTCTATCCAGAGAAGCAATACGAAGAGAAGCTACAGTTATGCAATACTACCAGCCCGTATGCATTGACCGGTTCAATCTTCGCGCAGGACAGATTTGCGATAGTGAAGGCAGTGAAGGCATTACGGAATGCGGCAGGCAATTTCTACATAAACGACAAGCCAACGGGGGCAGTAGTAGGGCAGCAGCCATTTGGAGGTTCGCGAGCATCCGGCACGAACGACAAGGCAGGCAGCAAATTAAATCTCGAACGCTGGACCTCGCCCCGTGCCATCAAAGAGACCTTCCTCCCACCGAGGGATTACCGCTATCCATTTCTGGCTGAAGAGTAAAAACCCGGCTTGTTACGAATTGGTATGGGATATATGGGGGATTAGTGGGCGAATTTGACCTCAAATATCTTCATTTTCACTTGATATGAATCAGTTAATAGCCGATGGTATATTTAAATATCATCGGTTATTTTTCATGGCACAAAAATTGACCATAGAGAGAAGGGATATGAGATGGCAAACATAACACTTGCGGATGATTTGATTGCCCAGATCAAACCGGCTGTTAAAGAACTCGGTTTGAGAGACGAAGGTGACTTTGTTACCTGGGCTGTCCGCTCAAAACTCCTTGAGCTTCGGAAGAAAGTTTTCAACGAGATTACCGAGCAAGTAAAAGCGGGTCTGGCAGAGCGGGACAGTTCTACTGAAGACATACTAAAAGACTTTGAAAAGGCGCGTCATGCCGATTGAAATTGCTGTTGATGCGAACATATTGATGTCGGCGCTTCTTGGAGGACAAGCCGGTGAGATATTATTCGATCAGCGCTTCACATTTATTACATCTGAACGCATCATCTGGGAAGTAAAACGTTACCTCCCTCGCTTGGTAAGTCTTTCCGGCGTCAAGGAAGAGGTGATTTTACGGGCTCTGGAGATGTTGCCCATACGAGTCGTCAGCGATTCTGATTATGAAGACGCCATCCCCCAAGCACGTCGTTTAATCGAGAAGCGCGACCCAAAAGATGTAGACATCCTCGCCCTTGCTCTAAAGAGAAAAATCCCCCTCTGGACTCAGGACAAGGATTTTGATGACATAAGCGAGGTGGAAATTATCCGCACCTATCAGTTGCTTTAATAATAACTCCGATCTTTGGCTAAGATTTTGTTCAGGCAATAAATGAAGAAATAAAACGGAAAACTGGGAGCAAAATTCCACAGATGATAGCATCTATGTTTTTCCAAGTGAGGGAAACCGCAAAACGAAAGTTTGAACCTAAAGCACAATTTCTGTAGATTGGGGACTATAATGTCGGAAGCACCGGTAGTATTCATTTCGTATTCCCATGATTCACCTGCTCACAAACAGTGGGTGGCAAAACTGGCTACGAAACTCAGGGGCAATGGGATTGATGCTATTCTGGATCAATGGGATTTGAGCCTGGGGGATGATGTAACTCGTTTTATGGAGGATCGGCTAAGTTCTTCCGAGAGAGTTCTTGTTATCTGTACGGATGAATATGTGAGAAAAGCAAACGAAGGTATCGGTGGCGTTGGATATGAAAAAATGATTGTTACTGCTGAACTTGTGAGGAATTTAGGTACAAATAAATTTATACCCATAATCCGTTAATCAACAGGAGATAATTTTGCTCCAAAATTTCTTGGGTCTCGTTATTATATAGACTTTAGAGATGATTCTCGTTTCGGGGAGAAGTTTAAGGAATTGCTCAAAGAACTTCACAAGATTCCCGCTTCAGAAAAGCCTCCGTTGGGTAAGAATCCTTTTGCTATCTTGCCCTCTGATGATGAAGCCCCAAAGAAAGTTTCATTATCAAGCAAACTTCCGACAATCCCCGCTGAAGTGGAGGACCCTTCTAAAATTTACCGAACTGCCGTAGAACTTGCTCGTGTTGGTGACTTCGTAGGATGGAGACAATTGGTAAAGCGCACTAAAGGTCCTGCATTTAAATCGCTGTTCAATTGGAGACAAAAATATCAGAATAATCCTCCGAAAAACATAGAAGATTCTTATAAAGTGGACGAAGCGATTGATGGATTCTCTCCCCTCATTGTGATAGCACTTACAGGCATTGAATCAGGGAGAAAAGAACTCAAAGACCAGAAATCACTATTTTATGATATATTGAATATACCAGGTTGGAATCGTACAGTTTTCATCACATTACCTGAATTCCCCCGAACACTTGGTTACATTTATCAAGGACTTCATGGAGCAATGTGTTTGTCAACAGGTCAACTTGCTCTTGCTATGGCACTTGCAGATATGAAAATAAAAAATGCTTATGGGCAATCCCTAAGTATCTGGCAGTTTCGTGATTTGATTGGAGGGCCAAAATCATTCGGAGGGAAATACAC
>CAZGKP010000068.1:12871-17009 GCA_964526215.1 uncultured Candidatus Sumerlaeota bacterium
TCAGGAGCTGCTCAGCGATGGAGTTGGTTATGCGAACTCTTTGGGAATGAATCAGACTACCGTACAGCGCTTTCGGCATACTATATGGCTTTGAATATCCACGAACTCGCGGGGACTATTGCTGACAACAATGAAGGCGTCCTGCAACAAAAGCAATTCCTTCTTAATGTGCCCTTGTGCTTTGCTCTTGATGATGTAGCGATTAACAACCAGGCTTACTCAATGCTTATTCGAAAGCCCGAGCTTGTCGAAAAATTGTGGACAAAATTAGGCGTAGAGCGCAATCATATGGAACGTTCTTGGAAGGCTTGGATTTACAGATGTGAACAATGGCTATTCAGAGTCTATGAAAATGTTACTCCTCTGCCCCACCAAAATCTGTTCAATGACTTGCCATAAATTTCGATTCTGGTTGAAGGACACGAATTGAGGTCAGACACCCTGAACAGTTTGATTTGGGGAATCCACCATTTCCAAGAAGTTTATTTGAACAATTCGGGGTGTTTGACCCCTAATACCACGAAAGTTAAATTCTGCTGATCCAGTAATTCGGATGCCGATGAAGATGCATGACGGCGAGGACGACAATTTCATCATGATTAATTCGGTAGAGAATTCCATAGGGAAACCGGTGAACAAGGCGCCTTCGGACGTTGAGGCGAATGACAGGCCAATGCTCGGGATTCTCCGCGATGTCTTTGACCGCACTCTGAACTTTTGACAGAAAGTCCTCACCAAGGTGTATGGCTTGGGACTCGTAGAACCGGGCTGCGTTGAGCATTTCCTGCTCGGCTGGTAGAAGGAAACGGACTGGTTTCATTTTAGTTTGGCATTGGCGTCGCGAAAAACGTCTTGCGCAAGGTGACTTAAAATATTCCCTTTCTTATACTCCTGATACCGCCTTTCCGCTTCTTCCACCCAGAGCCGCTCACTTTCCTCATCATCGATGGCGTCAAGACTCGCGATGAGTTGCTCGGCAAGTTCAGCCCGCTGTTTGAGTGTAAGCTTGAGTACCTGCGTTTCAAATTCTTTCAAGTCTGGAGACATTCTGTCCTCTCCTTTTCCTCAAAAATATGATAGCCAAGGTAAGTCCGCAAGCCTCCCGGTATTAATTTCGTGCCTTCAAACGTAACATATTCGGGGTCAATCTATATCCTTTATAAACTATACGCACCACGGCTGGGGGGCAGTATTTATCGTGTGTAAAATAACTGGGGCAATCGGGGTCAATCCACATCTTTGAAAACACATCTATGGATCATATTCCCATATAAAAACCGTAGGAGAAATTCACTTTATCTCCCCTGTATTGTCAAGCAGTTCTTTGCTTTCTTTCCATTTCGCCAATGGCTTCCAATGCGTAAAAAATGACTACCTCCCGGGCAAAATACTTCTTGCTTGTATGAGTCCTTTCTCGCCTCTATCGGTGCGTTACAAACCTGCCCTATTAGATGAAATGTCTCCGCCTTTGTTATTTCCACAGCGCAGAAGTTGCCGGGGCGTAATCGGGACGCCTCTCCCTTTATTTTGCCGTTTATGGGAATGGCAACGGGTTTATATGATGCATTTCGCGAAACGACGCTTCCGGCTTTTTTCCTGTCGTCAATGAGGACTGTGCATAACTTACCGAGCCAGCGACGATTATGCTTAACCGAGAGACGTTCTACCACTCGCGTCAGCCGCCTCGAACGTTCTGAAATGACCGCTGAGGGAATCTGTGGCAAATGCGCCGCGGGTGTATGCGGGCGCGGACTGTATTTTGAACGATTCACTACGGCGGGGTGAATCCGTTCCAGAACCTCCAGCGTCCGCTCAAAGTCCTCATCTGTCTCGCCCGGAAAACCCACAATAACATCCGTTGCAACAGAGAAATCGGCATACTGCTCGCAAATCGCCTCGCATATCTCTAAAAATTGCCCAACAGCATACTGGCGGTTCATTGCGCGCAAGATACGGTCGCTACCGCTCTGGAGCGGCAGATGCAAAAACCGAAATAATCTCTCATCGCTGAAGAGCTCGAGGAGCTGGTTTATGTATCTTATTATGAAATTGAGATTTCCCATACCGATTCTGATGCGAAAATCCCCCGGCAGTTGCAACAGTGCCCTCAAAAGGTCGGGCAGCGAGGAACCGACGTCCAGACCGTAAGCGCCCGTGTCCTGTGCCGTCAGCCATATTTCCTTCACGCCGTCCCGCAGTGCACTCTCTGCCTGACAAAGAATCTCCTCCACCGGGTATGACTCAAGCCTGCCGCGTGCGAGCCGCGTCTGACAATATGCACACTCCCCCAGACACCCCTTCGCAATCGGCAGAATCTCAATAACCGGATTACGGCGGCATTTGGGTTGATTCAGGCGGGGGACGGCGAGTTCCGGCTCGATGCATTTTGGAGATGCTCCGCGTAATGCCGCCTCCACTACCTCGGCTATCTCACCGATTGCATCTGTCCCCAGACAGGCATAAGGCAAAAGAACAGGGTCATCGCGGTTTGCCTTCGGGATGCAGCCCGCAATAACGATGGCAAGAGACTGCCCATCGGCGCGCCGCCTCCGCAACTCCTCAAGGGCAAAAAGACGCTTGACGAATGTGCGGTATGTCCTGTCCTTTACGGTGCAGGTATTGATGATGATGGCATCGGCATCATCCGGGGTATCCACGCGGACAAAATCCGCTCCCTGAAGCCGCCCCTCCATGTACTCTGTATCGGAAATATTGAGACTGCATCCGTATGTTTCAATATAATAACTCTTCGGCATAGTGTCCGCCTCTGGCGGGAAAAATGGGTTTAATCTTTAGACAGGATGGACAGGATTTTTCGGCTTACGGCACGAACAGTAGATGGAATGGTTGTAAGTCTTGTGAATCTTGTTAATCCTGTCAAAAATAAATCTTCGTAGCAGACTAAAACAGAAATGCATCTCTCTGCGGGAATAGTCCGAAAATTCCACCCGTGTGGAAGAATACTATAGGTTCATCTTTGCTAAATGTGCCTTTTGCAATCTCTGACAAAAGCCCGTGAAATGCCTTTCCTGTATAAACGGGGTCAAGCACCAATCCCTCGCGCCTTGCCACCATCTTTATTGTCTCAATCTCTTCAGGATAGCTCATCGCATAACCCGGACCGACATAGCCATCAATGATATCGAATGCTTGCTCCTCTATGCTGACGGGCAGACTAAAGCGCTCGATTGTCTCGCGGAGGAGTTTTGCGTTCTCTTTTTTGAAATATTCCGCCGTATCGCATACATTGAAGCCCGTTATCTTAAATTCCGGGCGATTCATCAGTGCACGCCCCAGCACAAGCCCCGTTTGCGTTCCGCCTGAACCGACAGCCGTTACAAAATGCGCACCACCGATTCCCATCGCATCTAACTGCCCCACCGTCTCCTCAAATGCCTCCACATAACCCCAGCACCCCATCGGCACAGATGCACCCACCGGGAAATAAAACGGCTTTCGCCCCTTAGCACGAAATCCCTTAAGTATATCCTCAATAATCGCATCTTCATTTTCCACAAATTCATCCGGGGAAACGAAAGAGACCTCGGCGCCAAAGAGTTTATCCAGAAAGAGATTCCCATCGTATGGCTGGGAAGATGTCTCGCTGCGCAAAATCAGGTGGCAGTTAAGCCCCAGGCGCGCGGATGCAGCGGCAGTGGCGCGGCAGTGGTTCGACTGAAGCCCACCACAGGTGATAATGGTATCCGCGCCCTCATCCAGCGCCTCACACAAAAGATATTCCAGTTTGCGCACCTTATTGCCGGATAGTTCCATACCGGTGAGGTCATCGCGTTTCACATAGAGTTCAACGCCGAGCTTCTCACTCAGTTTAGCAAGTTTTTCAACCGGAGTAGGGAAGTGTCCAAGAGAAATTTTCTTCGGATAAGGCAGAGGCATTCTTTTCATCCTTTCATCATAGAATCAGTAAGCAGCGGTAGCGAGGATTACGCCTTGGTCTCAACCACAAAGGAAACAGAAAATTTACCCTTTGAGGCACAGAAAAGTCAAGGTCAAAAAAAGAGCCAGAGGACGAAGACGCGCCATCGGTGGGTGGCAGGTTGCACTTTGACATCTGCTCCCATGATGTCTGTCTTACAGATGCCTTACAGACACATAATGTCTGTCTTACAGACATCGC
>CAZGKP010000069.1:0-16830 GCA_964526215.1 uncultured Candidatus Sumerlaeota bacterium
GTTCTTTTCGCATGAAAAACTCTAAGGTTTACAAACGGGCGATTGAATTCGTCGCATGGCGCAGGAAAAAGCCCGCCAGGGGCGCGTCTGCGACAAGATACGGAGATGGAGATGAAGAGGGAGATGGAGATGAAGAGGGAGGAAGATATGCATACAACTTATGACGCCGAAGGCGCGCCATCGGTGGGTTGTATATAATTAGAGGGGGGCGGTTGGCGGGTAAAAAAATGATTGCATCCTGCATACCGGATGTTTCACCATTTTCCTGATGCTGGCTGATTACTTTACAGTCGGCAATTGTTGATGACTAAATTATGTATGACCTTATTGCCAGAAATAAACGTAATTCGTTTCTTTTGATATTACTGATGTTTATCCTGTTGATTGTGGTTGGTGGCGCAATCGGGGAGGCATCCTGGGGCTCGCCAGAGGGTGGACTTATCGTTGCGGGTATTGTTGCGGTAGTTATGCTGTTGGTCGGCTGGTTCAGCGGGCGTTCGATTGTTCTGGGGGTTTCCGGTGCGAAAAAAATACAGAAACCCGATGCGCCACAATTGTATAATATTGTCGAGGAACTCACAATCGCTTCAGGCTTGCCGATGCCGGACATTTACATAATTGATGACACTGCGCCGAATGCATTTGCCACCGGGCGCGACCCCGAGCACGCCGCCGTTGCAATTACACGCGGGCTTCTTGAAAAACTCAAGCGCAATGAGCTCCAGGGGGTGATGGCTCACGAACTCTCTCATATAAAGAACTACGACATCCGATTTGCGATGCTGATGGCGGTTTTGGTTGGTGTGATTGCGTTGCTCTGCGACTATTTTCGCAGGTGGCTGTGGTGGGGCGGTACCGGAGGGAGGCGGCGGCGTTCGAGCGGTCGCGGGGGTCAGGGACAGGCTATTATTTTCCTTATCGCCGTTATTTTTTCTATCATCGCGCCGATTTTTGCACTGATTATACAACTGGCGATGTCGAGGCAGCGTGAATACCTCGCCGATGCATCCGCTGCGGAGATGACTCGCTACCCCGAAGGGTTGGCTTCCGCACTTGAGAAAATCTCAAAAGACCCTGATGTCCTGGAGGTGGCAAATCGTGCTACGCAACACCTCTATATTGTAAATCCCATAAAGTCCTTAGAAAAGCGCGCCAGTAAGCTCTTTGACACGCATCCGCCCACATCAGAGCGCATAGCCCGTTTGCGCAGCATCGCCGCCGGTGTCTGATTCGTCCCTGCGAAAAGGATTTAGGGATTGCGGGGGAAAGCGGGCACAGTTCTTGCCCCATTTTATTTTGTCTATATACCCGAAAAAAGGTGTATATCTTGCCGTAAATTTAGTAAGTCGTAACTTTAGTAAAAAGAAGGGACTTGGTTATGAATTGCTCAAAAAAACCGCAGAGATTGTTTACCAGAAGGTACATCTGGTTTGCCTTTGCTGTTCCTTTTGGGGCACTTTTATTGGTGAAAAATATCGCCGCCTCCGGACCGGATAAGGCAAAGCCCGCCTCCGATATGAAAGAGTCAGTCGCCCGAACTTCAAAATCCTCAAAACCCGTTACGCCTGGGAATATCCGGGAGTCGCTGAAGAGATTGAAAACCCTGATTCGCAAACGTGCAGGGATTCAAAAGAAAGAGGATAGACTCCTCAACCGCCTCGCCGGTCTCAAAGAGCACGCTGATGAGGAAATTATCAGCCCCGCAAATCTCCTCCTCAGGCGGGAACTGGAAAAGACGGCGGGAGATTTACACACCCTCTTTGAACAGGACCGCAAGCTTGCCGGCGAGCAGAGCCGCATAGTTCAGAACCTCCTGCGCCACAAGGCACAGACATATCGTTTCCTCAACGGTGAGAAGGGAGATATCGAGAGACAAATTCGGCTGGCAAAGAAATCGGGGCTTCCGGCAAAAAAGATTCGTCGCCTCGAGAACCAGCTCAAGGAGGTAGAAAACATTCGGGCAGGCTTTGAACTCCTCGACAAGAACGCCGGGGCATTATTTTCGCCAGAGCTTCGCACCAGCCACAACGGCAAGCGCCCGCCTGAAACCGAGGCGTGGCATCCTGGCAAATACCGGAGTTTACGCAAAGGACCCGGTTTCGAGGGTAAGGGTAGGCTCGAATACCCGGGGGCAGGGATTACGGGGCGTTTGATTCGCCTCCAGAAACAGTTGCATTTCCTGCGGGGTCAGCTGGAACGTTCCGAGCGTGAACTGATGACCCTGCGTGATGTCGTGGAACGTATTCGGGAACGGCATCCCGAATTCTTTGAGGAGATAAAAGCCGAATTCCCGCCGTCACCGCCCGCACCAGGTAAATTGCCACCGGAGCAACTCCCCGGAGATGAAGGGCGGATTCTGCCACCATCACAAAGCCCGGATGTTCCCCCTGCCCCGCACCGGAAGCCTCCCCATAAATCCCCTCCCGGCTCTCCCTGACTCGTGAAATCCTGAGAGTCCGTCTGGTTATATGAATGAAGAATAGTGAATGGTGAATTGAGATTCCCCCGGAGATTACGTCTCATTCATAATTCACAGTTCACAATTCATCATTATCATTCCAGCGGGGGAATACCGGGAGGTTAGCCGTCTGGGGTGGTAGAAGTAGCCATGGGACACAAGCCTTCAAAGAGGCGGAAAAACTCTTGAAATCACTGAAATTAGTCCTATATCGAACTATCATTTCAAAGGGTGCACGTCAGTTTAGTTCGTAGTTCCCGTTTCAGCGTGTTAGAAGCGGGTTAGTTTCGCATAGAGGTGGCGCTACAAACCGCATTGCGGACAAAAGTGATGTGCACCCGTTACGAAAAATGTGATTATCACAATCGGCGGGTTTTTGGAAATAATATCCCCGCGGTTTTTCACCTGCTCAATGCTTTAGGTTAATGAAACTGAAACGTTATCAGAAGTGGCTGTTGCGGGTGCCGCTATATGCGGCGCTTATGGTGCTTTTGCTGTTTGTATTTTTTTATTTCTTCCCGGTATCGGGCGTGTGGTTGAACAGGCGTTTAGAGGAGGCGCTGGCGAGGGAGCTCGGCAGACCCGTAATTATTCGCGAGGCATCTCTCTTCCTTGCACGGGGGCGCCTGGTGTTGCCGGAAGTGATTGTGCCGCCACCAAACGAATCGGGTAAGCCGCTCTCCATATCCGGGGTCGTTCTGTCTTTTTCTCCCGCAAGCCTTATCTCTGCTCTGCCAAAAAGAGTGCGCGAACTCTGTTTCACCTGTGCGACTGAACTGCCCTTCATTCTGCGGGAAAATCGCCTCACTATTGATGAGAAATACCGGCACATCGTTCCCCTGCTTCGGCAAATACTCGCCGCCGGGCGCCGCCAACCTAAATTCCACATATCAAGGGTGCGAATAGACCTTGCCGCACTCAATGTTAATTTCCACTCTGTCGGAGAGGCGGAGGGTGAACAAAGGCGCCTCTTACGAATCACCCCCCTGCGCATCGTTCTCACATCTGATTGGGAGGGTCTGCGCCGGATTGCAGCAGAGGGAAATCTACGCTCCGAGTTAGACGGCGGATTCAACGCAATTATGAGCCTTCGTCGCGATGGCTCACCCGCCCATATAAAGATTCGCCTCTCGCATCTGTTGCTTTCGGAAAAGACAATCCCCAAAAGCGGCTTCAGGATTGAGGCGGCGGACTTGAGCCTCGATGAAGAACTCGAATGCTATCCCTCCTCAATACGTTATCGGCATACCCTCTCCACCGGACATTTTTCGCTCTCCATCCCTGGAGTTGCAAAATCTTTTTATGAAGATCAAATTCACCTCACAGCCGGGGGCAATCTCGAGATACCCGCACGTAAACTCAACATAGGGCGGGCAAAACTCCTCCTTGCCGATTCCCGGCTCACACTCGCGGGCAGTATCGTTCTGAAAGATAATTATGCCTTTTCCGCCTTTATGGAGCATCGGGCAATCCCACGCCGGGTCGCGAAAAGTCTCAAGCGATTGATTCTACCACCCGAAGTAATTGTTGAGCTCCAGCCGAACTCCCTCAACCTCTCTATGATTGCGACGGGGAAATTGACAAATCTGAAAGGCACACAATTCCGCGGGGTGCTGCAATTTTCCAATGTCGCCGTGCGCCATCAGGGCTATCCACTTCCCTTAACCGACCTCGCCGGACAGATTGTTTTTAATAACCGCACACTCGCGTTCAGTCATATCTCGGGGAAATTCGGAGGCGGGGACGTCTTTCTGGATGGCTCGCTTCTGGGGGATAATGATGTCTGGCACCCTGAGAAATTGTTACTCTCCTGGCGCGCCGGACTTAACGCCACCGATGTCCTTACAATGATTAAGCAGCAATACGATTTGGGAAACTGCTTCATTTCGGGGCTTTTGAATACAAAGGGCATAGTCGAGATGCATCTGGCTAAAAAGGGGGAAATCACCAGTGCCACACTCGTTCGCCTTACAGGTTCTGTTGAACTCAATGACACCCTCCTGAAACACCCGGCATTACCCGGCGAGATACACAATCTCTGTGCTCGGTTTACGATAAGGCGCAATAGTATCAAATTCAGCAAACTCAAAGGCTCGCTACCCGGCGCCGCATTCAGTGCCGATGGCGCTGTGGAGGGAAAGACTCACTTCTGGAAATCCCCCATAATAACTGCAAGAATTGCCACCGAGGGCGACATCAAAAACCTGCTTGAGTTTGCCCCCGAAGTCTTTCGCCGGCGCCTTTTGTCAGGCAAACTCAAGGGCAATGCCGCAATGCAAATTAAACTTCACGGACCACTACTTGCCCCGCACAAACTCTCTTGCACCGGTGGCGTTACCTTTCAAGACATCTCATTTTATGTGAATCAGCCCTTCATCAGAGGTCGCATCAAGGGTCTCGGAGGGAGAATCCATTTCGACCCCGGGCACATACTTTTCGAAAAATTTGAGGGCAAATTTGCTGGGATGAATTTCGGGGCAAAGGGAAAACTCGACACCGACTCGCTTCGCATAAGCCTCGGTTGCGACCTCGATATTGAAAAGATGCGCAAAGCCCTCCCGCTCTATTCAAGAGACTTTCGCGGTAGCGGAACACTCGAAGTCTCATCTGAGATTCTCCTCGCTGCACCCAATCTAATATCCGAAATTAAAAATCTGCGATTCCCGGAAAACCTCAGGTATAGTTTCACCGGAGCCATCCGAGCCTCTGGCGCATCCCTTTCATATAAAGATATGCCCGCTGACATCACCCACATAAATGGCATTATGACATTCTCCGACCGAGGCATCAAAACCCGCGACCTTAAGCTCTGGTGCGGGAGGACCCAGGATTGCACGGGAGAGTGTTTGGTAAAATTTCATTCCACACCTCCCCTTATCAAATTTAAGCTGTATGCGCCCGAACCCTTTCTGGGCGAGTGGACGGGGCAATGGGGCGGGCGTAATCCCAATGCCTTCCGCAACACGATGCAGGACCTCACATCATCTTCGCCCACTATCGAGGTTGATGGGACGGTCTTCGCCGACAAAATGCATTTCGGGCGCCTTGAAGGTAAACAGATTTACTCCCACTTCATATATAATTATTACGCCTATGCCCCGAATAAATTCTCCCTCGAGGAGCTTTCGGCAAATGCCTACGGCGGTAAGATTGAGGGTTCCGCCAATTTCATATTTCCCACCGGGACTTTCTATTATGGAGTAACGGGACAGACGCAGGATGTTGAAGTCCAGCCGCTTCTAACCGCCCTGCGAGGGAAGAAGGAAAATCTCACGGGCATTGCCACTTCTACCGTAACCATTGCAGGAGAGGCAAAAAAACCGGATACCATAAACGGAAGTGCCGATTTTTTCATCAAGCACAGTCACTTCATCAGCAATGTTATATTGATGGGACTGGGCGATGCGCTTCATTCCACACTCTTCGACGATATCACTTTCACAAAGATAAAGGGTAAGATTACGATTGCCGACGGCACTGTGCACCTCCGGGACATTGAGTTTGCAAGCACAATCGGGAATATGAGCGCCACCGGTTCGGTTGATTTCCACGAAAAGTTAGACATCATCTGCTTCCTTATTTTCCGGAAAAGATACCTCCTGAATCTCCCCGTTATCAAGCAACTGACGAATCTACTGGAACTTATGGGAAAGGCAGCATTGAAATTCCACATAACGGGGCATCTCGAAGACCCAACCGTCACCCCCGTTCCCCTCTCCGCAGATGAAATCATCAACATTTTCCTCCACTTCGGGCAACTTGATGAAATATGGAAATGATACATCGGGGGTTTTTGAACTTGCAAAAGGCACCGGCTTATGGACATAATTCCTTTGTTTTTTTCCTGATATTCCTAATTTCCCGATTTTTTAGCTTCCCGCAATGGAAAAGCAAGATTACTACGAGGTTCTGGGCGTTCCTCGCAACGCTGATGAATCTGCCATAAAAAAAGCCTATCGTAAGCTTGCCTTAAAGTATCACCCTGACCGCAATCCTCATAATAGAGAGGCGGAGGAAAAATTCAAGGAGGCAAGCGAGGCTTATGAGATTCTGTCGAATCCTGAAAAACGCACACTCTATGACCGGTATGGGCACGAGGGTGTGAAGGCGACATTTGCCCGTAGTGGATTCACGTGGCAGGATTTTTCACACTTCAGCGATATTGAGGATATATTCGGCAGTTTTTTCAACGCCTTCTTTGGCGGGGCGAGACCAACGCGGCGCACCATAAACAGGGGACGCGACCTTCAGATTCGTTATTCCCTCACGCTCGAAGAGGCGTTCTCCGGCAAGGAGGTAGAACTCACCGTAAGGAGACTTGAGACTTGCAAGGAATGCGCTGGTTCAGGACTGGGACCGGCGGCACATCCCCGAACCTGCCCGCGCTGCGGAGGCAGGGGACAAATCCGTCTCCTTCAGGGATTCTTCAGCATCGCCACCACCTGCGATATGTGCAATGGCGAGGGGAAGATAATTGATAAGCCCTGTAAGGTATGTGGTGGCGATGGTCGTGTTTACAAAAGAGTCAAAGTAAAGGTAAAAATCCCCGGAGGTATTGATACGGGGATGCAATTGCGGGTGCGGGGCGAGGGTGAGGCTGGTCCGCACGGAGGACCGCACGGCGACCTTTATGTAGTCATATCGGTCAAGGAACATCCGTTCTTTGAGCGTAGAAATGACGACATCCTCTGCGAGGTGCCTATTTCCTTCACACAGGCAGCCCTTGGCGACGAGATTGAAGTCCCGACACTGCACGGACCGGAGAAACTCCGAATCCCCGCAGGCACCCAAACGTATTACAGATTCCGTCTGAAGGGGCGGGGTATGCCTCGTAATGAAGCGGCATTCGGCGACCAGTATGTCCGCGTAATTGTCCATACCCCGACAAAACTCACTTCCAGGCAAAAGGAACTCTTGCGCGAATTCGCCGCTCTTGGAAATAAAAAACCGGTCTCTGAAGAAAAGGGGTTCTTTGAGCGCTTTAAGGAATCCCTGAACGAAATGAAAAAAGACGTGCTGGGATAATTTCGGTTGGTCCGTTAGCCCGTTTGTTCGTTCAAAGTTTCCACCGCAGGCGGATTGGATATTTTTACCCGAGGTGGATTATCCTGCCGGATATTATACATTTTTTCATACTGCTAAAGTGTTACAGATTGCTGAATTATTATGAGGTGTTAGATGACGATTGTTGAAGAGACGGAAACCGAAGCCGAGATTTCTACGATGATGCGCGAGGAAAGCGGCGTATTGCGTGCCATACCTCTGGGCGGAGTTGGCGAAATCGGGATGAATTCCTTCGTCCTTGAATACAATGATGACATCGTTGTCATTGACTGCGGGCAGATGTGTCCCGAATCCGAGATGCTCGGCATAGACCTCGTGATTCCGGACATCTCTTATCTCCTGGAACGAAGTCAGAAGGTTCGCGGAATCGTCCTCACGCACGGACACGAAGACCACATAGGCGCACTTCCATACATCCTGCCGCAGCTCTCGGTGCCCGTTTACGGAACGTCACTTACGCTTGGTCTCGTGCGTGTGAAACTCAAGGAGTTTAATATGGATGGCGATGTCGAACTGATAGAGATTACGCCGCGCTGCCCATTAACACTTGGTGCGTTCACACTCGTCCCGTTCAGTGTAACGCACAGCATAGCCGACGCCGTTGGACTGGCAATCGAGACGCCTGTGGGGAACTTAATTTTCTCGGGAGATTACAAATTTGAGCCGAACCCGCGTCCGGGGGATTATTACGACTATCATACCGTTGCATCCTATGGGGAGAATGGTGTCCTTGCGCTCTTTGCCGACAGCACAAATGTTGAACGTGAAGGAAGCACACCATCGGAGACAGAGGTTGCATCCACACTCGACATACTCTTTCGCAAGGCAGAGCGCACAATCGTTGTATCAACCTTTGCATCTTCCATCCATCGTATCCAGACAATCCTCGACCTCGCCGTAAAATACGACAGAGAAATTTTCGTTACCGGTCTAAATATGGTGAGGAACCTGGGGATAGCAGATGAGATGGGTTATCTACGTGTGCCGGAGATGCGGCTGCGGGATGTGAGAGAGATAGAATCCATACCGCCGACAAGGCGACTTTTGCTCTCAACGGGGAGTCAGGGCGAACCCCTTTCGGTGATGTCGCGTATTGCCCTTAACGATTACAAATGGTTGCATCTCGAAAAGGGAGACACTGTCATTTTATCTGCACGCATCATACCCGGAAATGAAAAGGCAATCCTTGGGATGATAAATCATTTATCCAGGCGTGGCGCAACGGTTTATTATGAATGGATTGGGCACGTGCACGCATCGGGACACGCGTATCGCGATGATATGAAACACCTCATCCAGCTCACGCACCCCCGGTATCTCATCCCCGTTCATGGGGAATTCCGCCACCTGAATGCCCACAGGGCACTGGCGATGGAGGTGGGTATGCCGGAGGACTCGATATTTGTTCTTGAGGATGGTGCGGTTCTGGAATTCGATAATGAGGGGGTGCGGCGCGCCGGAGATGTGGAGGCGGGCAGGATTCTTGTAGATGGCAAGGGCATCGGCGATGTGGGAGAGGTTGTCCTTCGTGACCGCCGCCACCTCTCGCAGGATGGGATGGTGATAGCGATTTTGGCAATTGACAGACACACAGGCGACGTCGCCGCCGGTCCATATATCGTAACGCGTGGATTTGTATTTGTGGAGGAGAATGAAGACCTCATCAACCGCTCAAAGGAGGTTGTGCTTCAGGCATTCTCCGAATGTGATAAGGAGAGCAGGGAGGACTGGGGCGTGGTGAAGGCTGAACTCCGCAGGGCATTAAAGAAATTCCTCAAGAAGCAGACCGCCCGTCGTCCAATGATTCTACCGGTCGTCCTGGAAATATAATTCGGCAAAGTCTCAAATAGACTTTAGCATTTTTGTATTCTTTGAGATTTAATGGTTCCTTCGTTGCCCGTAATTATGGTCATTTTATGCAACTGATGCAAATTAACTATAATTCTGAAACATCTCGAAATACTTTGACGGTATAATCTGCCTTGTCATATCCGGTGCCATAGCACCAAGATATTACCCGAATTAATATTTTGATGTCTTCAGGGCGGCTTTCCAGGAGAGCCTCTTGTTTACTTTGTTGAGTAGCAGTTCGGCCTCATCTCGCCCGCCGGTCGAGAGCCGCATCTGGGCTATCGCTTCATAAGGATTGGCGGTTTGCACACGGATGTGCGGAATGGGGCGCAGCGCCGCCACAAATGCCTGTTGTCTGCGCCTGAGGTCTGAGGCATCGGGCATCACCTCTTCTGCAAACGGGGTTCCCGGCTTTGGAACAAAAAAAGATATAGCCGCCATAATCTCTCCGGTACGCCCCTTCTTTTTTCCTTCTTCTAAAAGGATGCCCTGCGCCGCCTTCACTAGTTCCACAGATTCCGTGATTTCCCTTTTGCCCTCTCCAGGCAGTCCCAGAATAAAATACAGTTTGACATTGGTAAATCCCGCCGCAAATGCATTGCGCACCGCTTCGAGTATTTGTTCATTCGTGAGGTTCTTATTGATTGTGCGGCGGAAGGCATCGGAGCCGGTCTCGGGAGCAAGCGTTAGAGTGCGCTGTCTGCCTGCACGCAGGACTTCGAGGAGAACGGGCGGGAGATTGTCTGCTCGCAAAGAAGAAAAAGAAAAAATCAGCCCCTCGCGCAATCCCCACCTACAAATCTCCTCGATTTCGGGGTGCGATGTAACAGCGGATGAAACAAGCCCGAAGCGATTTGTCAGGACGCGATTTTCTTTAATAATTTCCCTTATAGTTACGAAACTGCGCACCCGAAAGGGATTCTGATTATGCCCGATATAACAGAATGCACAATTGAATGGACAACCCCTTGCTATCTCAATGAGACAGGTATTTGCAAACTCGGTTTCGGGCGACACAAAGGCACTTGCCAGCGGGTAGTTATTGAGATTGGCGCATAGGGCACGCCGCGGAATCGTTGGGCGTAACTCGGCACCCGCCTCAGGTATGAAAAAGCCGTCTCTCCCCTTCAATCCCCTTATGCAGTACCCCTTATCCCTTCCGGCTTCAAGATATGCATCGAGTAAAACATCGAGGGTCTCTTCACCATCACCGATTATGAGCAGGTCAACAAAATCGTATAAGGGGAGCGGGTTCATACTGATGGCGACGCCACCGGCGACGATGAGTGGGTCGGAAGGGGAGCGCTCTTCTCGCCTTAAGGGGATGTGTGCGGATTTAAGCATCTCCAGCAGGTTTGCGAAGTCCAGCTCGAAGGCGACCGAGAACGCTATAATGTCGAAACGGTTAAGGGGTTGCTGGCTTTCGAGGGATACCAGCGGGACAATGTCGGCAAAGAAGCGTTCTGCCAGCCAGTCATCCCTTTTGTTAATTTGCTCATACAAAAAGTGCACACCGAGGTTTGATGTGCCCAGATAATACGAATTCGGGAAACATACGGCTACGGAGGGAAGAGAGCCGAAGACCTTATGAATTGTGCCGCGTTCTTTTTGAAGGATGGAGTCTATTTTGCGGCGGGTGGAATAAGGCAAAATCATTATGAGTCTTGGTGTTCGAGCGACAGCCGTAAACTTTCTACAAAGCGACGTCCAGAGTTCATATCAGTGTTCGGTAATATGGATGGTGGTGCCGCGAAGGTTTCGCTCCTGCCACTGGCGTGGGTCGAGTAATTCCTGCCCCATTGAGGTGATGGATGTATTGGGGAAACGCGAATTTCCTCTGTGCGCAAAGTAGATTTCAGTTTTTTGCACCGAGGCAAGGGCACGAAAGCGAATTCGAGCCAGCTCTCCGGTCGGCAGGGATATTATTTGCGAGATTCCCATACGATAGTCAATTGCACCCGTGTAATTATTCGCTTCGTTTCTCAGGTGGTAATTGAATGGGTACTTCTTACGCGCAAAACCGTCCTGAATATTTATGCCCTCACTAATCCAGTTTCGCCTGTCCCAATCTACAACCTTGAGAATCTCCGGGTCGTATCTTATCCAGAGACCTACATTATCGAAAATCTCTGCATCGGGATTAGAGATAAAGACGGATACGTCGAATGTTTCTCCCACCCTTGCGGAGTGTGCGAGGCATTCGAGGCGCAACGTGATGTACCCCGGCTGCTCGGCTGGCAACTTTTTGCCAAAGGCACTTTCAAAAGCGGGGTCTATCTGGAATTTATCCTGCCCCTTCGTGGAGGACGGGCGAATCGCTATACCTGTGGGAATAATACCGTCTTCGGTGCTATTGGGATTCCCCAGGATATTTTTGCCATCGGAGATAAGGGCGGTGCGATTCTCGGACAGGTCAAAACTTATCTCACAATAGTCGGTGGGTTTTATCGGCTTCCAGACAATCCGCAGGATACTTTTGCCTTCAAGAGACTGCGGGTTTTGAAATTTGCAACTATAAAAAATCTCGCCGTTTTCAGTATCTACCTTAAAAACGGGTGAGCCATCAATCAGCGGGTGAATTTCGTTATCGTTTATGAGAATAGGCGCTATGAATCGTGGGTCGTAGGTTATACTTACCCACATTTCATCTATCCCCGCACGCACAAGATTGTATATCTCCATATCGGTAAGGAAATTTTTACCGATAATAACGGCTTTATCAAATGGATAGAAATAAAGGATGGTATGTGCAAGGATCTGGCTGGATGCCGGTGAGAAGGAAGTCACGGTGGATAGGGATTCGGGAGATTTCTCCGAGGGAGCTGTCCGGGGCTCTTTATGTCGGGAGTAACGTTCAGCCCTGCGGCGCGTCTCCTCCTCGAGTTTGCGTTTCTTTTCTTCAGCCTTGGCTTTCAGGCGTGTCTGGAGGATGATCTGGACGCGCTTCTCGTGTCGGCGGATTCGCTCCTGGCGCGAAAGCCGTGTATCGTCCTTCAAGTCATCGGGAATCTCGACTTCCTGGGCGATACTCAGCCCGGATAGCATTATCCAGACCACTATCCCCGCGAACCCAATCCTTAAACCTTTCCCGGAAAACCCCATTTGTAAAGAAACCTATCCAGAGATATTCGAAATTTTAAATCAAGCCTCTCGCAGAGGTGCGGAGGCGCTGAGTCGAGTTTGAAAAGATACTATCGTAGACAGCATAGGATTAATCCACCTGTGGCAGAGACACCCAATTTTGAACGGGTCTAAATGGGCAAACGTCGAACATACAATGTCCAACTCTGACCGGGCACAACGGGCAAACGAGCTCAAGTGCTACTTCTTTCCGGCTCCGGCTTTGGTGCCGGCAACCGTTTTTACAACCACCTTTGTAACGGGCGTAATTTTCTCTTTCTCATTGGCAAAGGAGATTGATTCGATATAGTAGTAGTAAACCTTGCCTATCTCCAGTGGCTGGTCAACGTAGACATACTCCTTTGGTGTACTGGTTGTTCCGCCGCCGGGGATAATGTCTTTGTTTATCTTGACAAAGGGACCATCCTCGCTTTCGCCGCGATAGATATTAAAGCCATAATTCTCATGCTCGGTTTCATTTCGCCATCTAATCGTGACCTTACCTTGTGGAGATAAATTTTCCGGCGCCGGTCCTTTTTTGACTCCAAGGAGTGAGCAGGCACCAATAACCATACACATTGCACAGCAGATGAATAATTTGCTCCAGTTTTTCATTTCACTTTTTCCTTTCTTGAGACGGGGATGTAATTTTTTCCAATGCAGAAAGTGCCGCCTTCAATTTCCCATCACCGGGATGTGTCCTTAAGCCATTCAATAAGAGGTTTTTTGCTTTCTCAAACTGTTTTTGTGTTACATAAAGGCGACTGAGCAAATATACATAAGAAACATCACTTTTCAGCGCAAGAGCTTTTTTCAGATGCCCCTCTGCCTCCTTCAAATCCTTCAGGGCAAACTCTGTCAAAGCCATCTGATAGTATAGATTGTCCGGCGTAAATAAAAGTTTGATGGATGCACCTGTGGTTAGGCGTTCAACCTTGCGAAAATTTCCAAGGGCGGCTGCGGGATGATGCTCCATCGTTTCAAGTATTCCGAGGAAATAATATCCGTTCACATTTTCAGGGTGAGACAGGAGGAGTTGCTCGATATTTTTGCGAGCGGAAGCGGTATCATTCTGTGAAAGGTTCACAGCCACCAGACGCAGCCGGGCATCATTGTCATCGGGATACAGGCGAACAACCCTTGCGAAGTATTCCTTTGCGCCGAGGATGTCTCCACCGCTTAAGGCGATTGAACCGAGCTGATTGTAAGCGGCAATGGATGCACAAGTCTTCAAGGCGCACACCGTCTCCTGTCTGGCGCGCACATAATCCCCTTTCGCCATAAAGAATCCCGCGAGATAGAGACGCGTTATGCCGTTATCGGGGTCGGCTCTTAATGCAGCCCCAATGTTTGAGCTGAAATCATTCGTGCTGCGAGCGAAAAAGACGGCACGTCGTTGTAAAAGAACACCAGCCGACCGCGACACAGCCACCCATTCCAGACATATAAAAACAATAAACAGAATCCCACGCATTCCCCATTGCGTAAAGGTAAGATGCATTCTGTCCATCTTTTTTCTATACCCCCCGGCTTCTGTGCAAAAACATATTTCAGGATACGGAAGAGATACCTTCGGTCAATACAAATCCGCCAATGAACACCTTTCGGGTGCAACATATCAGGAAAACAGGGCGTCCGGAAAAAGCTTTACAACTGGCAGGAGTGCAGAGAAGATTCCGATAACTTCGGGTGAAAAGAATATTGAAGGAGGTTTATTATGCCTGAACTCCTGGTCATTTACTACAGTCGGACTGGTAATACGGAGAAACTGGCGAAGGCGGTAGCCGAGGGTGCACGCAATGCCGGTGTTGATGTAACAGTGAAACGGGTAGAGGATGTCACTCCCGAGGAGGCGCTGAAATATGACGGCATCGCTATGGGGTCTCCTGTTTATTATGGGACGATGTCCGCCGAATGTAAGAGGTTCCTCGATGAGAGCGTGAAATTTCATGGACGCTTCGAGGGGAAGGTCGGTGGAGCATTTGCCTCCAGCGGAAATGTGGGTGGCGGAAATGAAACCACCGTGATGGATATCCTGAAGGCGTGGCTCATCCACGGGATAATTATCCCCGGCTATCACCAAGGCGACCACTATGGCGCAGTGGCTATCGGTGCACCGGATGAACGAGCAATTAAAAATGCCCGCAGCGAGGGGAAAATCCTTGCCGACCTCATCCTCAAACTTGCGGGGCGGAAATAATGGGCATCCGTGCCTCGATTCAGTGTATAATCGTTGGACCACTCGCTTCTAATTGTTATTTGCTCGCGGGCGAGAACCGCGATGCTGCCGTAATTGACCCGGGCGGCGATGCTCCCGACATAATGGCTCTGGCACAAGAACTCCGCCTCAACATCCGCCTTATCTTGAACACACACGGACACTGCGACCACTGCGGCGCAAATCAATATGTGCGCGAGAAAACGGGCGCCCGCATCGGTATCCATAAACTCGATGCGCCCCTTCTGGGTAGCGCCGTACTGAATGGTGCGGAGCTCTTCGGAATGCCCTTTTCGCCGCACAAACCGGATTTCACATTTGCCGATGGCGATGTGCTGAAAGTCGGCGCACTCGAATTGCAGGTCTTACACACGCCCGGACATAGTGAGGGCGGATGTTGTTTCTTTCTCGGAAAGGGCGGGGGCGATGAGCCTGTTCTTTTTTCAGGCGATACGCTTTTTGCGGGGAGCATTGGACGCACCGATTTGCCCGGTTGTGATTTTGAAAAGATGAGGGCAAGCCTGAAGCGACTTATAGAAATCATCCCGCCCGAGTCACTCGTCTATCCCGGACACGGTCTCGCCACAACATTTGCGGCGGAACTTGCACACAATCCCTTCCTGGCGCCTGTGTGATTCTCAACGGGTTCGACGCAACTTCAAAATCCGATTCCCCTCACAGCCGGGTGAGGAGCTGGATGAGGTCGGCAATGTCGGTAGCGGCATCGTTGTTGACGTCGCAAAGCTCCGCAAGGTCTTCTTCGGGAATGATTCTGCCAAGGAGGATGTCGCGGAGGATTGTGCCGAAGGCACGCCCTGGGTGGGCAGGTTTCGCAGATTTTGAAATGTTTCAGCCAAAATGCGAGTTTTTTTTTAGATTGTGGGTGCGGGCAATGGGAAAAGGATTTTGCGGAAGGAAGTTGAATTTACTGCTAAATGTGTCCGTTGCTCCTGTCGCATTTGTGATTGACATAATGTATGCTGGCTTCTTACTGGTTAAGTATTGTTTCGCACCGTTCCTGGCTCACCCGGTGAGCAATTTCTAAAAGAGGGATAAAAATGGACGAAATCCCGAAGATAGTTGATCACCTCTTTCAGAGATGCGAGATTTGTGGCTATCAAAAGGGCTTTCACATTATTCTTGAACCCATAAGGTTCAGCGAACGCACCACCATTAAATTACTCTGCCCTAACTGTGGTCAGATATACGACGTTGGTTGGTCAACCAGGCTTGAGACATAGCCACCCCTTTTCTATGAAACAAACAAATTCCAATCTGCAATCTGCCCGCCAGGGCGCGTCCGCCAAGGCGCATCTTCGATCTTCGACAATCCGCAATCCTTTATTTGCATTTTTAGTAGCGGCAATCGCTTTTGCGATTTATATTCGCACACTTGCGCCCTCGATTTTCTGGGGCGACGGAATCGAGCTATCGGCAGTGTGCGCAACCGGCGGCATTGCACATCCCACAGGCTATCCACTCTTTACGATTTTAGGGCGATTGTTTTGCTTTGCATTCAGCCATAATCCCGCCTACGGGACAAATCTTTTATGCGCATTGTTAGGGGCAATTGCGGTGGCGTTCTTTTTTCTTGCCCTGCGTGGTGCGCTCAAGATTCTGCCCGCAGATAGATTCCTGCGTCCCCACTATGCTGACATTACGGCGGCGGCAGGAGCGCTACTTCTGGCTTTTTCACGCACTTTCTGGTTTCATTCCACAATCACAGAGGTTTATGCCCTTCACCTGTTCTTTATCACAATTCTTATATGGCTTTTCCTGCGATTTGTAAAAGGGGAGAGGTGCGGGCACTTTTATGCCTTCTTCGGAGTGTGGGGGTTGAGTTTCTCAAATCATATACTTTCTATTACGGTATTACCACTGGCGGCGGTGATGGTCTGGATTTTTTTGCGCAAACCGATGCCGGGACGCCCCCTACTAAAAACATTCGTGATTGCCGCGCTTTTATTTTTAGCGGGACTTCTGCCATACCTCTATTTGCCGCTGCGGGCAGCGGGGCGTCCTGCACTCAACTGGGGAGCCCCATCCACGCTTAAAAATTTCCTCTGGATAGTGAGTGGGGGCGATTTCAAAAAGTATCAATTCCTGATGGAACGTCCGG
>CAZGKP010000070.1:0-16478 GCA_964526215.1 uncultured Candidatus Sumerlaeota bacterium
GGCGCAGGTGTGTGATTCACTGAACGCCGCACTCCAGTATTTACGGAATGTTGAATTTCCCATTGTAGTCAAGGCAGATGGACTTGCGGCGGGAAAGGGTGTAAGTATCCATAACGATATAAAATCGGCACAGGCGCGTCTTGAACAAATTTTTATCCAGAAGGCTTTTGGCGAGGCGGGCAATCGTGTCCTTATTGAGGAATATCTAACGGGTGAGGAGGCGTCTGTCCTTGCAATCTGCGATGGCGAAAACTTCCTGACGCTCTTGCCGGCACAGGACCACAAACCAGTGAGTGAAGGCGATACTGGTCCAAACACAGGTGGTATGGGTGCTTATGCCCCGGCTCCCGTGATTACGGGGCAAATCAAAAAAACGGTAGAAGATAAAATCTTCCGACCTGTCCTTGAGGATTTTAACCGTAGGGGCACTCCTTTTAGGGGCTGTCTTTATGCCGGGCTTATGATTACCAAAGAAGGTCCAAAGGTGCTGGAGTTTAACTGCCGATTTGGCGACCCGGAAACCCAACCCATACTCCCACTGCTTGAGACCGACCTTGTTGACATAATGCTGGCTTCAATTGAGGGGCGATTATGTGACATTTCACTAAAGTGGAAAGATGCCGCATCACTTTGTGTGGTAGTTGCTTCTGGAGGGTATCCAGGCAGTTACGAAACAGGCAAGCGCATTACGGGCATAAAAGATGCCGAAGAAACCCCCGGTGTTATAGTTTTTCACGCAGGCACCAAAAGAGAAAACGGTGATGTGTTCACAAGTGGTGGCAGGGTGCTGGGTGTAACCGGTGTCGCCAGGACACTTCAACAAGCCAGAGATATTGCATATAGCGCTGTGGGGAAAATTCATTTTGAAAACATCTACTACCGCAGAGATATAGGATTCAGGGCACTGGAATAGTGAATAGTGAATTATGAATAGTGAATTTTCATTGCATTCCACAATCCGCAATCTGAAATGGGGGGTAAAATGACGGAAAAACTTAAATGGGTTACACAAAGACAATTGATGAATGCAGGGCAACTCCAGGCAGCAATAGAGCACCTTGCCGATGATGTCTTTCAACGGTATAAAGACATACAAGCTTCACTCGCCCTTGTGGGAATTCGCAAGAGAGGCGAAATCATTGCAGAACGTATGGGGAAAATCCTCCTCAAAAAATACAAAACCAGACCACCCAATGGTGTGCTTGATATTACGCTATATAGAGATGACGTCTCAGAAATCGCTCCAAATCCCGTGGTGGGCGTTACCGAAATCCCATTTGATGTAACAGGTAAAACTCTCATTCTGGTGGACGATGTGCTTTATACCGGACGCACTGTGCGTGCCGCTCTCGATGCCATAACCGACCTCGGACGCCCATCTGCCATACGTCTTGCCATCCTTGTTGACCGCGGCCTTCGTGAACTGCCCATACAACCGGATTTTTGTTCGATAAAAATCGAGACCACACCACGCCAAACCGTGGATGTATTAGTTAAGGAAATTGATGGTGAAGACGGTGTATATTTGAAAACTTTAACAGAGGGATGAAAATGGTAGAAAGAATTAAAAAAGATGAGACGGATGTTGAATCTTTTACCCGGGGCACAACTCCTCCGCAGGCTTTTCCCTACAACCATCTGCTCGGTCTGGAAAATATTCCAGCCCAACATATCCTGACTGTGCTCGATAATGCCAGGGCTTTCAAAGAGGTCATTCAACGCCAGATTAAAAAAGTCCCGGCATTGCGTGGAAAGACGGTGGTCAACCTGTTTTTTGAAAGTAGCACACGCACACGCACATCTTTTGAACTTGCAGCTAAACGCCTCAGTGCCGACCTCATAAACTTCAACGTCAGCACCAGCAGCGTATCAAAAGGCGAATCGCTCCTCGATACTGCAAAGACCATCAAGGCATTGGGGGCAGATGTCATTGTGATGCGACATAGTTGTCCGGGCGCCCCGCACTTACTTGCTCGTCTACTTAAAGGCATTTCTATTGTGAATGCAGGGGATGGTTGCCACGAACATCCCACACAGGCTTTACTCGACCTCTTTACCATCCGCGAACATAAGGGCAGGATTGAGGGTTTAACTATCGCCATAGTTGGTGACATCCTGCACAGTCGCGTGGCTCGCTCTAATGTGTTTGCCCTTAAGGCTCTCGGTGCAAAAGTCCGCCTGGTCGGACCGCGCACACTTGTGCCCGAAAGATTTGAAGAACTTGGCACCGAAATTCACCACAACCTGGAGTCCGGAATTAAAGATGTAGATGTGATAAATATCCTTCGCATACAGATGGAGCGCCAGCGCAGAAATTACTTCCCGGGCATCAGAGAATACCAGGTGCTCTACAGATTGGATGAGGAACGTATTAGCATCGCAAAACCCGACGTCTTAATTATGCATCCGGGACCCATAAACCGTGACATTGAAATTGGCTCCAGCCTTGCCGATAGCCCTTACTCGGTCATAACAGAACAGGTAAGTAATGGTGTAGCTGTAAGAATGGCAGTCCTTTATTTGCTGTGTGGGGGAAAAAGAAATGAGAACAGCGCTGATTAGGCACAGCATCTTAACAAAATCTTCATCTTCATCTCCATCTTCGTCTTCATCTTAATCTTTACGGGCGTAGCATTATGTTCTTCAAGATAAGGAGATGAAGATGGAGATGAAGAGTAAAGAAGATATTCACACAATTTATGACGTTTTGTATGACTGATTTATAGTAAAGCTCATTTCGTTGGGGTGCTATTTTGCGGAGGTAACAAAATGAAAACACTTTTGGTTAAAAATGGACGTGTCGTAGACCCTGCAAGTGGTTTTGACGGCATAGCAGACATACTCGTGGAGGGAGATAGAATAACCTCGATTAAACAAGGAATTGATGTGAGCGCCGATGAAATAGTGGACGCCAGAGGGCTTATCGTGTGTCCCGGTTTTATTGATATGCATACACATCTGCGCGAACCCGGCAGGGAAGATGAAGAGACCATTTACACTGGCACCCGGGCAGCTGCGGCGGGGGGCTTCACCTCTGTTTGTCCAATGCCAAACACTATGCCCCCAATTGACAGCACAACCGGCATAAACCACATAAAATCGGTCAGTGCTCAGGACGCAGTGGTGAACGTTTTCCCCATCGCCGCCATCACAAAAGGGCAAGAGGGCAAAAGCATCGTTGAGTTCGGCGACCTTGTCAATCACGGCGCAGTGGCTTTCAGCGACGATGGTCACCCCGTTATGAACTCTGAAATTATGCACCGTGCACTTGAATACACAGCAATGTTTGACGTCCCCATCCTCGAGCATTGTGAGGATAAGAATCTCTCCGCCGATGGCGTCATACACGAGGGTAGGGCTTCCATTTTCACAGGACTGCGAGGCATTCCGTCGAGCGCAGAATCCTCGATGGTCGCCAGAAACGTAATCCTCGCAGAGGAAACAGGCGGACGTCTTCACATTTGCCACATCAGCACCAAAGAATCGGTTGATGAGGTGCGCAGGGCGCAGAAGCGTGGTGTCAAAGTTACTGCAGAGGTAACTCCACATCATATCGCCCTGACCGAAGATGCCGTGCTTGACTTTAACACTAACGCAAAAATAAACCCTCCCCTGCGCAGTAAAAAAGACCGTCAGGCTCTAATCGAAGCCCTTGCCGATGGGACTATTGGCGCAATTGCAACCGACCACGCACCCCATACCGAGAATGAAAAACAGCAGGTCTTCAACGATGCCCCCTTCGGTGCTGTCGGATTAGAGACCGCTTTTGCCGTAGCATACACACATCTCGTAAAGCCCAGCCACATCTCGCTCAATCGTCTAATAGAAGCCCTAACAGTTGCCCCGGCAAGAATCTTACATCTTGACCGTGGCACTCTAAAAGAAGGCGCCATTGCCGACATCACCATCGTTGACCTGAATCGGGAACACAAAATCACAAAGGACTTCTTCGCATCGAAAAGCAAAAACTCCCCCTTCATAGGATGCCGCCTCACCGCCTTTCCCAGTTACACCATCGTCTCCGGCAGCGTTATCTTCAAGCGAGATTAAAAACTGACAGTCATCATAATTTGCCACAGCGAATTCACCACGGCGAATCTCCGACCTTGCAAAATCCGCCTATGAGTGAAGAACAAATATCAAAAATCAAGGATGCACCGTGGGGTGTGGACAAGCAGAACAGCAAATTGACGTGCCCCGGCAAGAGACAGCCTTCCGATTATTCCCACATGGGGTTTAGTCTATAAAGGATATAGATTAACCCCAAGCGTGCACAAACGTGCATGCAATTTGCCCATCCCTCCCCACCGCTTTCTTCTTGCAGTCATCCGAAATGGTTTGCAATATTATCACTTGTCATGCTAAAGAATTATCAGGTTTTATGTGCGTTGAGGGTCAAGACCACACAGGGCTATGCTATCCACCTGTGTGTGCACTTGACTTAGCAAGGAGATTCGGTGGTATCTACAAAAAGATGGTAAAAGGGCAATAAAAGTTCAAAGACCACGGAAATTTACACACCTGTTAGTAAAGGATTTCAGGAAGATAAAAAGTCCATTGGATCAAATTTTGGAGAAAGCAAGGTGATGTGATATGGGGTAGCATTGATAAGGAAGTATATCAGACACCGTCACATATACCTCCATTTTGGCAGTATATCGGACACTGTCCAATATGACAAGTTATATGAAATAGAATAATTTTTTATATGGAAATACTAAATTTAATATTCTCATCATTAATTGATCTAGGAAAATGGTTGATAAAAAAATTCAAAAAACCAAATCCCGTTTTGGTTCTTAAGCGGCGTGAAGAATTCGAAAACAAACTACCACCCAAAAACAGATATGGGGTTCATTGCGAAGCTATCATTAGAGATATAAAACGCATGGATTCTTATCCAGATATTGATATGGCAAAAAAAGGAATCTCCCCCTGGTTTAAAGTAGAAGTCAAAGGGCTTTATCACACGGGCGTAGAGGCGTTTATCAGTATGCCCGAATACATCAAGAAGGACAAAAGTGGTAATTGGCAATTTACTGACCATAAAGACGAAGATAACAAAGTGTTAGCATATCCCGTCGGCAGAATACCATTTGATCTGATCGAATACGTTAATTGGGATGGTGACGAACATTATCCTTTCCCTCACATATATTGTCGATTCAAGTCTTTCAAGGGGCAACCCTATGAGTCGATTCCTTTTTTTGCAAAATACAATAAAGATTCTGAATATTTATACGAAGTAGAAGGTTTTAGACCATGGGATAGAAAGAAGGGGATTTGGTTTTTAAAAAAGAAATAAAAAATTATTCTACATCACATAACACGGCATATACGGTTCCGCTTCCCTTCGGTCGCTTCACCCATATTGCTTCGCTCGCTTATGCGGTGTGGTAAAATTATACCGCAACGCTCACTCTCAACATCGTATATGCCTGAACGTTATCTGACATTGCGGGGCGAAGAAAAAATTACAACGAGAGGATAGTTCTAAATGAAGAAAGAAAGCTTATACCTTGACACTTCAGTCCCCAGTGCTTATTATGATGAGAGGGCTAAAGAACGGATAGAGGCAACAATTAAATTTTGGAAAGGGGTGCTGCCTCATTACAAGACTTATGTTTCAGAGATCACGGTTAAAGAATTGGAGGATACCAAAGATGAAAACTTGAGAAGAAAACTCAGAAAGCTCGTTGAGGGGTTTAAGGTATTAAAGACCAAAAAGATCATTAGAGACCTGGCAAGAGCCTATATAGAAAACGAGATATTCTCAGAGAAATATATTGATGATGCCCTCCATGTGGCTATGGCCTCTTATTATGAAATCTCTTATCTGGTCTCTTGGAATTATGAACATTTAGTCAAGGTAAGGACAAGGAGGCTTGTGAACTCAGTCAATATACTGGAGGGATTCAAAGAAATAGAAATTGTCTCTCCATTAGAGCTATAAGGAGGAGATTATGGCGAAGATAGAGTACTTTGACTATCAGAAGGTGGCTCGTGAGATGAATGTTCCTGCTGCTACCTTAAAGAAGATCGAAAAGGAAGTAAATAAGGAGTTCCCCAAGGACAAGATGATGTATGAACTCCATGTTTTAAGAGCAGTTAGGAGCAGATACTGGCAAAAGGAGCATCAAGTAAAATAATAATACAACCCCGCAACAGCAGATAACAGCGTGTTTGCGACGCTTCGCTAGATCCCTTCTGGACTTCGCAAACACGCAAAACGTTATCTGCCGTGCAAGGAAAGTTATGAAAGGATGAAAATAAAAATGCTGAATGAAGAAACTAAACTTCCAGAAGCTTTTCGGAGAGATATTCGTCGGGCTGTAGAGATACTAAAAGAGTCGGGTTGTACTGATATTTTCCTCTTTGGCTCTCTGGGAGAAGGAAAAATCACAGATGATTCGGACATTGACATTGCTATTCGAGGGTATCCACGAGGAAAGTTTTTTTCTCTACTGGGCAAACTCCTGTTAGCATTAGATCACCCCGTTGACCTTGTCAACCTGGATAGCCAGGACCCTTTTGCGCGTCACCTGGAAAAGGAAGGGAGGCTTTTCCCAATTGGTTAAGGACGTCGTTTCTCATATAAAGTTCGAGATAGATCAGATTGACCAATTATTCAATGCATATACTGAACTTCTGGAGCGTTCCCAAAAGTCCACACCTAATCTGGTAGAGATTACGGCAATAGCTTCAGTGTTGCATTCTTTCTATAGTGGGATAGAAAATATCTTTTTGTCCATAGCAAAAGGGCTTGATGAAAATGTTCCTGAGGGTTCTCAGTGGCATAGAGATTTATTGTTACGAATGACACAACGAACGCCTAAGAGGATTCCTGTTATTTCAGATGAAATGGCACAAAAGTTGAGTGAATACCTTGGTTTCAGGCACTTTTATCGGCACTCATATTCGTTCTTCATACAATGGGATGAGGTGGAAAAACTGGTAATTCCACTACGAAATATATGGACGCAATTGAAGAAGGAACTTAGCCTGTTTATTGACAGTTTGAACCCTGATTGAATTAAAACCCGCCAGCCTCGAATTACTGTGCCAGTCCCACCCCTTCGACTACCAACCGGCGCAGAGTTTCTTTGTCTCCGAATCGCTTGACGGCGTCGAGGATTCCGATTCCGGCAAGGCGACCTTCGCTGTCATAATCCGCAGCTATTCCTTCATCAAGGTCTTTAGTTGTCACTGTCGTGTCAAAAAACGTGATGCTGAGGGCGTCTACTTCGGCGTCGTATGTGATTCTCATAATTACTGCTCCGAAAATTCAGAATATATAGCCACCGATAAACGCCGATAGACACGGGGCAGCATAGCCGCAACCAAAAATAAAAGTCGCGAAATTAGCGCCTTGATTACGACGGCGTCAACCGTTCAAAACAAGGAACTTATGGAACTATCAGCATGAACTCTTGCGCAAAATTGGTAAAACCTGACGGATAGTAGTACAGATAAAAATATCGGCGCAAATCGGCGTGTATCGGTGGCTAATGTTTATTGTTTTGGGAGAGGCGAGCCGCCTCATGGAGACTTCTCCTCAATAATAATAAGTGTATACTGTAACCACAACTATGGCATCCGGTTCGTCAACGAAAATAGGGCGGACCTGTTTAGTTTTATAAATCTTGCCATTCCTGATTATAGGGAAGATTCCTTCTGCATTCCAACCGATTCAGCTCGCCATCACTTTTCACCGCTTCTTCAACTTCAGTTATGATGAGATTTGTAATGCTACTCAACAAGCCGGAGGAATTATCACCTTCACTATGATGGAATAGTCAACCGAAAGTTGGTCGGTTCAGTCAGTTTGTCAGTTGGTCGGTTAGCACGTTGAGCCCGTTAGAAGAAGAATCTGTGAAATCCTCATACGTGGAGAAGAGTCTTGTAAATTTCTCATCTTGGCTTGACTCGTTTGTTGCTTTCGGTGTAAACAATAAGTGGAATTTGCAGGGTTGAGTGAGTTCTCAATAATTGCGCCTATCTCAAGGGTTTGGGTTATGGAGAGTGGATTCAGGATTTTGATGAAACAGAGTGTTCTTTCGTTTTTTTGCTTTTTCTCACTGTATGCGGGATATGCGGCGGGGAATCGTTTGCTGGTGTGTTTCGGCTTTGCGCTTTTGTTTTTGCTTTTTGTGGCGTGGCATTCAGCGCACAATCTCTTTAGCGACCTCTCTGTCAAGCGAATCCATTACCGGCGCACATTTGAGGGAGATGAATTGCGCATTACAATACGCCTCGATGCAAAAAGCCGCCTGCCGCGCTATATGCTGGAGGTGATTGATACTTTTCCTCCTGGTGATTCATACAGGATTCGGTCGCTTGTTTCGGAGCGGCTCAATAATCGAGCCCGCATCGAGGTGGAATATCGCGCTGTCTGCACAAGGCGCAGGGGAGTATATGTCCTGGGACCGCTCAAACTCTTCGGCAGCGACGCGCTGGGAATATTTCCCCGCAGAATCGAGCTGCCTGTCCTGACGGATTTACTGGTTTATCCGCAGGCGCCAGACCTTGATTATTTTGAGGTGTTAGGAGATGGGACGCTTTCGCAGGTGGGACTGGAGACGCTTCTCTCTCCGGGGCACAGCGAGGAATTTACGGGTCTGCGTGAATATCGGCGTGGCGACACTCCTCGCCGCATTCATTGGCCCTCCTCTGCACGTCATAATCGCCTGCTCGTTAAGGAATTCAGGGAAGACATCACAACTGAAGTTACGCTCTTCCTCGATATGCACCGCCTAACATTGAGCGGCATCGGCAATGTAACGAGCGTTGAGTATATAATAAAGGCAGCAGCGGCAGTTGCAAAGGTGGCAATTGAGAAATCGCATCTTGTCCAGTTATTTTCGCTGAGCGAGAAGGTTGAACACGTGCCGATAGGCGGCGGGCAGCAACACTTAATTATGCTCCTTGACCGCCTGACATTCTTGCGGGCGCGCGGCGAGGGTTCATTTGAGGATGCTCTTGCACTTTATGCACCTTTATTGAAATACGGCTCAACGGCTATCCTTATTGCGGATGCCACAAATATCCACCCGCAAAGGCTTTCGCCGATTCTGCGTCAGATGACGCGGCGCCACATCCGCGTCATCGTTATTTTGATTGACGACCGCTCGTTTATCAAAGTGTGGAAAGACCAGGATTTTCACAGGAGGCATGCACTGCCGCTCGGTGTGCTTAAAAGGAATCTCTTTGAGGAGGGGTGCGGGCTTTTTGTCATCGCTAAAGACGATGATATTTCTATGAAATTGCAGGTGCCGACACGATGAGGATATACGTGCTAAAGCCGTCTGACAAATCACGCCCTAAAGTTACATACAGGACTGCGCTTTACGCCGCCGCCTTTGCCCAGAGTGTGTGGATAGGAATTTCGGCACTCTACTTCACCACCCAAAATATGCCCGGCGTATCTATATTAACCCCGGTGTTGTTTATCCCTCTACTTTTTGTGATATATGGTGCGGCGATGATTATGGCAATGACTTTCCAGCACCTTTTAGCGGACTATGTGCGCCAGTTTAATTACAGCGAGAAGTTTGCGTTCTTTCTGGCGCATTGCGTAATCTTCTTCCTCCCGACATTTGTTATGAGGCGCTTCTCTATTGTATTCTCACTACTTTCTGTGAACTTGGTCATTATGCTTTTTCTGGTAGAGCCGCACGCCTTCACCAGACTTTACGCATCAAATCTGCTTCTGATGATTGTGGTGATACTGAAGGCGCCGAACGCATCACCCGTATGGGCACTTATTGGATTTATCCTGATTGCATCGGCGATGTGTCTGGACTACTTTTATTTCAAGGGGCAAAAGTATGGTGAATCTCACCAGCTGCCTCCGGCGGAATTTCTGCACATCGGTATAAGACATATTCTGGTGCCCATCGCAATTGCGGGATTTCTTTACTGGTGGCTCCCGCCTCTTTTCAGACACGTCTCCCGGCACCGCGGCATCCGGATAGATGGCGCAGCAACACGCCCAACATTAAGTCCCCCCGATATAGGCGACATTCTTTTCAGGGCAATCATTGTCGCCGTCCTTCTTATGATTACTATTGCCCTCTTGAACTGGTTGCAGAAGAAATTAAAGATGCGGAGAGCGGCGCTGATTGTGCCGATGCGGGGGATCTTGCGCAAGCTCAAAAAATTCGTGCAGGAAAAAGTGCTGCAACCCGTGCGCCCACATTTGACAAATCCGCGTGAGCGCATTATCTTCTATTACAACCGCTTTTGTGATGAATTGGGGCGCAGGGGGTTTGCGCGTGCATCTTACCAAACGCCATCCGAATATGCAAAAATACTCCGCCCGCCCGCAGCTGATAAGTGGGGCATTATCGAAAAGATTACGCACACATTTGAGGATGTTATGTATGGTGCAAAATCTGTCAGCGAAGATGACGCACTGGGTTTTAAGAAGGAAGTTGAATACATCTCTGTCGGGTTCTCCAGCCGGTCAAAATCACCAGAGTAGTAACCCATAGAGATGTTCGGGATTTTTGGCACCCCGAATAATCCGCATCACTTTGCCGACTATGGGGGTTAAAGTCTTATAACTGGATTTGGGGGAATGGTTTAGAGAAAATAAACAGGATTCAGGGATATTATTTTATCTTATCCATCCTGAAGCAAAGGCTTTCACTTTTCCAGCGGGACGTTCCAGTAAGCGACATCAATGAATTTGCGCCACAGCAAATGGTCCTGGTCGGACATAGAACGGCGCATCACGGCGCTCCAGTGCGGTTCTTTTGGCTGGCGGATGAGCTTCATCCCGCACTCGGAGAGGAGGTGGTGGCCCTTTCTCGCATTGCAGTGAGCGCAGGCAAGAACCACATTTGACCATATTGACGCCCCACCGCGGCTGCGTGGCACCACGTGGTCAATGGTAAGCTCTTCTCTGGGAAAGCTCCTCCCGCAATACTGGCAGGCAAAATTATCACGATGATAAATATTGCGTCGGTTGAACTTCACATAGTGTTTGGGAATCTTGCCGTAACGGCGCAGCATAATCACTTCCGGCACCATAAGCTGGAAGTTCGGCGTATGAATCACGTTATGTTCGGCATACTGCGATAGGTCTCGCCACGATTCAAAGTCGTGCACCTCATATTCTTTCGTAACGACACGTGCCATATCCTGATACAGGAGGCTAAAGGCACGCCGCGCGGTGCAGACGTGGATGGCGAGCCAGTGTTTATTTAAGACAAGAACACTTTGATTCAACATAGCAATCACTCAAATCACCAAAAGAGAAAAATCAACCATTCAAGCACTTACTTGTTACCCTCTTTAATATCTTACAAGACGCCTGTCCACAAAAAAATGAAAAACCTTTTGATTGGGTATTGGGGGTTGGACGTTCAAAGTTTCCGCCACGGCGGATTCGATGTTCGAAGTTGGGTGTTGGGTTATCCCCCGAGCCCGTGCCCGATGCTGGCTGCAATGTTATTCTTCATCCGCTTGGGAGATCGTAGATCGAAGATTCGCCGTGGTGAATTCGCTGTGGCGAATTATGAAAATTGTTACAAATGTTTGACTCGTAAATTCTTATTATGGCGAAATTTGAGAGTTCAAATTAGTCTCAATGCCTTGTGATATACCTCTATCGTTTTTTGTGCATTTTTCTTCCAGTCGAAACGAGATAGATTGTGTTTGCCCTTTTCAATGAGTTTGGCACGTAAAGAAGAATCCCATAATACGCGTGAGATTACATCGCACATCTCTCCGGCGGATGTCGGGTCAAAAAATAGTGCGGCATCGCCGATTACGTCCGGCATAGGCTGCCTGTTTGATGCAACAACCGGAATGCCTAACTTCATAGCCTCAAGCGGCGGGATGCCAAAGCCCTCATATAGCGATGGGAATATAAGCATCTCTGCGCCCTGATAAAGTTTCGGCACATCCGTCTCCGGGACGTAATTCAGAATCGTCACAAATCTGGCGACGTCTAAATCTGCCACGAGGGCATCCAGTCCCGCCCTGTTATGGCTTCGTGTTCCGGCAATCACAAGCGGGATGTCCAATTTTTTCCCCTTCCACAATTGCGCCAGGGTCCGTATGAGGAATCCATAGTTCTTGTGTGGTTTATTGATGCCGACTGATAAGAGATAACGCCGGGGGAGTTTATGTTTTTCGCGGAAAGCCGCCAGAGCCTCAGCGTCTTCACATACCTTGAATCCTTTGCTTATGCCATAATGCAGAACCGTGATGCGTTCAGGTTCAACTTTAAGGTATTCAATTACCTCTGCTCGAGTCTTTTCGGAGTTTACGATTATGTGCGCTGCGCGAACCGCAATCTCCCTATACAAATAACGGCTATAAAAACGATGTAGCGGTGTGGGGAGGTTTTTCTGAAATACAAGGTGGTTCAAATCGTGTATGGTAACGACGAGACGTCCACGAAAACGGAGCGGGATATTGTAATGCGGCGCGTGAAATAGCGATTGATGCCTCAGCATTTCCGGGAAAAATAGCTGCTCGCGAATCGAGTAAACCGGAAAGTCGCGCAGGACATAGAGTTCGCAGAGCCTCTCCGGCACCTCGGGGCGAAATCGCTGCGGACCGTAAAAGATAAATCGGGGGGCATCGGGCAGCTCCGACATCCCCTCCAATAGTCCCCGCAAATAAAAACCGATGCCAGAATGATGCAACATACGTATGTCAAGGACAACGGGTTCCACAAACTAAACTCCTATCTCTGTTCCTGATGTGAACTCTTTCCCTATCCCAGCAATTGAATGAGCAGTTTTTTGCAGAGCGGCACAACACGTGCGGGGTCGCCGGATGTAAGGATGTTCAGTTGTCTGTCCATATCGAAGTTGCCGGTGCGCCCTGTTAGAAGATTCCGCGACTTTAGCACGCGCACAACCTGCCTCGCTGTTCCGAGATTCCCGTCGAACAACTTTACGCCCTGACCAAAAATCTCCCGCAACCTTTCTTTCAGGAAGACAAAATGTGTGCACCCGAGAACAACCGCCGAAAATTCCGCCAACGGCAAATCCCCTAAAATCGCATCTAATCGCTTGTTCATCTCTGGGGTATCTATCTCCCCGGCTTCCATCAATTCCACAAGACCCCGGCAGGGAATAGACTCCACCTTTCTTTTATCACCGAAGCGCCTCAATAAATTCTGGTATTTCGCCTCACGAATGGTAAATGGCGTGCCGAGAACCAGAATCTTCCCCGGTAGATTTGCGAGCATAGCCGGTTTCAGTGCAGGCTCCATACCCACAATCGGAAGTGAATGACGCTGCCGCATATCCTCAATCGCACTGCTGGTGGCGGTATTACAGGCAACGACCATAATCTTTACACTATGATTTATGAGTTCATCTGCAATGAGAAAGGCGCGCTCCAGAATCTCTGCCCGCGACTTCTCGCCATAAGGTGCAAACGCCGTATCTGCAAAGTAGACATAACGTTCGCCCGGCACCAGCCTTACAAGTTCCACAAGAACCGTTAGTCCACCGACTCCCGAATCAAACATCCCGACCGGAGAATCCCGCGCAATCATTGCATATCCCTGCCTTCACACTAAACACCGCAACTGATGCAAACATATATAAACTGGTCTCAATACTACAACAAAATAATCTCCGGGGGCAAAAGTCTACCCGCCTCCTTTATAGCGAATAACTTTTTGCCGCTGCATTAATACCATATTATTTCAACTGACAACGGACAATGGGCAACGGACAATATCCCCATCGCGTTTACGCGGGGAGGCAAAAAGCCACTTGACAGCGGGAAGCCTCGCTCACTATATCTAAAACCCATTTTGATTGTGGGGGATTGTATGAAACGAACTTTTCAGCCAAGTAATCGCAAGCGTAAAAATAAACACGGCTTCCGCGCCCGGATGAGCACCCGCGCAGGAAGGGCTATTCTGAAACGTCGCCGCGCTAAAGGGAGAAAGAGATTAACTCCTTAAGGGAGGTTGGGCGTTGGGGGTTGGGTTATATGAATGAAGAATAGTGAATGGTGAATTGAGAATTGAGATTCCCCCGGAGATTACGTCTCATTCGGAGGTTGCGCCTCATTCACAGTTCACAATTCACAGTTCACAATTCACAGTTCATAATTCACTTCATCCTTGGGGGTGGGGGATAGGTTATGTGTCTGATTCGTGTATGAAAACTTATCCCTTTCCGAAGAGTTTTCGGCTCACTAAAGCGGTGGAGTTCCGCAGGGTTTACAATGAGGGAAAGGTTGTTCGTTCTGATGCCTTTGTCCTTTTTTATCTCACGGGAGAAGGGGATAAACCGGCGAGAGTTGGTATAACTGTCACCAGGAAATTCGGGAAAGCCGTCAGGCGTAATCGCATAAAGCGCTTAATTCGCGAGGCATTTCGCTTGCTTCATCCCAGCCTGGTAAGGGAAACGGATATTGTTATCAATGTCCGACTGGTGGCTGATAGCCTCACGCAAAAAGACGTCCTGCATAACCTCTGTTACCTCTTATCGAAAGCGAGGTTGAAACGTGCAGAGTTTCTGTGACTGCTTTATTCGCACTATATTATTGCATATAGTATTTGTGTATCAGAGATTTATCTCGCCATTTTTGCCGCCAACCTGCCGGTTCGTCCCCTCCTGCTCAAACTATGCCGCGGAGGTTTTGCAACGAAAGCCCCTCATCCCCGGGCTGTGGCTGATTGTGAAGCGCATCCTGAAATGTCACCCGTTTCACCCGGGCGGCTTCGACCCTGTCCCTTAAATTTGCCTTTTGCGCAAGAAGGATTCTTTTAAATGGAGAAACGCTGGACATTCTTCCTTATTGTCACCGTTCTGATTTACCTCTTTTTTATGAATTTACTCAGCCGCCAACAGCGGGAACGGAAGGAACAACAGCCCCCTTCGCCTCAAGGGGAGGTGCAGGAATCGGAAAAGGTGCGCGAGGGAGAGAGAGAAAAGTCCCGATTACGGGCGGAGAATATCCCGCCTTCTATTACCTCGCCTCGCGCTGGTGTTACTATGCCCCGAAAGCCATCTCCGCCTCCCTCTGAAACAGAGACCATTATACATATCCGTACAAACCTTTACTCGGTTGCGCTCACCGACCGCGGCGGACGCCCGGCGAGCTGGAGTCATCTCAATTTCTCCACATCTTCCTCCGGCGATGGTAAAACCACCAGCGTCATAAACCTCATACAAAACCTTGGTGGCGAAGACCGTGAACTCCCACTTGAGATAAACTTCCGCGAAGATAATTCCCGCCGGAGCTACAATATCCTGAATAACACGATGTTTAAGCACAGGGTGAAAAAATATCCAAACGGCGATACCGAGATTGTGTTTACGTCACCTGCAATAGAGGGAATTTCTGCTACAAAACGATACCTCTTCAGGCAAGATTCCTACCTGACTGATTTCTCCGTAACACTCCACAACATCACCGATGGCAAGATTATAATAAATGACGATGGCAAGGGTCTGGGGGTGTCGTGGGGACCCGGACTTGGGGAACTATTAAATGTAAAAGATGTATACGAAAAGCGCTACACCAGGAGCATTTATTGTCTCGGTGATGGAGGAACGGAAGGCTTTAAGCCCTCTCCAGAAAAAACCCAGGAAATAAACGGAGAGGTTATGTGGGGCGGACAAAACACGCGCTTTTTACTCGCCGCCATAATACCCATAGGGGAAAAAGGTGTTCGTTTCGATAGCGTCGTAAAGATGAAAAACCTCGTGGATGAAGACGGCAATCGCCGCAAGTTCACCATTCAACCCGCCACGGCAACACTATGGCTTCCCAAAACCATTCTGCCGGAAAAGGGTTCAATGACATTTTCATTCAAGGTCTTCGTAGGTCCCAGGAAATATAATCTCTTGCGAAAGACAGGACACCATCTCGCATCGGCGATGTTTTACACTCACTGGGGATGGATGCGCGGTCTGTGCATCATTCTTTTATACATCCTGCACTGGGTCTATAATCTGCTCAGGAACTACGGTCTTGCCATAATCGGGCTTACCATCGTTGTGCGTATAGCAACATATCCACTTACGCACAAAGGTATGAAGTTGCAGGCAAAGGCGATGGCAGAGCAGGCAAAACTCCAGCCATTTATTGCCGAGCTAAGAAAAAAATACAAGGGTAACCCGCAACTTGTGAACAAAAAAATGATGGAATTATACAAGGAACACGGGATAAATCCACTGGGGTTTCTGCGGGGATGTTTGCCCTTAATCATCCAGATGCCTATCTTTATTTCCCTTTATTTTCTATTGTCCGAATCCATAGAGCTGCGGGGTGCCGGATTCTTATGGATAAAAGACCTCGCCTCGCCAGATAGATTATTTACGTTCTCCAGTCCGCTCCCTCTCCTGGGGAAATACTTCAATTTGTTACCAATCCTTTTAGGTGCCAGTCAGCTCCTGGTATCAAAGTTCACAACCACCGCCACGGTTGACCCCAGCCAGAAGCAGATGATGTATTTCTTCCCGCTTTTCTTTATGTTTATTATGTATAAG
>CAZGKP010000071.1:0-16441 GCA_964526215.1 uncultured Candidatus Sumerlaeota bacterium
GAGTTCTGAAATAGCTTTCGATAAATTGCCGGCTAAGATAAAGATAAACTATTCAGCGGTGGTCAAGCCTGTGAAAGTAATTGCATCCTCTATCGAGAACAACGACCCCAATTTGGCTCCGGAGCAGGCGATTGATGATGACCCGAAGACAAGATGGTCTTCAAAATTCTCTGACCCACAGTGGATTCAACTCGATTTCGGCGAACCGAAAACTTTTAACATTGTTATCCTGAATTGGGAAACTGCTTACGCTAAAGAGTTCCGGATTCAAGTCTCCAACGACGCTGCCACCTGGAAAACCGTCTTCACCGAGACAAACGGAAAGGGTGGCAAAGATGAGATTTTTATCGCTACTCAAACTGCAAGATTCTGTCGTATGCTCGGAATTCGCAGAGGAACGGGATGGGGATATTCGTTGTATGACTTAAAAGTTGAATACCGCGATGATGGTAAAATCCCTTCGGTACCCTCCGGGTTAAATGCCTTAGGCTATGACGATGCGGTCTTTCTCAACTGGGATGAAAACCCCGAAATTGATATTTACGGTTATAATATCTATCGCTCACAAAAGAAAGATGGTGAATTTCTTAAACTGAATTCGGAGCCTGTCAGATTACTAAAGTTCAAAGACAAAAGTATAAAAAAGCGAACGAAGTATTACTATTATATTGAGGCAATTGACTATCCGGGGAATGGAAGTGCGCCTTCTGAGAAAGTCTGCATCCAGTTTATTTCCCCAGAGATAGGCGGTCTTTTTTCCATTCCGAAATGTGCCTGGTGCCGCTACCTTGGGGACATCCCGGGGAGATGTGCATCCAGTTCTCCAGACCGAGGTATAGCGCTGGGTGGGTTTGGTGCCGGTTCGTTTATGTATAGCATAAGCGGTTCTTTCGGGCCATGGGCTTTGAAAATCGGCGAATACGATAAACATTGGCTCTCCGGTGGTGCATTCCACATCTACGAAAAGCAAAAAGATACCCCGCCAGTAGTTAAGACCCTTTCCACAGAGCAGGTGCTCAAGCCTGTATGGGATAAGATAAGCCCCGGTCAGGGTGAATATTTCGCCCTTCATCCTCGCGGCTGGGCAAGATTTTATGGATTTCGCTGCCAGATTGAAAATTGTTTTTTCTCGCCCATCATCCCGCATAACTACAAAGAAACCTCATATCCCGTTGCAGTCTGGCAATGGCGATTCAGTAACCCTGGAGATAAAGAGGTTGAGCTTGCGCTGATGCTGACGTGGGAAAATACTGACCTGGGGCAGATGCCACGCAAAGGTTTTGTGAATTTCGCCCGTGAGAGTCGTAATGTTCGGGGGGTTGTCCTCAAAGCCACGTCCCCGGAGAACAAAGCCGATGCCCGGAACTCACAGTGGTGTATTACGGTCGCTGGCGATAATGATGCGAAACTTACCTACCTAACGAGCTGGAATCTGGCGGGAGACGGTTCGGATGTCTGGCAGGACTTTCAGGACGGTGAACTTTCTAATTCCGCGCTTGATGGTTCAAACTCCGCAGCCGCCATTGCAGTTAAATTTAAGCTACGCCCCGGAGAAATCAGAGAAATCCCCGTGGCTATCGCCTGGGACTTCCCGGTCGTTGAGTTCGGCAGTGGCACACAGTGGTGGAAAAAATACACGCAGTATTTCGGCAAGGATGGCAATCACTCTTTTGCCATAGCCCTTGAAGCATTAAAAAATTACGGGCACTGGCTCGGTGAAATCAAAAAGTGGCAGGACAAAATTATCCAGAACCCTCATTACGACGAGTGGCTGAAATGTGCCGCTTTGAATGAACTTTATTATTCCCAATTTGGCGGCTCTTTCTACGAGGCGGGACTTAAGAGCGGGCACGAAAAAGAATCCCTCGGTCCATCCAGAGATGACCACAAATACTTCGTTATGGAGTGTATGGCTTATCACTTTGCCAACACCTTTGATGTCCGCCACTATAGCTCTATCATCTATGCCATTCTCTGGCCCGAAATTGAACGAGACATCCTGTTGAACTTTGCCGATGCGATTATGTATTACGACCCGGAGATTCATCAGACCCCCCACGATTGCGGCACCCCACGAGACGACGCCTGGTTTAAATACGATACCGCCGGCACAAATCAGCGCCACTGGAAAGACCTCCATTCCAAATTCATTCAACAAGTCTGGCGCTTTTATTATCTTTACAAGGACAGGAACTTTCTCAACTATGTCTGGCCAGCCTGCAAGGCAACCTACGAATATATGAAGACCACTGATAAAGACGGCAACTGTCTTCCCGATAATGAAGGCTCGGACAATACTTATGACGCATGGGGATTTCAGGGAACGGGACTTCTCTGCGGTGGGCTATGGGTCGGCGCCCTGGAGGCAATGCTTGAGATGGCTCGGATACAGAATGACCCCATTGCCTCCGAAGTCCGGCAATGGCTCACTGCCGCAAAACGAAATCTTGATAAAGAACTATGGAACGAAAAACTTGGATATTATAACATTGATGCTAAAGGCAACTGCCCCGATGCCATAATGAGCGATGGGCTTAACGGTCAGCGCTACTGCGAGGTTTATGGTCTGCCCGACATCCTCCCCAGAAGGAAAATAAACTCCCATCTCGAGCAAGTTTACAAAAGATGCGTGGTTCCACTTCGTGATTTTAATGGTGATGGCGTGGGCGATGTCGGCGCACTTAATGGCATCAAACCTGATGGCGAAAAACTCGGCACACAACAATCCGATGAGGTCTGGACCGGTTCTACCTATTTTCTTGCCGCTATGATGTATCACGCAGGGCTAAAAAAAGAGGCACTCAAAACCGCGTATGGTGTTTATTATACCACTTACGAGGAGGATACCACCGCCTATTGGTTCAACACACCAGAGGCATGGGACTCTGAAGGTCTTAATCCCAGACCCAAAGACCCCGAACAATATCAACGCCCACGTGCTATCTGGGAACTGCTCCTTGAAATTGATAACCCATATAAGAAATGAGTGAGCGATGGCGGGATGGGTAAAACACTTAATGTTCTGTTCATCCCTCCTTTAGGTAGGTCAATCCAGTTTTTGACAGGATGACAGGATTTTATGGATAATCATCCCACCAGGTGCGCGCCTGCGGCCTGCATCGTCCTGAAATCCTGTCTAATAAAAAATGTCCACTTAAGACAAAACATTAAGAGGAGAGGCTTATTATGCAAAAGCGAAATCTTATTACCACGTTTATGCTCTTAGGGATTGCCGCATTATGGTTATTTGAATACCAGAGTGTGGAGGCAAAATCTGAAGAAAGCGCTATTGAGAACTTTGATGAAGTCAGGGATTGGAATGTATTCAAACCTCAGGAGACGAAGCTAAAGTTGACGACTGAAAAAGGGCTTAAAGGAAATTGTATTTGTTTAGATTACGACCTTGGTGAAAAGAAACTTTACATCGTTATTTCAAAGGACTTCTCAATAAAATTGCCCCAGAATTATGAATTTAGTTTTTATGTCAAGGGGATTTCACCAAACAATAATCTTGAATTCAAGTTAGTTGACGAGAATGAAAATACATACTGGGAAACGTTTGAACACTTTCAATTTCCAAACAACTGGAAAAAGGTCGCAATAAAGAAAAGCGATATTTCTTATGCCTGGGGTCCCAAACCCGGAGTTGAATTGACAGAAGTTAAAAGAATTGAATTTGCTATTTCCGACGGCACAGGCGGTAAGGGAAAGGTATATATTGATGAAATGGCTATTACGTCGCTTCCTCTCTCTCCCGAAGCAGAGGACGGAGTTCTAAAAAACCCGGGCTTTGAAAAAGGACTTAAACATTGGGAAAAGAAAGGCAATGCAAAAGCCATAGATTGTTACAGTTTTCATCCGCATAAAGGAAAATTGTCATTCGGCATAGGTAATGACGACGGACCCACCCAGGCATCGGGAGAAATATCACAGAATATTCAATTACCTTATGAAATCAGCGCAGGTGAGGTATTTATTTTTAGTATGTGGATGATGGGAGAGGGGAAATATACAGGGAATGCCTATCTAACACTCACTTTCCTGGGTGCAAATCATAATCTTTTGAAATTATGTCACAGTGAAATCTATGGGGGCAGGTTTAATTGGAAAAAAGCAACGGTAAGTGGGAAAGCACCCCGGGGAACCAGGAGCATCCGTGTGAAGTGTGTGAGTGAAAATATGAAAACCGGTCAGGGGGCTTCATTTGTCTGGTTTGATAATGGTAATGTTGATAATCCTGTTGTGAGTGCATCTTCGTTCCTGGAAGAATTGTATGCACCCCAGAATGTAATCCAGAAGAAGGGAATCTGGCACAGCAAACATTCCGATAATCAATGGATTAAAGTCAACTTCCGCAGGATTAAAAAATTTGGCGGTCTGTTCATAGACTGGGATAAGGATTATACAAAAAATTATGCTATTTTGATTTCTGATGATGCGAAAAAATGGAGTTCTGTTTATGAAGTTGAAAAAAACTCAGAGGGGCTGGATAGGATTTATCTCAATGAAACATATGCTCAATTTGTAAAAATCGAGTGCAAGAAAAGCAGTTCTGGAAAGGGATTTGGAATCAAGAGTATAGAATTAAAAGACCCTGATGAAGGTATTACATTAAAGGAATATTATGAAATGGTTGCAAAATATTCATCCGCTTATTTTCCAAGATGGTTAATAAAGCAACAAGCCTACTGGACAATAGTCGGTGTGGAGGGAGATGAAAATGAAGCCATTTTGTGCGAAGATGGCACCATTGAGCCACACAAGCGGGGCTTCTCTATTATGCCGTTTCTTTACCTGGATGGAAGACCTGTCACGCGAAGTGATGCAGAAATTGCTCAATCACTTGAGAAATTTTATTTACCTATCCCATCTGTGAAATGGAAATATGATAATGTTGAAATGAATGTTAAATTATTCGCTTTTGGCGAACCCGGGAAATCCATTGTTTATGCTATATATACAATTAAGAGCAATAAAAATGAGAAAGTTTCAGGCAAACTATTTTTAACAGTTCGACCGTTTCAGGTATACCCACCTTGGCAGGGCGGTCACGATGGTTTCGCTCCCATCTATAAAATCAACTATGTAAATAACGCGATAAAAATTAATGATAAATTTAGGATATTTCCCCTGATAAAACCAACCGCTTTTGGCTCAACCTCCGGTAGTAAAGGTTTCAAATTCCCATTTAGAGTCCCATCTCCTCCTGAACTTAAATCTGACATCTCTGCTTTTATAAAAAGAGGAATCATACCGGAAAAAAGAGATATCGAGGATGATGAAGGATTTGCTTCCTGTGCGCTTGAATACGAGTTTGAGTTAAAACCGGGAAAATGTGAAGAATTCTTTATTGCAATATCTCTTCATAAGACGGAACCTGAACTAAATATAAAAATGCAAAGGGAAAAGATAAAAGCAAAGATTGAGAAAATGCTTGGAAAGCGTATCGCCTTCTGGGAATCGAAAGTAGACGGGGTGGAGATTGATATTCCGGAGCGGGATTTGATAAATGCAATGAAGGCGAACATTGGATTTAATTTAATTACTAAAGACGGACCTGCTTTGCAGCCCGGCTCGAGGAGTTATGATAAAGCCTGGATGAGAGATGGCAGTATTCAGGCATCATCACTTCTAAAGATGGGGCTTACGGAGGAAGCACGAGATTTTATTAACTGGATGGCGAGATTTCAACTTAATACGGGAGAGATGCCGCCCGTGATTGATAATAAAGCACAAGACCCTTTATGGGAAGAGAAACCGCCGCATAACTTAAAAGAGTTTGATAGTCAGGGTGAGTTAATATGGTCAATTCTTGAATATTATTGTTTTACAAATGATAAAGGTTTCTTGGAAAGTAAGTGGACAAATGTGATTAAAGCGTTAAAATTTCTGGAGCAGTTGAGGAAACAAAGACTCACAGATGAATATAATGTTGATGACCCTGAAAAGAGGCGTTTTTACGGGATACTACCACCATCCAGGAGCCACGAGGGTTACTGGTTAGCGCATTCATACTGGGATGATTGGTGGGCATTGAAAGGCTGGAAAGATGCTAAAACCATCGCAGAAATTTTAGGTAAGAACCATTCAATAAGATGGATGGGAAACGAATATAATGATTTCTTGAGATGCCTTTGTGATTCAATCAAGACAACTGCAAAATTCAAAAATGTGGATTATATCCCAGGTTGTGCGGAGAAAGGTGATTTTGACCCCACCTCCGTCGCAGTGGCTATAAATTATGGTGGTGAGTTGGAAAATGTAGAGAAATATCTCAAGCCATATCTAAAAAATACCTTTGATAGATACTATAAAGATATAGAGAGTCGTTTGAAGCCAGGAGCAAGTTACGTATTTACACCTTACGAGGCAAGAAATGTCCCTGTATTTATTTACACCGGTCAAAAAGAACGAGCACTTACTTTATTAAGATTTTTAGTTAAATGTTGCAGACCTCAGAATTGGTATCAGTTAGCTGAAGTTGTAAATAGTGATGTAAGAAATCCGTGCTACATAGGCGATATGCCGCACACGTGGGTTGGTGCAGAATTTATAAATGGAGTTAGAACCTTATTTGTTTACGAAAAGGATGATTCATTAATATTAGGTGCAGGAATTGATGAGAAATGGCTTGAAAGAAAACAGGGTGTCTCAGTAAAGAATCTGCCAACTTATTTTGGAAAGATAAGTTATATGGTTAAAAAAGAGGGAGACATTTTAAAAATAAAAGTCTCTGGTAAAGCGAAACCTGAAAAGGGTTTTGTATTTAAATCACCGTTTTTAAAAAAAGAGATTAAAGAAGTAAAAATTGATGGTAAGAACTGGTCGAATTTTTCGGATAATGAAGTGGTTTTTGATAAATTGCCAGTTAAGATAAGTATTACCCAAATCCAGCGATAAGACTGCTGGATTCAGAGACTATAGACAATAGACACACAATCTTTGTTGATTCACTTATCAGATGAAATGTCATTTTTTCTTCCGGCTTTGCTTTTTAAGTCTTTTGTCTAAGGTCAAAGGTCTTATGTCTGGATCTGGGTATTTCACATAACAGGAAAGAGTTATGAAAAATTTTTGCAGAAATCTGTCAACCGTAACAGCCTTAATTTTAGTCTCATTCATTACAAATGCTCAATCCTCCAATAAGGAAGAACTTGGTGAGAATGCCGCACCTGTGAATTATTTGAGGGAAGATGGTTTAATGAACGAGTGGAATCTTATGGGCGCATTCCCGAATCAGACAATTGAGAAACCAGTTACCCCTGACGGCGCATTAAGGTCAGGATTCCATAAGGATTATCTGGAAGTTTTAGGTGGTGAAGCTAATGCGGTTATTAAGAAAAATACAACTGTAAAGTATCAGGATGAACATGGAAATAAAAAAACCGCAGAAACCTACTATATTGGGGCGAATAGGGGAGTGGTTAACTTTGATAATATATTTCCCGATATGGATTATAAAGTAGCGTATGCCTATTCCTATATTCATTCCCCCAAAAAACAATTGATTCATTTTTATTTCGGGTCAGATGATTGCCCCAAAATCTGGATAAACAATAAACTTGTCCATAAGTCATGGATGGGTGGACGTGGTCTTAAAGCAAGAGATGATTATTTTACTGTCAATCTCCATAAGGGATTAAACTCAGTTTTAATAAAGGTGGAAGAAGGATGGGGAAGTTGGCAGTTTATTCTTGAAGCTTTTGATGAGAACGCTGCCGCGAAAATAGCAACCGAAAAAGAAATGATGGAGAAACGAAAGGAGTTTCAGAATTGTGAGCTACGTCCAAAAGGTAAATGGGATTATATGTTTAAGCCGGGGGACTTTCCTGAAATTGTATGGGAAGAACCTTACAAGGTGGAAAAAGTAGGAGGGGATTTTCCATTAAATATTAGGTGGTTTAATGGAGACTTAAAAGAAATAAGTAAACCAGATAAACCGGGTAGATATCTTGCTTATGTAGAAGGGGAAAGTCCGTTGGGTTTTAAAATTCGCAGGGCGTTGACTTTATATTGCAGGCCTGAGAATTGGCAACCATGGGAATACAATGTTAAAGCTCATATTGATTACATACCAGATGGCCCGATAAATAAGGAGGCATGGGATGAAAGAGAAAAAACCATATCTTCATTCGCCGGCGTTCAGTTCATCCAGTTTTTGGAAACTGGAGAAAAAGGCGCGATTCTTATGGCTTATTTGCATGAAATGAAACCCTTAGGACGAAAACCATATCCTACCGAAACACCGGAGATTATTAATGCAGATTATCATCTTGCCTTAAAAAGAAAAATACTGGGAGTTGAAGGTAAATATCGGCATTTACAATTACCAAAAGAGACAGATAAGAAAGTCCCTGTTTTACGAGCAGGAACAGCTGAAGAAGCCGGCATAAAAAAAGATGCTGCTGAAAGAATCCATTCTGTGTGCAGAGAGTGGTATAAGGAAAGCAAAGAACCATTTGTTGTTCTTGTTGCAAGGCACGGTATTATTATTATCCATGAGGCATTTGATAATACCACAAAGCCTCGGGTAAGAGTTGATACTCCGCTTGAAATAGCATCTATTTCAAAGTCAATCACAGGATTGATGTTTGCCCAATTTGTCGACCAGGGACTTATTGGTCTGGACGATCCCGTTGGAAAGTACTTACCTGATTTTCCGGTAAAAGGTGATAAAGTCATTACCCTGAGACAATGCTTTACGCATACCACTGGGTTAGAAGGTCATTTTAAGTGGGGAGGAGTCCACAACCCCTGGTTGGATAATGTCATTGCAAATGGTCTGAATTACTTGAAACCCGGCAAAGCATTTAGCTACGAGGGTATGGGATGTGACCTTGCAGGTAAAGTCATGGAGCTTGTTAGCGGAAAAAGTACTTTCAGGTTATTTCATGAAAACTTCTTTAAACCGCTAAGTGTGAAAAATACAAGAATGTATGACCTCGCTTGCGACTCTACAAGTACCGCCGAAGACATAGCTAAGATTGGACAGTTTTTGCTTAACAGGGGATCTTATGGGAACTTGAGATTTTTTTCGACTGGAACTATGGAGAATCTACTTCCTCAAAAGCTGAATAAATATTATCCGGGAGTTGAGGCTATATGTGGAATCGGTTTAGAAAAGATGAGCGTAATGGACCCAGATGCAGGGAAATCTGGCATTCCAGAAGATAAAACTATTTTAAGTAAAAATATGACTGGTCATGGCGCGGGTTGTGGTTCAATATTCAGAGTCGATTTTGATAATGATCTTGTCATTGTGCAGGTTAGGAATAACCATGGTGAAAAGTATGACAAGTATTTCATTAAATTATTAAAAGCTATAGAAGATAGTCTCTTATAAGTAGAAAGATAAAAATGATTAGAAAAGAATTCATAATTTTAGTTGTGATACTTTTATCCGGGTTATTTGTAAGTTTAAAAGTATGCTGGGGGAAAAATTAAAGAATATAAAAATTGCCGCATCTTTGCGTTTGAATAATTTCAAATATCTCTGGTAGTATTTCTTTTGATAAATTACCAGCTGCGATAGTTGCTCGGTACTGATGAGCACAAGAGCGACAATCTCTTTCCCCAAATCTTGAATTGTAAACAAGTCTAATAAATAGGGAGAATGGTGAAAAGGATGAATTACATCACCATCGTATTGCTTATGGCTCTCACTCAACAAATAACCGCCGCAGGTTATTTGCTGGCTGACATTACAGAATCAAATATATCAAAAACGAAGAACAAAATGACTCAATCTTTAGTCAAAGACAGTTGGGATGAGGTTGACCAGTGGGAGATCAGTAGCGATGGCAAAAGCACGTATGAAATAGAATCAGTTCCAGCCGGGTTCGGGAAGGGCTTGGAGATTAAATACAACCTTAAAGGTCATTATGGATGGGTTCAATTGAAGAAAACCATAACCGATATGCCCTCGGAGGATATACCGATTGCGTTTCTCATAAAATCTGATGCCTCTGGTGACCTGGAATTGAAGTTTGTTGATTCTGACGGTTCTGTGTTTGGCAAAAAAATTTCACTTAAAAATAGATATAAGGATTGGACTCAAACAATCATTTACAGAAACAATGTTGATTACTGGTGGGGTGGGAAGGATGACCAATTCAACGGGCTTTCTGAATTACATTTTGCTTTTTCGGGAAAAGGTAGCGGGAGGGTCTGGCTGGATGAAATCGGTTTCGTAAGTCCCGGTCTAAAAGCGTCCTTTCCACCGGCAGGACCACAGCTTGACCCTTTCCGCGAATTGCCGGGAATCGGCTTCAGGCAGCGTAGAGACAAAAAACTAATCCCGGAAGACCCTCTGGTTCTGGGGTGGCTGAAACAGGTGCAGGATGTTTCATCTCCTGACCAGCAATTGTTGCCTTCAATGCAAAAAAGCAGCGAGGCTCACACCTTTAATAATTCCCTTGTGGCAATGGCATTTATATTGAAAGGCGAAAGAGAACGCGCTGAACGCATCCTTGATTTTTTCGCCTCTGCTACAGTTCGTGAGAATCGGTGTCCTGCCATTCAGAACTTCTTCTATAAAGGGGAGGCGCGGGGATTCTTTCAATATGTCATTCTCAATGCAAAAGATGGAATTCCCGCATACCATACGCCCATTGGAACCACTTCCTGGGATGGGGATATGGCTTGCTTTAAGCCAGAAGGCAGCGACCGCTGGATGGGAGATATGGCGTGGTTACTCATCGCCTATAAGTATTACGAAAAAACCTACAACTCTGACCGATACAGTGAAATTACAACCCTTCTGAAAAATTTATTAATTTCGTGGTATAAAGATGCGGATGATGGTCCGGGGGGTTATGTGCAACACGGTTGGCGAAAGGGTGGTAGTAAACTTCATGAAAGCTTTGGGCATCCTGAGGGAAATATTGATTGCTACGCCGCCTTTAAACTCTGCGGGGAGGATGAATACGCCCGCAAGGTGAGACAATGGTTAGACAGGGTCTTCAACGGGAACGCGTTACCACTTGATTTATATACCTGGAGGGTTCTGGCTTATGGACCGAAATACAATTACCTTCTGGATATCCCGGAGTATGATTTGCGCTTTAGAAAAACACTGACTATTAGCGGCAGAAAGGTTGTGGGGTTGTATCACGGGCCAGACATCAATGTTAACAATATCTGGCTCGATGGAACCGGGCATATCGCCTGCGCTTATATTACCACCGGCGAAAAGGAACGGGGTTATTTTTATTCCAACCAACTGGATGCGTTTCTAATAGATCGGGAGATAAACGGCAAAAAGACCCGCGCATTGTCATACACCGCAAACAAAACTGGCGGGTACGAATGGGTTGAACCGGAAAAGGGATTCATATCAGTTGCCGCATGGTATATCTTTGCAAAAAATCAATTCAACCCGATGCAACTGACACGAAAGCTCCTGGAATAAAGAGTTGCGTCAACTTCTTTCTGTAAATTCTGTGTGGATGTTGTCCGTCATTTAACCAACCTCACAATATTTTTTAACGAAAGTTATCGTGTGTTAAAAAGTGTCGGAGCACTTATCATAGTGACTGATTCTGAGGACGATATACGGGGTCGAAGTTTATCGAAGTATTTTCCGGAAGTCCTGAATATTGAACTGGAAAGATACCCATCAATTGAGGAACTCTTTCGTACGGCAAGTAGCGCAGGGTTTGGGAAATTCACTCTTTCGGAAACTTCTGGTTACATAAAGATTGATGATGAATTCATCAAGAAACTCGAACATAAAAACTCATCGGCATTATGTTTTATTTCTGATGACGCACATCCCAGGGGAATCGAAAGGGTAAAACAGGCTAAATTAGAAGGAGAAGAAAGGCTTTCTCGATATACGGTGCTTGGATTTGAAAAATGATTAGCAAGAGGAGAGAGCCGACTATCCGGCGCATAAAGACCACCTCTCATTAGGTCTTTTTGTCATAGAGAAAGTGTGAGGATCAAGAAAACGAGAAGCCCTTGGAGAAATTTCGTTAGGGTAGCCTTTTCGCTTTTTTGCGGGGGAGTTTTTTACTTTTTTTGGATGGCAGTTTTCCTCTTATCTATGAGATTCGAAAGCTCCACGAAGGACGTCATTCTCTGGCTGGTCGCCCCGGTCGTAACAGCAACAGGCTTTGCAACAGGCATCGCGATAGTTGAGCATCTAACCCGGATGAGTAAAACCAAATTCCTTCGTATCTTTATATGGCCTATGATTGGATGCGCAATCGGGGCTGGAGCTGTTTATTGGCACGGGCCAATGCTTATTGTTTTTACAATGCTTGCAGCTGGAACAGCGAGCATCGCCCTCCGAGAGGTAATTTTGAGTATAAAAAAGCAAGGAAATAATAGATAGATACGCAGTCAATCGTTATCGGCTACCTGCATGTTTGCGGTTTATGCCTTTTTCACAAAGTGCCTTTTACTTCTCATGCAGATAGACAGTGAGCTAAATTTTGCCATGGGAGAAGTTCATGGATTTGCTGAATTTTATGCAAACTCAGAAGGGGATTTTGCTTGATGGGGCAATGGGAACCGAATTGGGCAGGCGGGGTTTGATGGGTGCGGGGCAAAATAACCTTGTCGCTCCAGAGGCGGTGTTGGAAATCCATCGTGAATATGCCCGGTGTGGATGTCATGCTCTGATCACGAATACGCTGACGATGAATCGTATCTTCATCAAGACGCATGATATTGGCGTGGACGTGCGAGAAGTGAATCGAGCCGGGGCTGAGCTGGCAAGGCAGGCTGCCGGCGACCATCAATATGTGCTGGGGGATATCAGCTCGACAGGTCAACTGCTTGAACCGTATGGCACCTACAAGGAGTCGGAATTCTACGATGCGTTCCGGGAGCAGGCTGAGGTGCTGGCTGAAGCTGGAGTGGATGGATTTATTATTGAAACAATGTTTGACCTACGGGAGGCTCTGTGTGCTCTTCGTGCGTGCAAGGATAATTTCTCGCTCCCTGTGATTGTCTCGATGGCGTTCACTACAGAGGCGAAAGGAGGAAGGACGATTATGGGGAACTCGTCAGAGGAGTGCGCAAAAGCGCTCACTGACGCAGGCGCGGATATTGTCGGTGCTAACTGTGGCGATCTTGATCCGGCTCAGATGGCAATAGTAGTGTCTCTACTTAGGTCAGCAACATCACTACCAATTCTGGCACAGTCTAACGCTGGGAAGCCCAAATTGGTTGATGGCGCGACAGTGTTTGATATGACCCCAGCAGATTTTGCGGCAGGTATTGCCAAATGCCTGCGTGCCGGTGCACGTCTGGTTGGTGGATGTTGCGGAACAACCCCCGAGCATATTCGCGCTGTGGCCAGCCTGTTGGATGAGAAGTGAGTATCATCGCTGGCAGCGTCGTATGATAGCCGGTATTGCCTTCGTTCTGCTCCGGAGGTTTTGGTTATATATGAATCATCAGGTGAGCATTGGCTTTAAAACTGTTTTGGCGGATGCTCAAAAAAGGAGACGTCTATGATTGACCGGACAGTAGTAGAGCGATGGCTTGCTGATTTTCTGAAGCGATTGCGTAAAAGTTTCGGTGAGCGCCTCGTGTTTGTTGGCCATCATGGTAGCTGGGCGCGAGGTGAGCCTGGTGCCGCAAGCGATATTGATACCATTGTAATTTTAGACCATATAGATTCGCAGGATTTGACCACGTTAGGACAGTCCTCCAGGCCTGTCAAATCAAGTCCAGGGATCAATACAAAGGGAGTTTTTGCCAAAGTACTTCAAAGGAGATAACGAGACAAGGCAAACTCGTCCGCCGGATTGGTTCCCTTTACCGTTTGCGAAGGAGTGCCCTCGCCGCTTACTACACTGTTTGCGACTTGCTTCGTTCGTTCAAACCCTTAGAGTTTTACAAACAGGGGAACATTATGCAGCATTGCCGGCACGATAACTGAGGTGTTAATTATGACACTGCTTGATGCTGATTTGGACTGGCGGACCTGGTTTGATCGATGGCAAGTGCAGCAGGATTGCTACATACCACAGCGCCAATACCGCTTCAATCTTATGCTTCTGTTGCCCCACTTGCCGCACGATGCCGAGTTGCACATCCTTGACCTGGGCTGTGGTCCCGGAACCTTAGCCTTCAGTGCACTCGAGCACTATCCAAGCGCCTACGTTGTCGCCGTTGATCTCGATCCGGTCTTGCTCGCTATGGGCCAACACATAGCCAACTATAGGACCGACCGCATCCGGTTCCTTCAGGTTGACATCCGCAACGAGGGCTGGTGGGCTGTATACGATGGGACATTCGACCTGGTCTTGTCAGCCACTGCCCTGCATTGGCTCTCTGCCGAAAACCTTGCAGGAACCTACCGCCGCGTGTACAAAGCCTTGAAGCCGGGCGGTTGGCTTATGAACTCCGATCATATGGCAAGTGATGACCCACAGACACAGACCCGCTACCGCGAGATGCTGCGAGCGAAACAGAAGACAGCCTTTAGCGAGTCGGGCGCGGACAACTGGGATGCATTTTGGGACCGCCTCGGAGGTGAATTGGGCAACCTTGATTTGCTGAAGATACGCAATGAAGAAGAGTGTTGGGAAGGAAGCGACGACGGTCAGCCGAAACAGTTCCACTTTGACACATCACGGGAATGTGGCTTTGAGAAGGTTGAGTTTCACTGGCAGGATTTGGGCGAAGCAGTTATAGGTGCTCGTAAGCCGTTGGTGCGGTAACGTCCGGCACAGAGAATACCAGCAGCGGCGCATAACAGCATGTTTGCGGTTCGCCTTGCTCATCGAAGTGCTTTTGTCGCTTTGCAGTATATAAAATCCGGTTGGACCTTAACGATTATTCCCACTCAAGGGAATACATTCGTGATTTTCTTTATAAAACCTGGCAATTATTTTCATAATCCTTGCAGGAATTTTTTCCTGGGATACTTTACTTTCGTGAAATCAGGAGGTATATAATGGAAAAGAAGATCGAAAATCTGAGATGGAAACCTATGTGGGTTTCGCATCTGGGGTGTATTAAGGGGTGCCTGGATTATCTGGGATTGGAGGTTTCCGATGCCTGGTTGTTTGGTGCAACCGGGCATGCGTTTATCATCAATATGCACGAGGTTGTCTGCCCGAGTGGACCTACGGCATGGAATACGGAGATGCTTTTTAATCTCGGACATAACATCGGTTATACTGTTGACGGGGTATTTGGCTTCAAGTCAGATAGCGATTTTGTCGAGAAGCAAAAACTTGCCTGGGAGAAAACGAAATGTGCTATTGATGAAGGCTTGCCCTGTTATGGCTGGGAGCTGGATATTCCCGAATTCTACGTTGTCTATGGTTACGACGATGCCGGGGAAGGCGCCGGATATTACTTCTCGGGCCCGCTGTGCGATTCTGGAAAAGGACCCAAACCGTGGAAGGATCTGGGTGATAGTCAAATTGGCGTATTGGAGATGTATACTGTGAAACCCGGACAGACAACAGATGACGTCAGAACCATTAAGGAGGCGTTTGAATTCGTTCTAGAACACTCAAAGAGTCCCGAAAAGTGGATATACCCTAAATACAAAGCAGGGTTAGCCGGTTTTGACACTTGGATACAGGCACTTGAGGACGGAAAAGCCATCGGATTTGGTATGGCATATAATGCTGCCGTGTGGAGTGAGTGTCGAGGCTTTGCTGTAAAATTCTTAAAGGAAGCAAAGGAGTGGACAGGCACACTTGTTTCACTCTTTGACGAGGCTCTAAAACATTATGAAGTGGTGGCAAAAAACCTGAACAAGATTTCTGAGATGTTCCCTTTTCCACCCCCCGGTTGGAAGGTTACGACTTCCGAAACAGACGAGATTAAAGATATAACTCGTATCGAAACTGCTCTAAAATACCTGAGAGACGCCCGAAACGCCGAGGAATCCGGACTAAAAGCATTGGAGAAAATACGAAGTGAACTTTGATACATCAAAACCTGCCGAAACAGCGGGAAAGGGGGAAATTTTTCGATTTCCCAAATCCCCTTATGGAGAAAGAGGGCTTTGAAACCCTGGATCTGATCGCTTGCGAGGGCGTTGTAAGCATGATTGAAGAAATGGTTAATGAACTCGCCGATGAACTCTGGCAAGCATGGGTAGATCTGAAGTATCGTCTCGGAAAAGATCCAATGGTGCACGGCGCAGCATAGCATTTACTCTATGTGGAGAGAAAGAAGTGAAGCCTTTCATTCTTTGCGGACTGCAATCAGCCAATAAATTCTCTGAGAGAAAATTGAAATGAAAGAATATGACAGAATTGATGCTGCCTTCTACGACTATTTCCAGACCGGGTTGGAAGGGGATGTTCAGTTTTATGTGGAAGAGGCACAGAAAGCAGGCTCTCCGGTCCTGGAACTCGGGTGCGGGACGGGACGCATCTTGATTCCCGTGGCTGAGTCGGGCATCTCAATTGTCGGTCTTGACCGCGCTCCATCTATGCTCTCGATTGTCAGAAATAAGGTC
>CAZGKP010000072.1:0-4790 GCA_964526215.1 uncultured Candidatus Sumerlaeota bacterium
ATAAGAGCCCCACCACTTGATTCGCACTATGGGTTTCCCATCCCGACATTCCCAATCGTCCGCCACAACTATATCTACTGTGCCTTCTTTATCTTTCCAGGAGATGACATCAAAACCATCTATCATATTGGGTGGTTGTAACCATTTCACGTTCGTGGGTGTGGGGGTTGGCGTAACGCTGGGCGTTGGTGTGGGAGACGGTGTCGGGGTGGCAGTAGGTTCAGGTGTAGGAGTCGGGGTCGTAATCTCCGTCCAGAGGACAAAAGACATATCCATCGAACCGGGTGCGAGACGATGTCCTCTCGGCCACTTCAGCTCTATCCATTGCCCATCGCCCATCCTCTGAACAGCATCATCGTTCCAGTGCAACTCAGAGTTCTTCCAGCCCCATTCATATTTAGGCTCCGCGGTCTCAAAGACCGCCTGAATGCTGAGGAAATACTTTTTCCCTCTTACTTGCTCCCAGGGCTCTTTCAGGTCACATTCATACAGAAACTCGTGCTCGTAGAGTCTCGGACTATTCCATAAGGGAACTGCTTTAACCCATCTTTCCGTATACTTCTCACAGTATTGCTCGGCTAATGGATTGCCTGGCGTGCTGAACGGTGGACCTGCTGTATAATTATACCATCTGAGCAGGAACCCACTGGGACCCTCAGCAGGTGGATCAACTGGTTTCCTTGTGTTGCTCATCCAGCCCGGATAAGACCCCCACCAACTGATGCGCACTATCAGCTTCCCATCAGGGCACTGCCAGTCATCGGCTACCACTATATCAACCGCTCCCTTTTTATCTTGCCAGGAAACAACATCGAATCCATCCACCATATTGGGGGGCTGATACCACTTGGAGCTTGGTGGAGGCGGAGGTGTCGGTGAAGGGGTGGGGGTTTTTGTGGGAATTGGCGTTAATGTGGGCGTTGGTGATGGTGTAGGTGTAGGCGTCGGTGTCCGTGTTGGTGTCGGGGTAGGCGCCGGGTTCACGTGCAGAGGTGCTGCATCCTGTCCGTCTGTGTCGTTGTTATAGGTGTGAGCATCAGAAATATCCAGAATCACTCCGATATAATAATCGCCTCCGGATGTGCTTGACGGAATGGTGGGTGGTGCGACATTTACCCAGACAGAAGACTTGGGACTAAAACTCCAATCAAACCAATGTCGCTGGAGATGGGTGTCGTATCCCGAGATGTTATCATTGGTAGAGAGATAAACATCTGCATAAACCCTGCCGCTCCACGAGACTGAGGAGTAATTGTGCACCAGGTATCCCATTGACGCGGGCGGATTTCCAGCAGTGATAGTCCCGGGGGAAACTTGTACGTTGAGGGGAATGAGGTCAAAGGTGCCAGGGGTATCATCGGCAATAAATTGGTCCCTGATGTGTCCGAATTTGCCGGAGGTGATACGTATATCGTCACAATAGTCGTCTGCCCCATTGGAAAGGACGGCATATATGTATCTCCCGCCGGATATAATATATGCCCCGCTCCCGCTCGAGCCATGGATACCCCTCCTGTTGCGCCTGACCTCGTTGCCATACCACGACCCCCCGGAGTATTCGCAACTATCATAATTCCCGTGCCAGTAATACATATACTGACCACCATATTCTTCTCCGGGATAGCCTGCTTGATGAAAGTTATTGCCGGTGAAGAAAGAACAGCTGTTACTATACCCATATCCGTGCCACCCGGTAAGGGCGCCGATGGGTCTGTCGAGGTCAATCACCCCGATATCATGGTCATGGTTACCACTAACCGTCCACCCCGTCCAGGAATGAAGCTGCGTGCTTCCGGCATCTCCATAAGGGCGGGCACCGTTTTCGTATGCCGGAATGACGACCATATTCGTTACCCAGTCGCCACCGCTTCCCTGATGCACGCAGTGCCCTGCGGTAAGGACATGCATTGGGTCTATAAGGGCACCTGAAGCCGAACGCCATCCCCCACCTTTAATATAGTATAACTTACAATTGACGCGCCAGGGATAGTCTTCTGGATTAGTTACCAAATCAAGCGCCGTGAAATTTCGGGTTTTGCCCTTTCCCTCCGGAAATAAATCGGCGATCTTTTCCCCGGGGCCAATAGAGCCCTTAATCCAGTCGGCAAGCGGCATATCTTCGAACTTAACATCTGAGATAGTCTCTTCCCCGGTGAGCACGTTGTAGGAAACAAACCTGCTCTCGGGCTGGGTAACTTTCTTCGGCTCCTTCTCATCCGGTAGAAGGGGCTCAGGAAGATAGAGTTCGGGATGTTCGGGAGACTGACTGCGACACCTAACTTTCCCCTCATCCGCACCAGGAACGGCTGCGCGCACGGGACTATCAATTACAATGGCTGTTACCGAGCCAGCCTCTCCATTCTCATCAGAAAATGCAGTGCTCGGAATTACCATACCCGATGCCATAATCAATATGGCGCATAAGAACAAACCTAACAATCTCGTCTCTCTAATCATTATCTCCTCCTCCTTCCGATTATTTTACGCACTCGATACATTAATAATAGTATAATACCAACTCAAGATTTCGCCAACAAATTTTTTCTCATTAAAAAAAGCCCTCTTACTACTCTTTTACTCTGCGATATACTTTTCCCTTTCCTAACACTGAAACTAAAATTTTTCATAGTCAGTCGGGTGGTGTCAAGAAAAAAATTCCACTTTTTTACGTAGGAATCCCTTCCGGAGGGATTTACAATTTCAGGACCGTAAGAAAAGCCCCTGTGAAAGGTTTCGCAGGGGCGCGAAATTTACAAATGACCGGCGGGGCTCGGACTATAACCCCTTATTTATATGCAAAATCGTAGTATGCCATATCAATCTTGCTATCATTGTTGACAGCCAGGAGCGATGACTTATCACCCGATAATGGTGCGAGATGGACTAAATATCTACGCACATTTAACGCTGCCGGATTAACGACTGTAAAATTCCCCGTCTCGTGCGGGACTCCTGTGCCGTGCTCATTGCGAGGCGTAATGCGAATTCGTGTAAGATAACTCGTCCCCACGCCGAGGTCATTCATCGAGTCCCAGCAATAGGTGTGAATGATGCCTGTGGGCAAAGCGGAAAGCCCACTTATACCATCACCACACGGTCCTTGCGTTGCGGGGTTCCAGGTACGTCCCATGTCAGTGCTGAATTCAACAAAGATGCTCGTCGAAGTGGCTTCGTCACCGAACAATTCGTAAAGAATCGGCACATTTCCACCCTGCTGTCCCCATGGCGTAAATACATATATACGGGGAGCTTGCGGTGTTGGTGTGGGAGGTGGCGTGGGTGTGGCGGTTGGTGTTGCAGTTGGTGGAGGTGGCGTGGGTGTGGCGGTTGGTGTCTGGGTTGGTGTTGCAGTTGGTGTCGGTGTCGGCGCTGGGTTAACGACCGTAAAATTCCCCGTTCCCCTCGTAGCTCCGGTGCCGTTCATATTGGAGGGTGTCATACGAATCCGCACAGCATAATGAGTTCCCTGTCCAAGGTCGTGCATTGAGTCCCAACTATAGGTGTGAACGATGCCTGCCGGTGAGGTAGAGAGAGCGGTGACACCGTCTCCGCCCGGACCTTGCGTTGCGGGACTCCAGGTGAGCCCGCCGTCGGAGCTAAACTCGACGAAGATATTCGTTGGTGTAGACAGGTCGTCAAACAATTCGTATCCTATCGGCACATTTCCCTCCTGCTGTCCCCATGGCGTAAATACATATATACGCGGTAATATCGGTGTGGGAGTTGGGGTTGGGGTTGGCGTAGGTGTGGGCGTAGGTGTGGGCGTAGGTGTGGGCGTAGGTGTGGGCGTGGGAGTCATCGTTGGAGTGGGAGTTGGTGTGGATGTCGGTGTAGGCGTCGGTGTAGGCGTCATAGTTGGAGTAGGCGTTGGCGTCCCGGTGGGGGTTGGTGTGAACGTAGGTGTCGGAGTGGTAGTCGGTATTGGTGTTGGAGTATAGGTCGGAGTAAGTGTCGGTGTCACTGTCGGTGTTGACGTTGGAGTGGGTGTCGGTGTAAGCGTAGGTGTAGGAGTGGCGGTTGGTGTGGGCGTAAGGGTCTCGGTTGGAGTTGGGCTTGGCGTCGGTGTTGGTGTCTCGGTTGGCGTCGGTGTGGGGGTTGGTGTAGGTCCAATATAGAATACTCCATTAACCGGGGTTACGGGTAATGGGTTATTGTTTTCATCGGCTACGTTATATGCGGTAAGTTGCATATCAACCAATGTGCCCACTGTTGCACTTGAATCAACATCGTAATATAATGTAAAGATTGGACCCGTCCCCTGTGCTATCAGGTCTCCCGATAGCGAGACCATAAGCACCCCAACACAGCCGCCCACTTCATTAGCAGCCACCATAAAACCCGGTGCCCTGACGGCATCCGGCTGCGCTGGCTGGCTTCCCAGAGTTAAATAATTCGGGACATCACATAGCGTTAGTTGCACTCCCTTTACATCCATCGTGTTTTCTAAACTAACCTGAACCGGGACATTGGTGTCGCCCGGGTCCCCCCAAGAATCTTCTACGGTAAGGGTAACAAATGGCGTTCCAGTTGGTGTGGGCGTGGGTGTCGGTGTGGGGGTCTCGGTAGGTGTGGGTGTGGGAGTCTCAGGTGTTCCCGTAGGTGTCGGGGTGGGGGTTTCAGTAGGCGTAGGCGTAATAGTAGGCGTTATTGTTGGTGTCGGTGTGGGGGTTGGTGTGGGGGTTGGTGTAGGTCCAATATAGAATATTCCATTAACCGGGACAACGGGTAAGGGGTCATTGTTTTCATCGGCTACGTTATATGCGGTAAGTTGCATATCAACCAATGTGCCC
>CAZGKP010000072.1:4890-16307 GCA_964526215.1 uncultured Candidatus Sumerlaeota bacterium
ACCATAAGCACCCCAACACAGCCGCCCACTTCATTAGCAGCCACCATAAAACCCGATGCCCTGACTGGGTCAGGCTGCGCTGACTGGCTTCCCAGAGAGACATAATCCGGGACATCACATAGCGTCAATTGCACTCCCTTTACATCTATCGTGTTGTCTAAACTAATCTGCACGGGGACATTGGTGTCGCCGGGGTTCCCCGAAGCATTTGCTACCGTAAGCGTAACCGTTGTTTGACCATACGTAAGAGAACCGCCGATGGTCATCAGGCAAAAAAGCAGCAGTGGAATAAAGGCACTACTTGATAAATTAAACCTTTTAATAGGTCTCATCGTAAACCTCCTTCTTTCATCATCCCTCGCTATTGTTTTTGGATATCATTAAGCCTGTAAATACCATCTCCCGTTACCCAATACTCAGTAAGGCGGAGGATAGGGAACCTCACCCGCAGAGATATTTCTACACACGCTCGATTGGTCTCCGCTATCCCCGCCTCACTTAATCTACATCTGCACGAGGAAGTCATCCTGGTGCATATTCACATTGTGTCTTACTGTGTCGCCCCTATTACACAATCAATCAGCATCAAGACATCAAACAGGTCAATATCGCCGCTATCGTCCATATCACCCGCCCATAGCTCGCAAGGTGTGGGTACGGGTGGCTTTCCGAGAAGGACATCAATCTGGCGAAGGACGTCGAACAGGTCGCGATTACAGTCACCATTCAGGTCTCCCTTGAGGCCGACCTTAAAGTTCCCATCCACGGGAATCACCGGGAGTGGATTATTATACTCATCAGCCACGTTATAGGCAGAGAGTTGCGTAGCGATATCGGTGCAAACGGTGGCTGTCGGGTCTACGTTGTAATATAATGTAAAGATTGGACCTGTCCCCGGTGCTATCAGGTCTCCTGAGAGCGAGACCACAAGCACCTCTACACAGCCGCCCGCCACTTCATTGGCAGTTACTGCAAATCCCGCTGCACGGGTCGTATCCGCCTCTGGCGCCTGACTCCCCAGGGTTAATAAATCCGGGACATCGCAAAGAGTTAGCTGAACGCCCTTTACATTCATAGTGTTATCCAGGCTAACCTGAACAGGAACGTCCGTTGCGCCCGGGCAACCCGAGCTATCCTCTACGGTAAGAGTAACCGGTGTTCCAGAAGGAGTTGGAGTTGGTGTCGGTGTGGGTGTAACAGTGGGAGAAGGAGTCGGAGTTGCTGTCGCAGTTGGGGTCGGGGTTGGGGTCGGGGTTGGACCGCCCGGACACTCTACCCTGAGGACATAATCCCAGGGACCCGGGCAGGGATACCCGCCGTAGGATTGCGGCGCCACAAAGAGCCAATAGGTTCCCGGTCCCAGAGTTGCCTGCACAGAAGTGTCCAAACAGGGATTACCAAGCGCATAAGGGTCTAAAGACCCCGTAGTATCAGCACAATTGCCCGAACCGGGTGGGTTTGTCTCGACGAAACCTATCACGATGGGGATTTCTGCCGTGACGGACAGGGAAACTATTTTTGTTTCGGTCAGCACAAGTTGATACCAGTCTGTATCGCGAGTGCTGCTATCCGCCCAGAGCAGTCCGCAAAAGACATTCCCGCAATTAACATCGGTGAACGCTGGCGATGCCATATTGCATCCGCCGTTGGTATCGTCGCCGCAAGGCTCATTTTCCAGAGAGCTTCCCGGTGGGCATTCAACAATACAAGTTGGCGTTGGCGTCGGGGTTGGAGTGGGCGTAGGTGTAGGTGTATGCGTTGGTGTAGGTGTGGGTGTCGGCGTAGGTGTGGGTGTCGGCGTTGGAGTTGGAGTTGGAGAAGGTATCACGCTAATGGGAGCTGCGTCCCAGCCGTCGGTATCGTTGTTGGAGCTGTTGCTGTCGGTTGCGTTATCGTATATTACGCCGAGCCAGTAGTTTCCGGGCGATGTGCCGCCCGGGATGGTAACCTGCACCATATTGACGCGCACCCACTGCATCGCGGCGAAGCTCCAGCTGTAGTTCTGCGTGCTCAGGAGGGTGTCGGATATGGAGATGTTGTCATTGCTGGATAGGTAGACGCGGAAGGTCCAGGTGCCGCTGGCGGTGCCGTTGGTCGGATTTGCCGCCAGGTGGTTCAGGAGCGTGGTCTTACCACCAGCCATAATGGTTGCCGGTCCGGCGTTAACGTCCAGGGGCTGGATGTCGAAGGTACTACCACGGCAACCGGGGATAAAAGTACCCGTCATCCAGTTGACCCAGGCTTCCCACTGCCTGCAGTAGCGGCCGATTGTGGTGCGGTTGGAGGTGGAACAGACGGCGTGGACATAACGGCTACTGCCATCAATATAGTATGCGCCGCTACCGCTCATCCCTCCCCAGACGGTGTCGAAACAGTTGCCACCTCCGGTGTTGAGCTGGAGCTGGTTGCCGGGGCAGGAGTCGAAATTGCCGTACCAGTAGTACATATCCCGCCCGTTGTGGAGGCCCGTAATGGGGCAGCCCTCAGCCGGGTAGCTGGCGTTGTTGTAAGTCTTTCCCTTGTGCCAGTCGCAACTGCCGCCATAAACCCACCCGTACCAGCCCGTAAGCGAGCCGACAGCACGAGTGATGCAGACAAGACCGACGTCGCCGTCGAAGTTGCCGCCACTGGTCCAGGTTGTCCACGAGCCGAAAGAGGTTCCGCGCCCGTATCCGTAAGTGTTGACAGTCGAGGGGGGCGGGTTTATGCCTCCGACTCCATCCCAGCCCGGGTAGACGTAGATTTCCTTTGCCCAGCCGTAGGTTTGGGAATAGACACAGTGCCCCGCCGTCAGGACAGTCTCGGCGTCCATCATACTGCCGGAGCCGACATACCAGTGGCTACCCCCGCCCGAGTCCTCGAATCGCATCGCCAGCTTGCAGTTCATCCGCCAGGGAGAAGAACCGGTGTTGGCAATCTTGGTCATATTGTTGAACGTTGCTTCGATGGTTTCACTGCCGGTACCTCCATCGGCGCCATTGTAGCCGCCTCCCTGTCCAGACCCACCCAACAGTGGTGCGCCGGACGGTAGTATGGTCGTCTCGCCGGTTACCGCGTCGTAGAAGATCGCCGCACCGACGCCGGGCTCGGGCTGGTCTTCAGGGTACGGCATCGGGATGGGCGGAATCAAATCGAGCGGCGGATGGTTCGGACGCAGCGCTGGTCCGTCATCGGAGGCACGGAATCGTGGGACAAACGCAGGACTGGCATCCATAGCCTGAACGGACGGAGCCACGCCCGCGTTGGTGACCGGTGCCCCGGGGGCAATTGATTTAGGTAGACCAGCCGTCTCGGGCGGGAATGCCATCGGGATCGGTGGAATCTTATCAATCGGTTCATTGTCGGCAAATGAAGCCACGGCGAAAAGTAGTGAAACCGTGACCATCATAGCTACAAATAGGATACCGAGACACCTGTGGGAATCTTTCCAAGTTTTCATTTTCTTCCTCCTTTGTAATAGTTTACGTGTTTGAAAAAAAGTGCTTCAGAAAACATTTCGTGGCGAATCCGGGGGCAGACGTAGCCGGATGCTACTTCCCCAACGAAGGGTCTGTTCCCATATCCGCCCTGTTACGTTCCTTTTATATTAGGTAACGCCTATGGTTTGTATCAACCCGATACAAACTGGTTTGCCTCCCCTCCTTTCAAGTGGAAATGTTTTTGATTTAGGAATATCCTGATTGCGGATTGCGAAGTTCTCCGCCGAAGCTGTGCGAAGGCGGATTGATGATTGTCGAATATTAGTGTGGGAAGTGAGTGAGCAAATTCCACGCCACGGGAATGAGGGGGATATATTATATTTTTATCTTCAGAAAGCATTGGTATGCACCATAAGTTCAAAATGCCTTTTCTTGACGTAAACGGATGCATCTCTCGAATTCGGGAGATGAACCCGCCGTAAATTGAGGTTATTAGGGATTTCCCCTCATAATTAAATAGCTTATATGGAGGAAATTGTCTACTCGTCAAGAAAAAAATCAAAAAAAGTGATATTTTTTTGGAGGGGACTTAAGAGGGGGGCATATCCTCATTTTATCATACATAGACGAGCTGGTTCATCTCAATTTGCCACGGATGTTGCGGAAATCGCGGGGAGGTGGCACGGAAAAAATGTTATGGAAATTCCATGTTGCTCCGTTGTTAAAATTACATTTTCGCCCCGTCTAATATAATAACCCGAATCCAGTGATAACTTTCGATTATGTTGAAAACACTTCACATAATTAATGGTTCTGTATCACTCGATAAGTGAAGCAAGCAACACGTAAAAAATAATTTCTCCTCACCACAAAGGCACCAAGACACAAAGCGACACAAAGTAAAAAAATCTTGGTGAATTCTTCGTGTCTTTGAGTCTTGGTGGTTAATATTTTCTTTCACCGATACTTACACAACAACCACGACATTTGCTGCTTATGGCTGAATTTGGGATAGATTAATGTTAGACGTCAATCATCCCCAAGCGGTTTTATCCACGCTTCAAAATCCGAACAACCAGCCGCTCTCCGGGGAAAATCTTGATGACATTATACTGAACCTTCTTGCCTGAATCTGTCGGGATGATGAGCGGATGCTGCAATATTTCTGCATTCTCCCCCTTGGAGACATAAAGACAGTTGATGATTAATCGGGGCGAGTGCGTCTTCACGAGATAATCGTATTTGAAATAGGCATCGGGGGGAAATTCCCTGTGAATCAATCCCGCCGTATCAAGTATGGTGAACTCCGGCAGGTCGTAACCTATGATGCCGATTTCATCTGCGATTATGTTTGTTTGCGGCGGGAAGTTTTCTCTCACATAGCGGGTAACCTTGTTATAGAGTTCGTGCCGTGAGCGAAAGAACGTATTCGCGTGCGGTTGGCGGTATCCTATAAAGAGGACGAAGGCGAGCAGTGCAAGATATATAATCACAGAGCGCCTGTTGAGTTCCGAAAATTTCGCCCTTGCGCCGCTGAAGAAATCAATACCTCCCGCCATTGTTACGGGATATAAAATCCACAGTGTGTAATAATACCATTCGTAGCTGCCCGGGACCCCCAGCAGCCAATACGCCGCCTGATGCAACCCGCACCATACAAGAAGAAGAGCATGCCTTCGCCGTAATATCCGTATCAGTCCAAGCCACGCCAGAAGTGATAAAACCGGCAATCTGCCATTAACAAAGAGCCTCTTCAACGTCTTGAAAAAGCCATAGCCGTATGATGCCCAGATGTCGGGGCGTGTTCCCTGGCGCGCCTTTGCATAAAGTGTGTTGGGGAAGATGTCGCCGAAGTATGCATAACTGAATACAAGCCACGGGACAATGGTAAAAAGCGGTGGAATCAATACGCCGTATATAATTTTTTTCTCTTTCCAGAAGAGGATTGCGGAGAAGAGAACAAAAAACGCTACGCCCTCCATACGCGTGAGCGCATAAAGGCACTGAAAGAGTGCGGAGGTTGTCCATTTTTCCTGCTCAAAGAAATAGAGTGCGGCAAATATGAAAAGGAAACAGAGCGGAATTTCATTTCCCCAGAGTTGCGCCAGCGGAAAGAGGAAAAAAAACAAAAGCCCCGCCGCAAAACCGAGCAACTCCTGATTTTTCTGCCGGAAGTATGCATAGCAAAAGAACGCAGTGCCGAAAAGGGCAAGTGAGCAAATTAACCGCACCGCCAATATTGCCGACATTCCCGTTTTCATAAATAGGGCAACCAGGAGCGCAAAAAGCGGCGTGGTTGTGCCCAGAACCCTCTCCCCGCTATTAAAGACAAAACCCTTGCCACCTGCGAGATTCGCAGCATAGCGCATCGTGATAAAGAAATCGTCCATATCCACGCTGTAGGAAAAGAAGGCGAAGAGTGCACCTATAGCGGCGAGCACCAGAAACAGGCGGGGCATCAAGTCGGGCAAATATCTTTCACCGGGGAATCTCACAGGCAAAATCACTCATCACTCAATATGGTGTTTTCTGGCATAGGCTTGTGCGGCACGGAGCACAATGAAATAAAAGAGCACCGCCGCTGGAATCCTAATTGGAATGGAGCCGACAAGAATCGGCAATCCGAGATTGATAGCCGTTCGCCAGTGGACGTGGTGTAAATCGACCGGTGGGGTTGAGTATGTACCCATAAGAAAACGCCCCACCCTGTATTCGAGCGCATATATGGTCGGCCAGAGGAAGAAATATAAGTCGTGGATATGGACGCCGACTACGGCAGCTATGCGACTCCACCCCAATAGGGCTCTTATGAGGATGGCAATCCAGGTCTGAACACCGTAAAAGGGCGTGAAACCAAGGTAAAATCCGAGCACCCCTCCCGCCGCAATGGCATAGGGAGAACTTCGAAGGCTGATTTATGTTTAACCAGAGTTTACGGGCAATTTCTACAGGGCTGGAGGTCATAATTGTCTCACAATAGGTCATTATACAATTTTTCAACGGATTTCAGCTGGGGACGAGGATGTCAGATATATTCCCCGAAGAGTTCGGGACGCGGGGCGGGAATGACGACCTTGTTCACCAGTATACCATCGCGGGCGGCAATGCGTGCCCCTGCTTCTACCGCCGCCTCAACTGCCGCCACATCTCCCGTGCAGGAGAAAAATCCCTTTCCTCCCACCGCCATTGCTAAATGCACACGGAATAAAATCACATCCGCAGCTTTTGCGGCGGCATCGGCACACTCGATTATGCTCGATGCGGAGAATGTCTCCACCACACCCAGGGCGCGCGCCTCGCCCGGCTTTAGTTCCACCGAGCCTGCAATCGCCGGGAATACGCCCGGATGGATGTGCGGTATTACGCGTTCCTCAATGAGCATGCCCTCGGCACGCGCCGCACCCGCCTCTACGCTGCTCTTCACCGCCGCAACATCTCCGCCGATAATGACAATGTATTTCCCCGAGCAGATAGTGCGCCCCACCAGCAAATCCACAGAGGCGGTCTTTAGCATCACGTCCTCCACCTCGTGTCCTGCAGCTATGCTTGAGACTTCCACTAAGCCAATCGCATTTAACGGCATAACAAAAACCTCTCAACTTGTTGTTACCCGGTAGGTCCCCGTTAAAAGTTAAAAGTTCGATGTTCGATGTTCAACGTTCACAATTCGGTGTTAGCTCGTTGATCCCGTTCAAAGTTGGACGTTTCCGCCTGCGGCGGATTCGATGTTCGACACTCAACTTTCAAAGTTCACAGTTCACAGTTCTCAATTCACTTATTTTTCTCAATCACGATGGCACCGTCAATAGAGACAATGCTGCCATCAATGCTTGCGTGTATGGATGCGCCAAGTTTGCCATCGGGCGGAGCGGCGACTTTATCCCCAACCCTCACGGTATCGCCGACTCTTACAATTGACTCTGCTGGCACACCGACGTGTTGCTTCAATGGCAAAACTACACGCCCCGTTTCAGCAACGCCATCCTGGAGCGGACCCTTATTCGTAAAGCCCGAAAGCCCCAGCCGCTTCATCAGACGCGCCATCGGTGTGCGGCGTTCCTCAATGAGGGGATGCGGTTTCACTTCTTGCTGCTGCCATTTTTCGCCCGATTCACGAACGTGTTGCCTGGTTTCCACGCATACCGCTCTCGGGTCTAATCCCTCCGGGCACGACCACAATGTGCACAGATTGCACTCGCAGCAAAAAAGCGTGCCGATTACGATCGCTGCTGCGGGCTGTGCGAATCCGACTGCGCGCATCGCTTTGTGCGGCTGTATCGGGTGTCCCAGCAAATAGCGAGGGCAAAGTTCGGTGCAATCGGAACACTGGTCACAGGCAGAGAGGGCAATGCGTTTCACCTGTTTCGGTGTGCGGGTATAGCGCTGGATGAGGACATGCTGGCGAGAAAGGACAATCAGTCCCCCCGTCATCTTTGTTACGGGCAAATCGAGGTCTTCACAAAAAGTGCCCATCATCGCCCCGCCTACAAGGACAACAGGGTCAGCCACATTTGCACCACCCGCCAGCTCAATGCATTCACGTATAGATATACCCACGGGCACGCATATCGAAACGGGGTTTTTCACCGCGCCCGCGACCGTGAGATATTTCGCAACAACCGGACACGCCCTCCCCACATTGATGAGCGTCTCTACATTATTGACAATGCAGCCGACATCGAGCGGAAGCCCAGCCGGCGGTATGACTCTGCCCGTGACCGCGTGAACAAGCATAAACTCGTCCCCCGCGGGATAAAAATCTCCAAGCGCGTAAATGCGGACATTTTTCGGCAGATGCGAGCGCAATAACTCGATTACGTCGGTATATTTTCCCTTTATTGCAATCGCCGCCTCTTTTGCGCCCGTCATCTTCATCACCGCAATAAGACCGGCAAAGAGGTCGGCGGGATATGCCTTCAACAGCTCTTTATCCTTGTGAAGGAGCGGTTCACACTCCGCCGCGTTCACAATAACGAGCTGAGCCTTTGCACGACACTTGACCTCAGTGGGAAAACCCGCACCACCCGCACCGACAATGCCCCATTCCCTCAAATCTTCCGGTGTGATTTTCCTCGGCATAAATTCTAACGCAATCAGTGTGGGATTTTAGGTTTCACTTTTCCACCACAGGTGGATTATTTTTAAATTGTCAGTTGTCAGTTTTAGCTTTTAGCTTGCTGATTTCCCGATAGTGACAATTTTTTGGGTGTCAATGTTGTTCATTCAGTCCGTGAGATAAGTGCATAGACGTCACGGGCAACGATGATTTCTTCATTTGTCGGGATGACCCAGATATCAACCGGCAAGTTTGCGCTGGAAATTCGCGCCTCCACTCTCTTTGCCCCTCGATTTTTCTCCTCGTTTAGCTCAACGCCCAGAAAACCGAGTCCGGCGCATATTGCAGAACGCACTTTTGCTGCATTCTCCCCGATGCCACCGGTGAAAACAAGTGCATCAATGCCATTAAGCGATGCCGCCATTGCCGCAATCTGTCTGCGCACCTGATGGTGAAAGACCTCAAGGGCAAGCCGGGCACGAGTATTCCCGGAATCGGCGGCTTTCTGCAAATCGCGCAAATCTCCCGAGACTCCCGAAATCCCCAAAAGTCCACTCTCATAACATAAAATTCTAATCACGTCATCGGCGCTCAGACCAAGTTCCTTTTCGGCAAACAAAATAATGAAGGGGTCAATTGTCTCGCAGCGCGTTGAATGAATGATTCCGCTCTGGGGAGAGAATTCCATCGTTGTATCCACAGATTTCCCATCGCGTATAGCGCACAGGGAAGAAGAACCGCCAAGGTGGCAGGAAACGAGGCGCCCTCTTTTGCGCATAGCATCATCCCAGCCCATCACGTCCGGCGCACGCCAGCCGATATAGCGATGCGAGGCGCCGTGAAATCCATAACGCCTTATGCCATATTTTTCGCGCCAGGTAAATGGCACACCGCAGACATATTTCTCCTCTGTAATAGTGCTATGGAAAGCCGGCTCGAAAAGGGCGCAAAGCGGGACATCCGGCGCCACTTTCCGGAAACATTCAATCGCCTCCAGATATGCAGCATTATGCACAGGCGCGGCAGTTGCAAACTTACGCATCTCGCCGATGACTTTATCGCTTAGAAAAACCGCTCCCGGACCGCAGCCGAGCAATCCGCCATGCACCGCCTTGAAACCGACAGCGGACAGCTCCGCTGCTGCCTTTATCGGACGCCCCTCACCAATGAGTGAATCGAGGATGAATTCAACACCTCTGGCATAATCGGGAACGGGGAGTTCACCGCTTATTTCTCTTTCACCGATTACAAAGTGATACGGACTCGATGCGCTCTTAATCCGTTCAAGTTTCCCTGTTGCCAGAATCTCCTCATCGGGGAAGCGAAACAACTTGAATTTAAGTGATGTGCTACCCGGATTGGCTATCAGAATAATTCTGGTATCCATCATAACAACTCACACAAGAACTTAATTTTCTCAGTGTTTAATGAAGTGGTCGCAGATGCGGCATTCTGATTCCTGCAGAATAATCTTCACCTTATCGCCATCGCGGAGACCCGCGGCATTTGCATCATCGGTATCAATGTGCATCTGGGCGACGAAGGGCTCTTTTACACGAATCTGGACGTCGTAATAAATGATGGGTCTATCCGCTTCCACCTTCACAAGGACGCGGTCGTCATCTTTAAGCCCCATCGCATCTGCCTCTGCGGTGGAGAGATGAATGTGGCGATTGGCACGGATGACGCCCGATTTAAGGTCAACGAATCCCGCCGGTCCCACAACGAGTATACCGGGTGTGCCTTCGTGGTTACCGGATGGCCGCACCGGTGGACGTATGCCCAGATGAATCGCATCGGTGAGGGCAATCTCGACCTGAGTCTTTTTACGGGTCGGTCCCAGGATTCGCACCCTCTCGATGCTGCGCATACGAGGACCGACAAGAGTTACTGACTCCTGTGCGGCATATTCGCCCTTTTGCAGAAGGTCACGATGCGGTGTGAGTTGATGTCCCTTGCCGAAGAGGCGTTCGAGGTCTTCGGGCGAGATATGGACGTGCCTCACAGAAACGCCCACCGGCACAAATCCCTTTGCCACCTCCGGGTCAACGGCGGTGTGTCCCAGCGCCAATTCAGAGACAACCTGTTCCACCACCTGTCGTATGAGGTTAGGCTTCAACAAATTTAACAAATCTCCTTTTGTATGTTTTTCATTTTCCCATCAATAATACTTCTTCCGAATGTTTATTGCTCAGAACGTATTTGTAATTTTTATGTCTTAACCCAACGATATCTGATTTATATTTTCCGAGCAAGTTTTTCAACTCCCGGATTGAGGGAATCCCATCGGAGCGGTAAGACACCACCAAAATACTTTTTTGAAATTTTGAAAATAATTTATCAAAAGCAGCAAAAATTTGCCTTCTATCACACCAGATAGAGGTGTCTGCTTTTAACCGTTTGTGTTTTGTGTTATAATCAATCATTTCCCCCCAACGGGCGTAATTTACCAACCCTTCGAGGAAATGATAAAATCCAAGGTAATCAACCCCGACTCCTTTTGAGGATATGTATGGGGTATCAATATAAACAAGATCAAAATCTCCCTCGACATCAAATATATCTAGGTTCAGGGCTTTATTTTGCTCGCCATTAGCAAAAGCCGCCTTATTCGCCTCATTCACAAATTTGCTAAAATGAGCATCAAAGGGGGTATCCCAGGTTGTTTTGTTACCAAAGCTCCTTTCCACATCGGAAAATCGTATGTAAAGATTCTTTCTGTGGAATAGATTATACGGTCTTTTGATAATACAAGCCTGAAAGAGGGCGAAGTAGGCAAGTGCCCTTTTGTAAGGATTGCTCAGACTGCTTATGTTTGTCGCCACCATATCAATCCATTGGTTTTCTCCATTGGTGAAATAGATATCGGCGAAGGTGTCAGAAATGAAAGTTGGATAGGCATTGTTTGTGTGTCTTGAGAGAATGAAATGCACATCTTCTTC
>CAZGKP010000073.1:0-4990 GCA_964526215.1 uncultured Candidatus Sumerlaeota bacterium
CATTCTTAATTTCAGTCGTTACAGTTATTTATGTTATGACGGGGGATGATGGTGTCGTGAAAAGCCCTGATTGATTTGGTAGCTTTGCAAAGATGCGCCCGGGCGGGATCTGCCGGACTCGCAGCTACCTATGAAGACATAATATCAATTTCTCCGCCGCGGCGGATTGAAATGCAACAAAAGTGAAAACTTAAATCCGCCTGAGGCGGAGACAACTGACAGCCGAAGGCGCGCCATCGGTGGGATAAAGAACATCAATCCGGGATTCCCATATACTGCAACTGACAATTAACAACGGACAACGAACAACATCTACTTCTCGCTGCGGGCATCTACGTCAGTTCATTAGACCTCGCATAATCTATAACACTTTGAAGGATTTGCTCGATGGTGCTGGTGGGGTTGAAACCGATGACGCGGCGTGCCTTTTCAATGTCGGGAACACGCTTTTGCATATCCTCGAAGTTTTTGTCGTAGGCGGTGTCGAATGGGATGAAGCGAATCTCGGATTTACTACCGGTTAATTCTTTTACCTTTTGTGCGAGTTCGAGGATGGTGATTTCCTGTATTCCGCCGATATTGAAAACGTCCCCTACGGCTCCTGGTTCCTGCATCAGATGCCGAAGTGCCCAGACGACCTCGCCCACGTAAGTGAACGTGCGTGTCTGGTGTCCGTCGCCATATACGGTGATGGCTTCGCCCCGAAGCGCTTGCGAGACGAATCGCGGGATAACCATCCCGTAGACGCCTGTCTGACGCGGACCGACGGTATTGAAGAGGCGCGCGATTACAACGGGGAGTTTCTTTTCACGAAAATATGCCAGTGCCAGAAATTCATCAATTGCCTTTGAGCAGGCATAAGACCAGCGTCGGCGCATTGTTGAGCCAAGCACAAGGTCGTCTCCTTCCCTGAAGGGTGTTTTGTTACTCTTACCGTATACCTCTGATGATGATGCAATGAGGGTCTTTTTTTTCTTTTTTGCAGCCATCTCGAGGACAATTTCGGTGCCTTTAATGTTTGTCTCGATTGTGCGGACAGGGCTTTCCACAATGAGGCGCACACCCACGGTGGCTGCGAGGTGATAAATGTGGTCGGCACGGTCAACCAGCTCCGCCATCAGGGAAGTATTCATCATGGAATCAATCACGTAGTCAAAGTTCGGATTGGATTTCAGGTGGTCAACATTTTTGATTGTGCCGGTTGAAAGGTCATCAATGACAGAGACCTTCCAGCCTTTCGCAAGCAATGCCTCTGCGAGGTGAGAGCCGATGAATCCCGCTCCGCCGGTTATGAGTGCACGCATAAAATCCCCCTTTACAAATTAGCATATTTTCCCAAAACAGCCGTGAATTTATTAAATTTGCCAATGCGAATCCAAAGTCAAACAAAATTGTGATTGAAAATAGTCGTTGAGAGAAATAAAGACAATTCTTCAGTCGCTATGGAAATGGGGAACATCCTTTTATACGAGGTGATAAAATGCGTTTGGTGATGGACTCAAAAAAGAATACGTTTACGCTGACCACGAAGAGTTATTCCATAGGTTACAGCACCAAAGAACCTTTATTTGTCCGCCTGACGTCAGGAAATCTGAGTCAGAAATTATGCATCTGGTCTGCATCCGATGCGCCGGATGAAAAAGACGTCCTGACACGCATAATCAAGAGGCCATATTTTGAGAAGATTCGCGGCGGGCATAGAATCTATTTCACCGGACACAGCATCCTGCATAAAAAGAAGACATTTGTTTTTGACTGCTATGAAGACCGTTTTGAGTATTACTACAAATTCGAGTGCAACAGCCCCATTGATAAGCTCCACTTTTTCCAGGGCTGGGGGCGGAGATCGCTGTTCTTGCCAGGAGGTCGCAAAGCCTCAAAGGCAAAAGACGCCCCGGGTGTCCTCGAAATCAGGGAATTGAGTTCCTCAAAGGCTTTTTACTGGCTCTTCAACCCGGAACCGAACGGACTGGATAGGCAGTGGGTCTCGGCGCAGGAATACGCAAAGGTTAGCGTGAACAATGACCCGAACTTTAACGGGGCGAACTGGTTTTTTACACCGGGGCTATTGGCGTATGCCGTTAGCGACCGGGCAAAATCTCTCTGGATAAGTATGGGACTCGCCGTCCGCCCCGGTGAGTATAACTTTAATGACTATGAATATACTGGCGGGCGCACACTGGGTCTGGCACTCACCTATTTCGGAAAAACCAGACCAGAGGGCGAATTTGAAACGCCTCATATAGTCTTTAACTTCGGCGCGACCGAGCGCGAGGCTCTCCGGCAATACGTCAACTGGCTGATAAAAAGTCGCTACGTAAAAAAGCCAGAGCGCAAACCCGCCTCCTGGTGGCGCGAGCCTATCTTCTGCGGTTGGGGCGAGCAGTGCTATCAGAGCGATTTCCACAATAAATTAGGCGAGAAAGACCGCCCCGATGAATGGAACCCTCCCCAGTACGCAAATCAGGCAAACTATGAAAAGATGATTAAGGTGCTGGAGGAAAACAAAATCCCCTTTCGCTCAATCATCATTGACGACAAATGGCAAAAACAGCGCGGTCTGCCCGTTGCCGATGAGGGTAAGTGGCCCAACCTCCGCGCCTTCATTGACCGAATGCACAAAAAGAATAAGAAAGTCATCCTCTGGTGGGGATTATTTACCGCAGAGAGCGTTCCTTTCGATATGTGCATCACAAAAGGCAATCGCAAATTATCCGAAGACCCTACAAATCCCGAATTTAGAAAAAAGCTGCTGGAGGCGGTGCGCAGGATGCTTTCTGACAAACCAGGTTGTTATAATGCCGATGGCTTTAAGATTGATTTCACGGCAAACCTGCCCGCCGATTATGATGCGAACCGTGCAGGCGCCGCCTGGGGCATTGAAATCCTCAAACAATACCTGCGTGAGATATATAGGGCGGCGAAAAAGGTCAAAAAGGATGCCTTCATAATCGCACACGCCGCAAACCCTTATTTTATGGACGTCTGCGATGCCGTTCGCCTCAACGACATCCTGGAACATTACCAGGACTCCATCGCAAAGAAGATGGAGTTCCGCGCCGAAATGGCGACGCTCGCCTGTCCGGGCTTACTGATTGACTGCGACAACTGGCCCTGCCCATCTCGAAAGGCGTGGCTCGAATATATGAAAATCCAGCCCGCCCTCGGCATACCTTCGCTGTATTACGCCACGCACATAGACACAACCCACGAGCCAATTTCGCCCCAGCACTGGAAAATTATCCGTAAGATATGGAAAGACTATGTTCATTCCAGAACGCTTGGGGGCAGACACTATAATAAATGTAATAAACCTTAAACCGGGCATTATATTCTATTAGGTTGTGTTCCCCACGTTTTATTGTCAAAGAGTGGAGACGGTTTTCATTCACAGACATCGGGAAAATGAAAAAACCAGATGCTTCACTACATTCATTATATAGTCCGACCACCAAAGTCTCAAGTTAAGGTTGGAGGAAGAAAATGGAGAGTAAGTACGAGATAATCATTTTCTGAGTGGTGGTTAGAAAATGGTGTGAATGACAGTGCCGATAGCACCGGTATCGAAAACTACATATGATGACTCCCAATAAAAAGCAGGGTGAGAGCCCTGTTCATTATCCGACCCACCGATGGCGCGCCTTCGGCATAACGTTCGCTCTCGTAAAAGCCCCGCGGCATTGATTCTGACGCCCCAACTCCCGGGATGCTAAACCTCTTCACCCCTCAAGTCCGAATCAAAGTCATCGTTGTAGACCCCGCTGACATTGTTTGTCTCCTTGTTCATCCATTGCCGTAGAATTTCTTGCAGGTTTTCTTTTGCCTTCACTCTTTGCCCGCCTTTTTTAGAAGGGACGTAATCTCTGTATCTTCGGGTTGTAATTCGTGTGCCTTTTCGAGATATGGGCGGGCATATTGGGGATTGCCTACCTTCATATAACACTTGCCGATTGTCTTGTTTGCAAAGATTATGGAGCCGTCATAATAATTTATGGTTTCCTTTGACGCATCCGGTGGCAATTCCGTGGTGCGCTTCAGCAACTCCGCAAGAGCCGTGACTGCATCCTGGTATCTCCCCTGCAAGAAATAAACGGCTCCGAGTTGGCGGTATCCCCAGGGATCGGTAGGATAGGCAGCAATGCGCAATTTCAGTTCTTCAAAATCAAGGAGCGCAAGAGTTGCGTTGTCTTCGGGCACTATGCGAACCGCCTCCATATACTCCCTGCAGGCATCTTCAATCTTTAGCTCACGATATGCCTCGTGCCCGGCAATGATATGTGGTATTGCCTTGAAGTAGCGATTCATTCGCTTAACGAAGGCGGCTTGGTCGGGGACATTCTCCACATAGGGGAGAACCGATGAATGTAGCGACATCAGTGTCTCGAGATTATCAATCAGCGGCTTTTCACCGTAGCCGTATTTGGGAGACTCAAATTCTAAATACGGACGATTTTCCGAATTGACCTTCTTACCGGCGAGAAATCCCTCCAGTATGTTTTTGTCGCAAACAAAGCAGGATAAGATTTTATCGGCATCATCGAGGTATAGTTCGGCAAGGTCAGCCTTCACAGTCGGCTCCTGGAGTTTCTTTTTCATAAGGGCATAGTCAATCTTCAGCGGTTTCTTCGTGCCGAGGATGAGAATATAATGCGTTGGCTCATTATTCATATACCAGATAGTCATATCGGGGAAGATACGATAGAAAGTGCGAAGCGCAAGGCGAAACATCTCGTCCGATAGCCCCGCAAGCGGCATCCACGCCACAACCATCCCATCATCTGTGATGTGTTTCTTGCAAAGCCCGAAGTATTCATAGTCGTAGAGGTTTGCGTTAGTCTTGTATCGTAAATCCGTGCAATCGGTGGCGATGATGTCGTAGGCGCGCCCCGTGAAGCGCAGATAGCTTCTCACATCGTCAATGATGATTTTGTAACGCCTATCGCTGGAGAAGTAGCCACGGTAAGGTTCGTAGGGATGGGCATTGGGTGAG
>CAZGKP010000073.1:5000-12123 GCA_964526215.1 uncultured Candidatus Sumerlaeota bacterium
CTGTTTGTTGGTGGTTGGGGGGGTGTGGGGGGGGGGGGGGGGGGGGGTGTGGGGGGCGTGGGGGGCCGGGGGGCAAGAGGGGAATGGGAGAGGGGTGATTTGGGCGGAGTCGGTGAAAGTATTCCGTGATTTGACTTCAATAGATATGGGGCGGTATCCAGAACCGTTTTGCAAATCTCCACACAATGGATGTCATCAATGGCTTTATAGCGGGTGTATGAATAAGATGCGCCGCCGCTGCCGAATCCAACAGTGAGGACGCTTTTGGGGGTTTTCAAGAGGAGCATCGGGATATGCGCAAGGCTCTTCTGGTCGGTGAGCAAGATGCGGTCTGTCCCCGCAACACCAACATTGTCCACATAAAGCGTGTGATACCTGAATGAGTTCTCGACCACCGAGACCGTGGCGAGCGGTCCCTCTTTGTAAAAAATCATCTGCTCTGTGGGTGAGAGTTCCTGGAACCGCGCGCCACGTGGCATCCGCACCACAAGAAGCACGACCGCAATCCCGCATACGCAGGCAAATACCGCCCGTGCCTTTCCGGAAAGCGCGGGGTTGATAATAAAGATGTAAAGTGCAATCAGGAGATTGCCGGTTGCTAAAAGCATAATTGTCCCCGCCAGTCCCAGAAAGGGGATTAACATAAAGCCCGCAGCGAATGAACCAAAGATAGCACCGAGTGTATTGAAGGAGTAAAGGCGCCCTACTCCGAATCCCACCGCGCCTATCCGGTCGACGCATAACTTCGTCACAACCGGGAATGCCATCCCCATAAGGAACGTGGGGAGGAAAATTGCCACGCCCGTCTTTGCAAACACATTCAGCACAGCAGACCACCACCTCAGGTTTCCCACCTCATCGTATAGTCCAAAGGGTGAAATCTCCCGTCCCAGATAAAAAATCACAAAGAACGAAAATGCCCCCGAAAGCCCTATCAGGAGCTCGATCAGCGCGAACAACCTGAGCGGGTCTTTTTGTTTATCAATCAAGGCGCTCATAACTGCGCCGCCCAGCGCCAGTCCCACCAGAAACAGCGTAAGCATCGCCGTGAAGGCATAAGTTGTGTTCTTCAGCACGTCGAATGTGAAAATCAGTGCACGGTTCCACGCAACCTGATATGCCAGTGCAATAAAGCCCGAAAGCGCATAAGCGCCCAATACGGCGAAAACAATTTTTCTTGCCTGTTCTATATTTGCCCCCGATGCGTGGGGCAACCTACCAGTGCTGTCATCCAGGCTAACACCCGCACCAGTGCTGACTCCGGCGCCCTCGACCCTTGCGGCGAGAATAAATCCCCCGGCAGCCACCATCACATTTATGCCCGCCGCAAGCAACGTTGAGCCGCGAATACCCAGCATTGCAATCAAAACAAAGCCGGTCAGAAAGCACCCCAGAACCGCGCCAAACGTGTTCAGGGAATAGAGCGCGCCCACATTCAATCCCAGCGATTCCTTTCGCCTTACCAGAAACCGCGACAGAACCGGTAACGTCGCGCCCATCATTGTTGTGGGGATAAGCAAAACCACAAACGTAAGCGCAAAACGAAGCAGACTCAAAACCACAAAAGACACCTTCAGATTCCGATACGCAATCGTGTATATCGGATTTAACAGCGAGAGCAAAAACGGCAGAATGAGTGCCGAGACACCGATGCCAATTTCAAGGATGGCAAAGAGGCGGAGATTATGCTTATTCTTGTCGGCGAATTTGCCGAATGTAATGGAGCCAAGGGCAAGCCCCCCCATAAATGCCGCAAGGACTGTGGCAACTGCATAGAGAGTTGCGCCAAAAAGGTAGGTTAGCTGGCGAGTCCAGATGACCTCATATACCAGACCTGAAATACCGGATGCGAGAAACAAAACGAAGACCGTCAACCGGGTCGCATCAGATATAGCCCGCGATTGTTCAGAGACAGGCGTTACTTGAATATTGTTCATTATTTCGTTTGTGTCTTATTCTCACATTAACCCGCCTGTATGTAGCGGAATCGAGGGTGAGACATAATCAACCCCACACAAACATTGCAATTAAAAAAATCTCCTGTAATTTCGGTGAAGAACAAAAACCTACCGAGAGCCAACAAACACCCCAACCAATAATAAGCCCCTATTTCCGCCAAATTTACCAACTCCCAATTTCTTACTTGACAGTGGTGATTCTCAGTTAATACAAACAGCGAGAACGCTGGAGAAACGGTTTTCGTCAAATTATTATGATGGTGCACGGACTTGCACGACACTTATACGGCAAGAATGGATAAAGAGGGAACATAAACCCCAAGAAGCAATGTGAAATTACATAATTTATGCCGTCTGAACCCAATCGTGCCCAAGAGGCGGGTTACGCTTGAGGCTGAAGCTACACCCGTTTTTAGCGGGCATCGTAAACCGCCAACCTTTAGCTGAAATTTCAGGATGATAAGTTCTTAGAAAAGGCGAAAATCTTAGCGCGGGTGAGGCTATGGAAAAAATAATTGCTTTTTGTGGGATTGTATGTAGCGAGTGTCCCGGTTTTATTGCAACGCAAAAGGACAGCGATGAGGAAAGGGGGAAAGTTGCTGAGTTATGGTCCAAAATGTACAATGCAGACATAAAGCCTGAAGATGTAAACTGTGATGGGTGTCTGACAACGAGTGGAAAACTTCTTGGTTATTGCAGCGTTTGTGAAATAAGGAAATGTGCCCTTGAAAAGGGTGTCGAAAATTGTGCCCATTGCACCGAATATATCTGTGAACAACTCAGCAACTGGTTTGAGAAGGTTCCAGCTACAAAGGCGACTCTCGAAGGAATAAGGGAATCACTTCAGGTATGAGTTCACTCTAAAAAGGTTACTTTGCATCTTGGGGGGTCAACCTCTATAATAACTGTGCCCAAATCCAGACATAAGACTTTAGACTTACAAATCAAAGTCAGGTGGCAAGGTAATACTTCACTTGGCAAGTGAATCAACAAAGACTCTGTACCACTAACAGCTAAAATCTTGTTTTTTTACCAGAATATTCAGAAAATATAATCATACATTACTGTCCCAACGTTAGTCGAATAAATCCAGTTGTTTACAAGCACTAAGCTCCGATTTTTTGTCGTTAGTGGCTGAAAGTGCCTGTAAAATGGGGGTTTTCTCGAATAGTGAGACGCTTAAAATCTGTAGAATTGTGTAAAGGCTCCGCTTGAGTTTCATGCGCTTCTTGATGATGGCTACAAGCACATAAACGGTTCCGCCTCAGGCGGACAGATTTGGGTCTTCACTGCATTTTCGGATGTCCCATAAAAGGGCTTAATTCTCAAGTGCTGTTTGATCCATTTGAAGAACAATTCGATTTGCCAACGATACTTGTAAAGTTTTACTATGGTCAAGGCTGGCGTGGATGCGAGCATCCGAGTCAAGTGTGAAGTAATATGGAACAATTACCAGTTAAGCCAACAGGAGGGAACGGGATAACGGGAGTTTCTCCTATCCGTTTCCGCCTGTGGCGGATTGAATTTGATTCAGAAGTATTCCCCAATCCACCTTAAAATGACCCAAAAGTTGTCCAGCTTATGGGGAGCACCTCAATACTGGCTTGGCTTTGCAAGGATTTTAAATATTAATGTTGGAACAATAGTGATTTGGATAGACTTTAGACTGTGGACTTATGTACTTGCACACTTACGACTTGTGCACTCATAACTAATGACTATTGACTTATGACTACCGTGTCTCCTTTACCGGAAATCTTAAGAAGCAAATCTGGCGATAGGCACCTTTATGCAGTGGGGCGGGTGCGCGCACTCGAGACTCGCCTGCTCGACCGCGATATTCTCCGCGACCTCATCGAGGCAAAAGACCTTAAAGAGGTCTTTGAGGAACTCCGGGACACTGTCTACGGGGAAGCCGTTATGGCAACCGAGTCCACGCTTGACTTTGAGCAAATGCTTGCCGTCGAAACACACAACCTCATTCACCTGATTGATACCATCTCGCCCGACCCGGAGCTGACCGATTTATTCGTTTACCGCTTCGATATCCAGAACTTAAAAATCCTCCTCAAGGCGAATCTTGCAAAGGCTACTGAACCCCAATCTCTCTATACTCTGGGGCGTTTTGGTATAAGGGAGCTGCGCGAGTTGATAGAAAAAGGCGAATCGCTCGATTTGCCCCGATGGACGGTCGCCGCGGTGTCGGAAGTTCGCCAGTGCTGGAAAGAATCCCCCGAACTCTATATTGTGGATGCGGTGCTTGACCGCGCCCTCCTATTGGCACAACTCTCCGGGGCACAAAAGTCAAAAAGACCAATACTTATTCAGCTCTTTTACTACACCATAGACGCTACCAACGTTGAGACATTTATCCGGATGCGGATAGCCGGGAGACCCCGCGAGCAATTTGATGCCTTTTTTGTCCCCGGCGGCGAGCTGGATAAAAATCTCTTCCAGAACGCCTGGGAGACCGGTATACGTGAACTGGGGCGCCACTTTGAGAAAACTCCCTTTCACCTTATGGTTGTAAAATCGCTGGAGGAATACCAGATGGAAGGCTCGCTGACTATGCTGGGGGTTGAGGGGGCAAGATTGTTGATTGAGCACCTATCGGAGGCGAGATACATTACATTCGGACCGGAGCCGATTCTGGCTTATCTTGCTACACGGCTATTTGAGATAAAAATTCTGCGTCTTATCTGTGTCTCAAAGAAAAACAACCTCCCGGTTGAAGACCTGCGCAAAAGGGTGATGACTTATTATGCCTGAACTTCTCGCCCTCATTGCAGACGAAGATACGGTGCTGGGTTTCGGCGCGCTGGGGATGGAGTGCCGTGTTGCCGAGAGTCGCGATGAAGCACTCGCCGCTATGCTGGAGATAAATAAGGGTTCATTTGCAACCGTTTTTATTACAGACGAGGTTGCCGATTTTCTTAAAGAAGAGATGCCCGCACTTATGAAGAAATTTCTGGTGATGAAGATGCCAAGCTGTCGCTCACGAAATAAAATGGGACTCGAGGAACTTTCCGCCATTGTTGAAAGGGCAGTCGGCATCGCTAATATTATGGATAAGGCGTAATGAATGAAGAACTGTGAATTGAGAATGATGAACTATGAATTTGGGAGCGGGCTTAATTGGGAAATCTCAATTGTGCATTGCAAGGGTGTGAATAATGACGAATGAAATCAAGGGTGAAATTGTCAGGGTATCGGGTCCGCTTGTTGTGGCAAAAGATATGAGCGGCGCCAAGATGTATGACGTCGTGCGCGTTTCGGAACTTGGTCTCATTGGCGAAATTATCGAGCTCCACGGAGACAGAACATCTATACAGGTCTACGAGGATACCTCCGGCATTGGTCCGGGTGAGAAGGTCGTCTCGACAAATGAACCACTGACCGTTGAACTCGGTCCGGGTCTGATTGAATCCATATTTGACGGGATTCAGCGCCCGCTGGACAAAATTATGGAGGCAACGGGAAACCTGATTACGCGCGGGGTGGAGATACCCTCCCTAGATAGAAAACGCACCTGGGAGTTCAAGGCAACGGCGAAGAAGGGAGACCACCTCTCCAGTGGCTTCATTCTCGGCACGGTTCAGGAAACCACGCTTGTGCAGCATCGAGTGATGGTGCCGCCGGGAATTGAGGGCGAATTGATTGAGATTACGTCCGGCTCATTCACCGTTATAGATACCATATCGAAGGTAAAAGACAGTGCGGGGAAAATCCACGAGATAAAGATGTATCAGCGCTGGCCCGTCCGCAAGAGCCGCCCGTATAAAAAGCGCCTTGCGCCAAACGAACTCCTCTCCACAGGTCAGCGCGTTATTGATACATTCTTTCCGGTTGCAAAGGGAGGGACGGCGTGCATCCCTGGTCCCTTCGGGAGCGGCAAGACCGTCGTCCAGCACCAGCTCGCCAAGTGGGCAGATGCGGAAATTATTGTCTATATTGGCTGCGGCGAGCGCGGAAATGAGATGACGGATGTGCTTTTAGAATTCCCCCAGCTCAAAGACCCCAGGAGTGGCGAACCGCTTATGAAGCGCACCGTCCTTGTCGCCAATACATCAAATATGCCGGTTGCGGCTCGCGAGGCATCAATCTATACAGGCATTACAATCGCCGAGTATTTCCGTGATATGGGATACAGCGTAGCGGTGATGGCCGATTCGACATCGCGCTGGGCGGAGGCGCTTCGCGAGATATCCGGTCGCCTTGAGGAGATGCCGGGCGAAGAGGGTTATCCTGCATACCTCCCGACAAGGGCGGCGCAATTTTACGAACGCGCCGGACGCGTTGTCTGCCTGGGCGAGGATGGACGCGAGGGTGCGCTGTCCGTCATCGGTGCGGTATCGCCGCCCGGCGGCGACCTTTCTGACCCCGTTGTTCAGGCTACACTAAAAGTCGTCAAGGTATTCTGGGGACTCGACAGTAAACTCGCATACCGCCGCCACTTCCCCGCTATAAACTGGCTCATCAGTTATTCACTTTACCTGGAGAGCTTACGCAAATATTTCAACAAAATCACAGGCGTTGATTGGCTTGAGGTGCGCAGCCGCGCAATGCAATTACTCGAAAAGGAGGCGGAACTGGAGGAAATCGTCAGACTTGTAGGGCGTGATACACTCTCCAGCTCCGACCAGCTCGTCCTCGAAAGTGCAAAATCAATCCGCGAGGATTTCCTCCACCAGATAGCGTTTGACAAAATTGATACTTACGCATCCTTCAAAAAGCAGCAGAAACTACTCTCCCTGATACTCAACACTCACGAGGCGTTCAAGGCAGCTCTGAAACACGGGGTAGAGCTGGATAAAATGATTTCACTGCCCATCCGCGAAGAGATTGCAAAGGCGAAATATACCCCCGAGACAAGCCTCGATGCCATTGACGCACTTTCACAGAAAGTTGAACAGGAGGTCAGGAAACTGTGGCACTGAAACAATACCTCACCATAACCGAGGTTGCAGGTCCCCTCATCCTTGTGGAAAATACCAGAGGGGTCAAATATGAGGAACTTGCCGAGATAGAGCTCCCCTCGGGCGAAAAGCAGCTCGGTCGGGTCCTTGAGGTAAACGAAGACAGGGCGCTGGTTCAGAGTTTCGGGACAACCACTGGCGTGAGTGTGGAGGGGAGTTCGGTGCGTTTTCTGGGGCGAGGGATAGAGC
>CAZGKP010000073.1:12133-16288 GCA_964526215.1 uncultured Candidatus Sumerlaeota bacterium
CGGATATTTGACTGACTCGGCAGACCGATTGATGATGGTCCCCGCATCATCCCCGAAAAACGCCTCAGCATCACCGGTAACCCCATCAATCCTTACGCACGCGATTACCCATCGGAATTTATCCAGACCGGCATATCCGCCATTGACGGCTTGAACACTCTTGTTCGCGGACAGAAGTTGCCGATTTTTTCAGGTTCGGGACTGCCTCACTCACGCATCGCCGCACAGATAGCGCGTCAGGCGCGCGTTCTGGGTAAAGAAGAAAAATTCGCCGTCGTATTCGGCGCAATGGGCATCACTTTCGAGGAAGCACATTTTTTCATCTCCGACTTCCAGAAGACCGGGGCGATCGAGCGTGCCGCCCTCTTTGTAAATCTCGCAAATGACCCTGCCATTGAACGCATTGCCACGCCACGCATAGCACTCACTGCCGCCGAATACCTCGCATTCGACCTCGATATGCATGTGCTCGTTATCCTCACCGATATGACAAACTATTGCGAGGCATTGCGCGAGGTCTCCGCCGCACGCAAGGAAATCCCCGGTAGACGCGGCTATCCGGGTTATCTATATACCGACCTTGCCACCATTTATGAGCGTGCCGGACGCATTCAGGGGAAAAAAGGCTCAATCACACAAATCCCCATCCTTACTATGCCCGAAGACGATAAAACACACCCCATCCCCGACCTCACCGGATATATCACCGAGGGACAGATAATCGTCAGCCGTTCCCTGCACAGAAAGGGCATCTATCCACCAATTGATGTATTGCCATCGCTATCGCGATTGCGGGATAAAGGCATCGGCAAGGGACGCACACGAGAAGACCATCCCGATTGGGCGAATCAGATTTTCGCCGCTTACGCGAGAGGCAAAGAAGCGCAGGAACTCGCAACCATACTCGGCGAGGCAGCACTCTCTCCCATTGATAAACAATTCCTCTTATTTGCCGACCGCTTCGAGGATGAATACGTCCGCCAGGGAGAATACGAAGACCGCACCATCGAACTAACACTCTCTATTGGCTGGGAACTACTCACCGAGGTCCCCCGCGCCGAACTAAAACGCATCAAAGATGGATTTCTTGATAAATACCTGCCGGAAAAAGGCAAGGGCAAAGAGAAAGGGTAAAGGTAAAAGGATAAAGGTAAAAAGTAAAAAGAGAAACGTTTGCCTGTTGATTCATTCAGAGTTGGATGTGAAAACTCAAATTCGCCTTTTACCTTTACCTTCTTGAGGGGTGTTTATTGTGAAACTTGAAGTCAGTGCCACACGAATGGAGCTGATGCGGCTTAAGAAGAGATATGCCGTGGCGGTTCGCGGTCATAAGCTCCTTAAGGATAAGCTCGACGAATTGATGCGGCGCTTCCTGCGGATGATAAGGGGTTACAAGGCGCTTCATCAGGAAGTTGAGCAGGCTCTGTTACGGGCGCATACACATTTTTTATTTGCAAGAGGTTCTATGAGTCCGCTGGATTTGCGCGAGGCACTTATGTCCGCTCCAGAGAAGCGCCTCTCGGTAGAGGTTACATGGGAAAACATTATGGGTGTGCACATCCCGAAGATGGAGATTCCCGGCGAGGTATATACGGGTTCATACGGATATGTCACAACCGGTGCCGACCTCGATTTGGCAATGGCGCTGTATAAAAAGGTCCTCCCACGGCTGCTCGAGCTCGTCGAGAAAAGGCGTAGTCTGGAGCTTTTAGCCCGTGAGATAGAGAGCACACGCAGACGTGTCAACGCCCTCGAATATGTCCTTATTCCCTCCATTGAAGAGACCGTCCGAGATATTGTGATGCGGATGAACGAATTAGAGCGTTCAAACCTCACCCGCCTTATGCGTGTGAAAGAAATCGTCCGCAAACACTGACCGCAGCCCCAATTTCCTAAAATACAATATGGCGGGAGGGTTTTCAACACTTATGAGGATACTCAATTCTAAATTCACAGTTCACTATTCTCTATTCTTAATTCAGCAATGACCTTGAGTGCGGCATCAACGCGTCCGAAAGGCGGCATCACGTAAACACCCTCCACCATCGGTCTGGCAAGAGCAAGTGCCTCTCGCGCAATCTTTATACCTTCGGAACGCGCAGCCTCCCGCGACTGGGGTCTGCGCATACGCGCCCTGATTTGCTCCGGGATTTGCATTCCGGGAACTTCGTTGTGCAAGAACTCGGCGTTTTTTGCACTTGAGAGTGGTAGTATCCCAACAAGAATCGGTATGCGAAATGGTTCGATGCACTTAAGGAAAGTCTCCAGGAGGCGGACATCAAAGACCGGTTGCGTAAATGCGAATTGCGCCCCCGCCTCGACCTTTTTCTCAAACCGGCGCACCTCCTCGTCGAGGTCAATTGCACCCGGATTTGCCCCCACGCCAATGAAGAATGTCGTCTGACCCTTTATGGGATTCCCCGCAAGGTCCATCCCACGATTTAAGTTTTTTGCAATCTTCACAAGACCGATTGAGTCAACGTCAAATACCGCCGTTGCGAATGGATAATCGCCCATCTTTGGTGGGTCTCCGGTTATGATGAGGATATTGTGCAGACCGAGTGCATACGCGCCGATGAGGTCTGATTGCATACCTAAAAGGTTGCGGTCGCGGCAGCAATAGTGGACGATTGGTTCAATACCGATGCGTTCGGCAAAGAGCAGGGCGAGAGAGATGGGGCTCATCCGTGCTGTGGCGCGGGGACCATCGGCTATATTGACGGCATCAATGCCTGCAGCGTGGAGACGTCGAGCCGCATCTATCACCTTTTGTGGATTCGTCCCGGTCGGCGGGTCGAGTTCAACACTGACGACAAATTTCTTCTCAGCTAACTTTTTAGCAAATTTAGAGGGTGTTGGGATTTCGGGGCGTGCGACCTTTTCGGCGACCGGCTCAACCTCCACGACTATACGCTCAGCAGTCTTGCCGGGGCGGAGCGCCTTGACCGCACTGCGGATGGCGCGTGTGTGGGCAGGCATCGAACCGCAGCACGAGCCGACTATATTCACCCCCACCAGTATCATCCTCTTGGCATATTCAGCCATATATTCAGGTGTGGCGAGATAGAGAGTGCGTCCCTCGACCTTTTGAGGCAGTCCGGCATTCGGTTGCGCCGAGAGCGGCAGATTCGTTGCGGGGCGCGCCGCCTGAACCGCATCTAACATACCCGCCGGTCCCACGCTGCAATTGAAACCGACCGCCTGGATGGGCGCTTGTGAAAGTTCGCGCACCACCTGTTCGGGCGTAATGCCATAAAAGGTATTACCCTCCTCGCTGATGGTCATCTGTGCAAGGATGGGGATGTCGGCTGAGGCTTTTCGGACGCCTTCGATTGCCTTTTTGAGCGTGGGGAGGTGGCTGAACGTCTCAAGCAGAATAAAGTCAACACCGCCCTCGATGAGGACGTTTGCCTGTTCATAAAATATCTCCGAGGCTTCTGTCATAGAGATAGGACCGATAGGTTCGACCGGTTTCCCCAGGGGTCCTATTGAGCCAGCGACAAAGGCGTTTTTGTCAGCAGCCCTTCGGGCAAGCCGGACGCCTGCGATATTTATCTCGCGCACCCGTTCGCCGAGACCGTGCGGGGTGAGTTTCAGGCGATTTGCCGCAAAGGTATTGGTCTCGATAATTTCCGCACCGGCAGCAACATATTCACGGTGAATCTTCTCGATGAGGGCAGGGCGCACAAGATTCAGGTTCTCATAGCACTGATTGATATAGACGCCGCGGGAATAAATCATAGTCCCCATAGCGCCATCGCACACAAGGATGCGGCTTTTGGCTGCTTCGGTAAAACTTTCAGGCATTGACATTATCCCCGGAGAAGAAAGTTATTATGCAAAGAAGCATTCCGCAGGAGACTGAAGGCGGTCAATAAAAAATGAGAAATGAATAAATGTATGTCAAAAAGGAGGTCTAGTATCCCGACCGCTTAATAATGCCGAAGGCCGAAGGCGCGCCATCGGTGAGCGCGCCATCGGTGGGATGTATCATTTATTTAACCATAGTTATTCAGGTTACGAACGAGTATGCCCGAATAAAATAGCACACGGATGACGTGGATGCAAGCATCCGGGTCAACGGATTTAACGGATTCTCACTGATTATGTGTCTGTAGGGCATCTGTAAGACACATCGCCGATAAGTTAATTTTT
>CAZGKP010000074.1:0-1814 GCA_964526215.1 uncultured Candidatus Sumerlaeota bacterium
CATTTCCCGCGCTTTCTGGCGAACGTCAATCAAAATTTGAATCAGGTCGTCAATGTGTTCATCGCCCGGAACGTGGGTCTTGCGTCCGAGCACGGGGTCAAGCCCCAGGACTCCCAGCATCTCAAGAAGCAGTGAGCGATGAAGCTCGAGCGCAGCAATCAAGGATGTCTTCGATTCTGATACGCCCTCTGAATCGCCGAGCTTCTTGCGGACTTCGTTCATCTCGGTAACAATATCGTGGAGCACGCCAAGCGCCTTTGCGGTATTAAAGTCGTCGTCCATAGCATCCTCGAAGACCCGGCGGAATTCAATCCATTTATCCTTTGCCCCTTCGGGTGCATCCTTTTCAGAAACGTTAACCGATTCAAGTTCGAGTAGCTTGTCAACAGTCTCGATGGCATCGGTGATACGGCGTGTGGCGCTTTGTGCATCAGATATACTCTCCTCGTTGAAATCAAGCGGGTGGCGGTAATGCGCCGAGAGGAGAAAAAATTTAACCGTAAGCGGGTCAAAGCGCCCAAGCACCTGATTGATGGTGAAGAAATTGCCAAGCGATTTTGACATTTTCTCTTTATTGATATTCAAAAAGCCGTTATGCACCCAGTAGCGGACGAATTGTTTACCCGTTGCCGCCTCGCTCTGTGCGCGTTCATTTTCGTGGTGCGGGAAGATGAGGTCTGCGCCGCCGGAGTGGATGTCAATAGTATCGCCGAGGTGTGCGAGAACCATTGCCGAGCACTCGATATGCCAGCCGGGTCTCCCTTTGCCCCAGGGGCTATCCCAGGCAGGTTCACCCGGTTTTGCCGACTTCCACAGGGCGAAGTCGAGCGGGTCTCTCTTGCGTTTATCCACCTCGACGCGTGCACCTTCGCGGAGCTGGTCAAGGTCTTTACCCGATAGCCTGCCATAAGCAGGGAAACTGCGCACACTGAAATAAACATCGCCGTCAATTACGTATGCATTACCCTTTTCGATGAGGGTAGTAATGAGTTTTTGCATCGTAGGGATATTTTCTGTGGCTTTAGGGCAAAGAGTGGCGGGGCGGATACCGAGAAGGCGGCACTGCTCGAAAAAGACATCTGTATATTTTTCCGCAACCTCTTTGGCGCTGATGCCCTCCTCATTTGCGCGTTTGATTATCTTATCATCAATATCGGTGAGGTTCTGGACGAAGCGCACATTATAGCCCCGGTATTTCAAGTAGCGCCGGATTGTATCTGCAATGACGAAATTACGCGCATTACCAATGTGGAAATAATCATAGACTGTAGGACCACAGTTATACATAAGGACAGTTGGCGGGTTCAGCGGTTCAAACTCCTCCTTTTTCCGAGTGAAGGTATTATATATTTTCACCGACAGAAACCTCCGCGACTCTCAACGCAGTGTTCATACAAGACAAATCCATAATCTTGGAATTGAGAGCGAGGGCGTCAAGGATTGTTTCACAAAAAGAGCAATTCGGAATTATCAAATCGTCTTTGCCGGGTATGGGCAGATGTCTTTGAGGACGCAACCGGGACAATCTGGCTTGCGGGCAGTACATACCGCTCGTCCGTGGTCAACTATCTCGTATGTAAACTCGAACCACCTCTCTTCGGGCAGGAGCGCCTTGAGGTCTGCTTCTATCTTGTCGGGGTCTTTATTTTTCGTGAGACCGAGCCTCATGGCAAGTCGCCTTACGTGCGTGTCAACCGCTATGGATGGTTTGCCGTAAGCATTCCCAATCACGAGATTTGCGGTCTTGCGCCCCACACCCGGCAGCTTCACAAGGTCGTCAAAATTATGGGGGACTTTTCCGCTGTATTTCTCAA
>CAZGKP010000074.1:1824-16172 GCA_964526215.1 uncultured Candidatus Sumerlaeota bacterium
TTTCTCAACCAGTCCGGCACAGCATCTCTTCAAGCTCCTGGCTTTGTTGCGATAAAAGCCGGTGGGACGAATGTCTTCTTCGAGCTCCTCTATGGGGACATCGGCGTAATCTTTTGCGGTGCGGTATTTCCTGAAGAGCAATTTTGTAACTTCATTCACGCGCACATCCGTGCACTGGGCGGAGAGAATTGTTGTAATGAGGAGCTCAAGTGGGTTTGAAAATCTAAGCGCGGTCTTTGCTCCCGGATAAAGCTTGCGCAGGCGCCCGTCAATCTCCCGCGCACGCTTCTTAATATCTCTGTCAGACGTCATACTTCCGCACCTCACCAATATTTATGCCTTTGACTTTTAAGAGATGTGCAATGTAAGAATTTCACCAGAATTTCGCCTTTACCTTAAAAAAAATACAATAAATTATAGATTTGCAAATCTCCAATTTCAATACTTTTTAAGCTGATGACGCCGATTGCAAGCAATCGGCAATGACGTCTAATTGCAAAGCAATTAGTAATGACTATTTCTGTTAATGAAATTACGTGTCGGTTGGGTGGTGGCACCGTCCTCAACAAGGTTTCTTTTCATCTAACTGATGGCGAGAAGGTGGCGGTGGTCGGCGCTAACGGCTCGGGCAAGACCACACTGCTAAAATGTATCGCCGGTATGATTGAGCCTGATTCGGGTGAGGTGGCTTACCCTAAAAACACCTCAATCGGTTATCTCCCGCAGGAGGCGATTGTTGAGAGCCACCGCACCTTGCGCGACGAACTCCTTTCGGTGTTTGACGACCTACTTTCCGCCCATACCGAGATGCGACAGATTGAACATAAATTATCTGAAATTCCACCCGACACAAAGGAGTTCCGTAAACTTGCGCACCGATATGATTTCCTCCAGCACGAGGTGGTTCGGCGCGGGGGATATGGGCTCGATTCCGAGGTCGGTCGCGTGGCGGCGGGTCTGGGTTTCTCCACTCAAGACCTCGATAGACTGTGTCATCTCTTCTCCGGCGGCTGGCAAATGCGCATCCTCCTGGCGAAACTTATCCTCCAGCAACCCCACATCCTCCTTCTGGACGAGCCGACAAATCACCTCGACCTCGAATCCATCCTCTGGTTTGAGGAGTGGGTGCGCAACTCAAAATCCGATGTCCTTATGGTCTCGCACGAGCGCGCATTTATGGACAGGCTCGCCTCGCGCATCTTCGAGCTCCACAACGGCACCCTCTCTATCTATAAAGGCAATTACACGAGCTATCTCAATCAGCGCAAGGCACGGCACGAACAGATGCGGCGCGCTTACGAAAATCAGAGGCAGCAAATCAATCAGATGCGCCGATTTATTGAAAAAAACCGTGCCGACAAGAGCAGAGCTGCCCAGGTCCAGAGCCGCATTAAACAACTCAAAAAGATAAAGATACTTCCACTACCCCCATCGGATAAAGTAATTCATTTCTCATTCCCCCAACCTGCGCGTGGGAATAAATTGGCGCTCGCACTGGAAAATTGCCAGAAGCGCTACGGCTCCAAACAGGTGCTAAAATTATTCTCGCTTAAGATATATCGGGGCGACCGGATTGCTCTGGTGGGGTTGAACGGGGCAGGTAAGTCAACATTGATGCGACTTCTGGCGGGAGTAGAGCCGCCCACCTCCGGCGAACGCCACATCGGCTCCCAGATTCTCCTCGAATTCTTCAGTCAGTACCAGGATGATGACCTGAATCCCGAAAGCACCGTCATAGATGCTGTGCTCGAGCGTGCGCCGCTCGACGTGAGTGCACAGGCGCGCAATCTATTGGGGGCATTCCTCTTTTCAGGCGATGATGTGTTCAAAAAGGTGGGCGTGCTTTCCGGCGGTGAAAAGACACGCCTACGCCTTGCCAGAATGCTCTTCTCCCGCGCAAATTTCCTGCTTCTGGACGAGCCAACCAATCACCTCGATGTCGCATCACGCGCAACGCTTGAACGCGCCCTTTTGCAATACACAGGCACACTCGTTTTCGTCTCACACGACCGCGTATTTATGGACAGGATTGCCAATAAGGTGCTGGAGATTCATCAAGGGAACATAAAGGCATATCCGGGGAATTTCACAGATTATGTGCACGCATATGTGCGCGCAAAGGAAAAGGAGAGGGAAATTACCGATGGAACCATAAACAGCGCACCCTTTCGGCTGTCGGGCGGAGACATAATCTACACAGGAAGGATTGAGGGAGTCGGGGGGCGTGAAATGAACGTCTCTGCCCAGACGTCCTCGCCGCGTAAAAAAACAAGAGAAGAAAAGCGCCGTGAGGCACAACGCCGCAATGAACTCAGTCGCAAAAAATACCCACTCGAGGTGGAAATCCGGAAATTGGAAAAATCCATTCAAAGCGCAGAGGCGCGACTCGCCGAAATTGATGCACTTTTGCAAAAACCCGATGTATACACCGATGCCGCCCGCTGCGCCGAACTCCTCAAAGAAAAGAAATCCCTGGAAAACAAACTCGAGTCAGAACTGACTCGCTGGGAGCAGAAACATCGGAGGTTGGAAAAACTTCTCCGAAAATTTAGAATATAAGCCACCGATTTACACCCATAAACGCAGATGACAAAACAATCGGCGAAAATCGGCGTTCATCGGTGGCTAATTTTCATCCTTTCGGGAGAGGCGAAAGCCCCGTGATGACTGTAAAAACTACCCTTCACTGATGATGCTGATGATGCGCTTGTCCCTACCATGCCTTCTATAGCGCACCACGCCGGTCACCTTTGCAAACAGGGTATGGTCTTTGCCCTGACCGACATTCGCACCGGCGTAAAAACGATTGCCGCGCTGGCGCACCAGTATGCTCCCCCCGGAAACAAACTGACCGTCAAATGCCTTGCAGCCCAATCGCCGCCCTGCGCTATCGCGACCGTTCCTTGAACTACCCATTCCTTTTTTATGTGCCATTTGTATCTACCTCCAATCTCCAGGGCAATCGGGTCATTCATCGCTGACCTTTGCCTCGCCGGCATCTCCCGCATCCTCTATTTCTCCCGCCACCTCAGGTGGATGTGCTTTCTTACCCGCTCCTACAATCTCCCTCACCCTGATGGCGGTATAAGATTGCCTGTGTCCCTTCTTTTTAGCAAAACCCTTGCGGCGTTTATATGTGAAAACCACTATCTTTTTACGGCGGTCTTGAGCCACAATTTCACCTTTCACTTTTGCATCGGGTAGCGTGGGAGTGCCGAGCAGAGCTTCAGCATTTTCACCATCGCCCCTTACCATCAAGACATCATTCAGGACAACTTCGCTGCCGACATCGCCATCCATCTTTTCCACCTTGATGACATCGCCCTCTTTAACGTGGTATTGTTTCCCGCCAGTTCGTATAATAGCCTGCATTATTCTTTCCCTTTGAAGTTTTCTTAAGTTAGCCGGTTATGTTTAACTCAGACCGAGGCGGACTAATAAGCTAACGAAATTTTCTAATTTAGCCCGTTTGTTACAAAAAACAAATTGAGAAACTATGTCCTGTCAGTTTCACCTGTCAACAAAAAATGAAAAAAGAATCTCTGAATCCCTGTCGGATTGATGAACTATTCACACAAATCACTTGAGTTGCTTTTTTAAGGGCAGGTATAATTTGTATCCAATCAAGCAGAGTAGTTCAGGCGCAAAGAGGTAAAGAACCATAATCGCTGGCAGGCGCATTATCCAATGATTCCGATAAGAGACACAATCAGGGCACAACATAAACCGGTCGTTACGCTGGGACTGATTGGTATCAATATAGTTTTCTTCCTCCGCGAATTAGCCCTGTCGCCTTTTGTGCTGGAGCGCTTTTTCCACCTGTGGGGCGTGGTCCCTGCGCGGTTTATGCACCCCGAATGGGCAGCAGGGGCGGGGTATCCAAAGGCATTCATCCTCCCCTTTCTCACCTCGATGTTTTTGCATGGCGGCTGGTTGCACATCATAGGAAATATGTGGGCGCTGTGGTTATTTGGCGACAATGTGGAGGACCGGATGGGGCATTTCCGATTTTTCTTCTTTTACATTTTATGCGGGCTTGTGGCGGGAGCCGCAAATGTCATAATATATCCCAACTCGCGGATTCCGACTATTGGCGCCAGCGGGGCAATTGCGGGCGTAATGGGGGCATACTTTATACTCTTCCCGCTTGCGCGTATCCTTGTTTTAGTTCCGGTCTTTTTTTATCCGTTACTTTTCGAGGTACCAGCGGTGGTATATTTATTCTTCTGGTTTTTTTCGCAATTCTGGAGCGGGACACTGGCGCTGGTTGCCGGAAAGGGTGGGTTTGGCGGTGTGGCGTTCTGGGCACATGTGGGAGGCTTTATCGCCGGAATACTCCTTTTGCGTCTCTTTCTGAAGCGCAAAGGGAAAAGAAACACAGGTTTCTTTAATTCTTTCATTCAGAAATAGCCTGCTCCGATTTTGGGGAACTTTTTTCTCCCGTGCTTGTCATATTTACAGAAATCCATAAAAAAAGGAGCGATGAAAAAATGCAGATGAGAAAACTCTACGGGTTGGTCGGTTTTATTGCCACTATGGTATTTTGCGTGCTAATAACCCGGGCGATGGCGGTGGATGTAACTGCGCAAAAGGTGACGCAGGGGTGCCTTATTGCCACGGGCGCGGATGGCAAGACAATTGAGGTGCCGCTCAAACACACGAGCGTCCACGCAGGCATCACGGGTTTTCTGGCACAGGTAGAGGTGCGCCAGCAATTCCATAACCCCTATGATGAAAAGATTGAGGCGGTTTACGTCTTTCCGCTACCGGAGAACGCCGCAGTGAGCGAGATGTTGATGATTATAGGTAGGCGCACCGTTTATGGCGAGATAAAAAAACGCATCGAGGCTCGCCGCATATATGAAGCCGCTCGAGCCGCAGGTAAACGCGCCGCTCTACTTGAACAGGAACGCCCCAATATCTTTACACAGTCGGTGGCGAACATCCAGCCGGGCGAGGACATTATCATCTCGATCTGGTATGTGCAACCGCTGAAGTTTGACCGTGGGACATATCGCTATGTCTTCCCGATGGTTGTGGGTCCGCGCTTCATCCCCGGTGCACCAACCGGGCACAAAGGCACTGGCTGGGCACCTGATACAACAAAAGTCCCCGATGCATCTCGCATTTCGCCGCCCGTGCTGAAACCGGGCACACGCAGCGGGCACGACATTATGATTTCTGTCGAACTCGATGCGGGCGTCCCGATTGAAAAGGTCTGGTCGAAGTCGCACGAGGTTGATATTCACGAGATTGATGACTCGCTCGTCAATGCTGCGCTCCAGCCCCACGATACAATCCCGAACAAAGACTTCGTTCTGGAGTATACCGTTGCGGGAGATACGCCGCGCTCGGCAGTGCTCGCACACAAATCCCAGCTCGGTGGATACTTTATGCTTATTCTCCAGCCCGATATAAAGGACATCGAACTTGCCGCCAGAGAACCCAAAGAAATCTTCTTCGTACTCGACTGCTCCGGCTCGATGAGCGGTTATCCGATAAAGAAATCCAAAGAGGCGATGTATTGGTGCATACAGGGCATAAGCCCGGAGGACACGTTTCAGATTATCCGTTTTTCCTCGCGCGCCAGCGCATTCGCGCCCGAACCCATCCCCAGCACCCGCGCAAATAAACAAAAGGCACTCGAATACATCTCCGGGCTTTACGGCTCCGGCGGCACTATGATGATTGAGGGCATAAAGGCATGCCTCGATTATCCACAGACCCCAGGCAGGCAACGTATTGTTTTCTTCTTAACCGACGGCTTTATCGGAAACGATAATGAAATCCTTGCTGCGGTAAAACAAAAAGTCGGCACAACGAAACTCTTCTCATTCGGCGTAGGCTCATCTCCGAATCGCTCACTATTAGAGCGGATGGCGAAGCTGGGCGGCGGCACTGCTCAATTCATCCGCCAGGACGAACCTGCCGAAAAAACTATGACCGAGATGATGGCGCGCATCTCTAAACCATACCTCGCAAATCTCTCACTCGAATGGAACGGCGTTGAGGTCAGCGACATATACCCAGAGAAACTCCCCGTCCTCTTTTCCGCACAGCCCCTTATCTTATTCGGGCGCTTTGACAAGGGCGGCGAGGGTTCCGTAACACTCAGAGGCACACTCGCCGGCGAACCCTTCGAGCAAACTATCTCCGTTAATCTCCCGGATTGGGAGCCGGAAAATGCAAGTCTGCCGCTCGTCTGGGCACGGCAGAAGATTATGAACCTTATGTTTGAACAACTCGGTGCGTATGCCCCCAACCTCGAAGAGGAGATAACAAAGCTCGCCCTCGACTATCACCTGATGTCGCAATACACATCGCTGGTTGCTGTGGATGAAGAAATCCCCGAAGGCAGCGACACCACCCTGCCGCGCACAGTTGCTATCCCTGTTCCGATGCCGGAGGGTGTGAGTTATGAAGGCGTCTTTGGCCCACCGCGCGGTTTTGCACCTGATGAAATCCTGCTCGAGGCTGGCGAAAAAGTAGATACGATAGGGCGAGGCAGAATGCCGGTAGATGAAAAGCTTCGGCAGGTCTCCGCCTTGAGATTCGCTGGAGCAACCCCACGACCTCCCGCCGTTGCGTATTATTCCAGGGGAAAAGTAGCAAAGAGTTTTGCCTTAAAGGCACAAGCCAGACCTGTGCGCGCTCTGGGAACGCGACTGGAAGCCTATTATGTTCCCCCTCGCCCCGCTTCCGCAATCAGCGTCTCCGATAAAGACACAACCGCCCTTTTGAAACTTGCCATCACAGGTAAAGACGCAACGACTCGCCTCTCCGCCATTCGGCGACTCATTGGGATTATGGATGTCCTGCCGATTGACCTTCTAACAAAGGCGGCAAAGGATAACGACCCGCAAATCCGCGCACTTGTTGCCTGCTCACTTGCAAATCCAAAACTCGGAAAAGGAGCCGATGAAATCCTCGCTAAACTTATAAATGATACGGATGTGCGGGTAGCGGCGCTTGCAATTAAAACCGCAGCCAGTCTTCGCAAAAAGGCGCAGTTCATCCCTGCCCTTGAGAAAATCCTGTTGAAGGCTGACCCGGAAAAACGCGCCCTTGCCGTGCAAGAGGCGGCGATTGGGCTTGCCAAACTCGGCAGCGCACCGCAAAATCGTCCCGCCGTTCAGGCAATATTCTTGAAGGCACTTGGTAAAACTTATCCCGAATCGGTCGGCAAACCTAAAGTTAGGTTGCGCCACACAATTCACCTCGCCGCACTTAAAACGCTCAAGGGTTATACAAAGCCGGACGGCTGCGAGATTTTCTATCGCCTTGCGAAAAGCAGCGATAAAGATGTGCGGATTCTTGCCATCTCGTGCCTCACGCCTTACAGAGTCGCGCAGGATTTCCTATTTCAAGATGTTGTTGCAAGTGGGAAATATAGTGATTCCCCCGATTTGCTTGCCACCGTTTTCAAGGCGCTCAGAAAGGGTAAATATGCCGCTCAATTGCGTCAGAAGGCGAGGTTGCTCCTTGCAAAGAAGGAGATTTCCCGACGTGAGTGTGAGGTCCTGCGTGTGGCTTTAGTGGAGACGATTCTCGATGTGCCCGATGATGCCGCAATCAAGGAGGCAAATTTGCTTCTCCGAACCGACAAAAGCTGGCGTGTAAGACGTGCGATATTAGCGAGGCTTGCCACTGCGGGTCCAAAAAGATTCTTGCCCGCTGTGCAAATTGCCCTCGACGACCCACACCCCGTAATCAAACAGATAGCGCTCGCATCTGCAGTTGCACTCACTTCACCCCGGTCAAAACAGGAAAAATATCTGCACAAACTCGCATCCGCACCGACACCTGCAACCTGCACCGAAATACTCATTGCAGAGGGATTGAAACCGGATATTTCACTTCTCCCCCGCAGCGAAATACGGAAAATACTCACAAAACGCGGGATGAAACTATAATGAGATGTTGGTGGCATCTTATGCACAAACTTATAGCATCTCTCGAAAGAAATGTCCGATTGCTCTTTGAAAAAAATGAACACAGATAAAAGAAATCCGTGAGAATCCGTTGAATCCGTGTTATCCGTGTGCCATTAAGAATAGAACGCGGATGACACGGGGCAGCATAGCCGCAACCAAAAATAAAAGTCGCGAAATTAGCGCCTTGATTACGACGGCGTCAACCGTTCAAAACAAGGAACTTATGGAACTATCAGCATGAACTCTTACGCAAAATACGTAAAACCTGACGGATAGTAGTACGGATACATACAGATTTACACAGATGCATCTGCGTCAATCCTCCAGCGGTTTATCCGCCGTGGCGGATTTACCCGCCGAAGGAGGGCGGACAATTCGGCGTGCATCGGAATTTTCATATTCCGAATTTTCGGAGCAGTTCAGCAGTTTGACAATTGAATCAAAAAACCTGTGCTATTCGGACATAACTTTTGAGAAACGTTATAGTGGTAAAAAATTCTCCGAAATTAGATAAGTTTATCTTGCTTTCTGTCTCCTTGTGTCATTAATCTCTTTCATCTCAGCATGAAGGTTCTCTTTGAGGCTCAACGCCGGGGCATAAGGAGGATCTGTTTATGGTAACAATCCGCGGTTGGTTTTCAAAGGGGTGGGAATCGTTCAGGAGAACCCCCAAACCCTTAATAGGGGGTTCTGTAATTATGGCGGTTTTTTCCCTCGCTACCAACTTAATCGGGAAGTCGCCTCCTGCCAATACATTCAGGTTATTTGTTATTTATATCATCGCGCCGGTTATGGGTATCGGATGGCTTTTTCTGTGCCTGAAGGTAGTGAGGGGAGATAAGGCAAGAACGGTAGATATCTTCAGTGCATTTTCTCGTTTTATTACGGCGTGGGTAACCTCTTTTTTCCTCGCGTTAATTACAATTGCGGGCTCCATTCTATTCATAATTCCGGGCGTCATCCTGGGATTGAAGTATGGCTTGAGTTTATTTGCGGTTATGGACAGGCGGTTATCAGCGCGCAACGCCCTCCGGTTCAGCGGAAAAATAACAAAGGGATATAAGGGAAAACTCTTTTGGCTGTTGTTTTTTTCTTTCCTTTTCAATATCCCTGCCATCCCGTTCACTATTGGGCTTTTATACTTTCATAGTAGGTATGGTGTAGTCTGGTTGGTAGCGGGTATTATACCTTACGTGATAAGTGTTGTAGTTCTGACCCCCTGGCTTGGTGCGTCATACGCGTCGGCTTATGATGAGATTTCCGCTTTAATGATGCCATCGGACGTTGCCTCGACGCAGGAGACACCCCAGAGCGAAATATAATTCCAAGAGGTTGTGGTTTGCTTCCTTGCAGCTTCTTTTTCTGATTATTCGTGCACATTGGGGGCTGGCAGCGGGCATCACGCATCCATTTCCGCTGCTCGTTTGTGGCGGGATGAAATCCGAAAACCGCATCCAAGGGGTGAAGGGGGTCAAACTCTACCCATAATAACTTTTTTTATTGAAATGAAGATATTCTCGAGAAGATAAAAACTTTATGGCTAGAACGAAAAGAAAAGTTGCCATGGATGGGAAAAGAAATCGGTCAATTTCTTGGAAAAAAGAAAAGCGTTTATGATTATTTAAAAAGAGTCAGGAAAAGAAAGTCCTAAAAAGAGACTATGAAATAATCAAAAAAGGTCATTTAGGGTAGAGTTTGACCCTTTTCTCATCTTTCTCACTTTCTCACCTGACCCCTTTCTCACCTATTCTATCCCTTCGCTGCTTATATTGCTTCGCCTGATATCCCCTGCGCTTATGGTTCCGTTTGTGGGGTCGTATTCCATAACCATATCCCACCTTAAATTGGGACCTGCACTGGCGTAGAAGTATTCTATTTTGCGCCCCGGTGTGCTATGCCCGACATACTTTAGATTAAAATAGCTGTAAGGATAAAAGCCCCCATCCCTGGCGAAAATTCTGTCCGGGAAAATATCGGGCGGAATGGTGGTGATATAACTCACAGGCGTGGTTAATACCTTTAATTGCCATCTGAACTTTTCGGGGAAAGAATATCGGCTGTAAGAAACAGGTATGTGATTATGGTCAACCCTGTATGCTTCGGTTGCGGAGCAGAGCAATCTCAGGTCGTTCCTGGCAGTTGCAACTTTTGACCTTACCTGGGCTTCCAGAAAATTAGGGACAGCGATAGCCGCCAGAATGGCAATAATGGCAACGACTATAAGCAATTCGATTAATGTGAAACCTTGTTTTCCTACATTCATAATTAAACCCTCTTTAAGGGAGTGTGAGCATCTATACTTTTTTCAAGACTTCGCTTGTAAAAAGTTGCCCCAGCGTAGCAACAAATATCCAATATCGAATTCTCAATATCGAATTTCCAAGTATATCAAAGCCCGATAAACATCTTCTACTTTCATTGAGAATTGGGAATTGGATATTCAATATTGGATATTTTCTTACATCTACAATTTTTTGTAGATCTCGGCGCCTTAAGCGCCTATAGCTCCACTGCCGATTAAGACAAAAGTGATAAAGGGAAGTATTCTATATCCGTAATACGGCTTTTCTATGCTATCCATTATGGAAGGTCTCCTTCTATGGGAGCCGGGTGTGCACGGCTCGCAAGCGCCTGTGTGGCTGTATCTGTAATCCACTTTGCAACCTCGGGGTCGGGCAAAAGCGAACGCTCTGCAAAGACGACATCAATGCCCTTTAACATCCCTGATAGATGCTTGCTCATTGCGATAGTCCGGTTGTGCATCATCTTGACATTTATCCCGACATAAATGCCAATTATGAGCACACGTTTGCGCTTTTTTGCGGCATTCAGGATAGCAAATGCGCCGGGTCCGTATTCCTGTCCTACGCCGACAAATGCCCAATCGGCAAAAGTGATGCCCGTCTTGCCGCAGACATAGATTGCCGCCCGGCGGCAAAGCGACTCCCAGTGCTCCTTAAAATTTTCATCCCCGTGCGAAAATATCACAAGCGCCTCATTTGCGGGGTCTTTAGAGAGCTCCTTTGTGCGCTTGAGGGCGGATTTCAGCAAGATGTCCCCACCGGAGAGGGTCTGCGTTATGGTGATTTTAGCCTTTGTGGATACGACTGCTCCGCCTTCTTCGCGAAGGGTCTTTAAGGCTTCGGGTTCGGAGTAAAGCCCCAGGACAGTCGGCAAATCATAAAGTGAATGAGAAGATGGCGCGATGAAGAGCGGCACCACAATAATATGGTCGCAGCCCGCCTTTTCGAGAACCTTGACGCCCTCGGGGATTGTCGGTCTTGCCATCTCCAAAAATGCCACCTCCACCGCACCGAATGGGCTTTCTTTACCGAGTCCCTCAATGGTCTGTTTCTTCAGGTCAAGAACGGGCTGATTCCACCGCGGACTGGGTGCGCCGTGCGCAACAATCAGAAGCCCCGGTGCGGCAGCCGCTCCTGTCCATAAAAGCATCAGCACCAGAGCCAGCAATGGTATGCTCCGGCATACAACCTCTCGCATTTTCCTTTCAGCATAGTGGGGAATTAGTGAGGTATTCATTTTCGCCCTCCTTAAAAAAATTGACCCTAATGGGAGCAATCAAAACAAAAACAATGTGGATTCTCACAAACATTGTTAGTCTTGTCAAACAAAAAATTTAAAAATATAGGGGTTTCATACTGATTTTTTCAGCCGGGAGATTTTACTTGATTGTCGAGGCACCTTGTGGTCTTTATGCATTCCATTATTGAATACGATACTTAAAAAGTGGTGCTATTTTTTGAAAAATGGAGGCGATGTCGTGCCTGATGAGGAAAAATTTACCGAGCCGGCTACTGAATCTGAGGGGTTGAAGAAAGGGCAAGAACAACCGTCTCTGGATGAGGAACGGGGTGTCGAGACGCCCATCCCGCCAGAGGATGAGACCGCCGCCCCTGTTAGTCCCGTAACCCAGGAACCGCCTGCCGAGACCCCAACATTTGCCCCTCCCGTTTCTAAAGAACCCGAGGAACCGCCTCCCGCCCCGGAGGCAAAAGAAGAGGCGGAGGAGGAAAAGAAAGTCTCCTTTGAACTCGTTGAAACTATTGGCAAACCCGGCTCCATAAAGGAATATAAGGTAATTGTCCCCTGGGAGGAATACGATAACCGCCTTACAAAATTGCTCAAGGAAATCCGGAAAACGACAGTCATAGACGGCTTCAGGAAGGGTAAGGCGCCACTGCGCCTCATCAAAATCCGTTATAGAAAGCAAACCAAACAGGAGATTCTGGATGAAATCTTCCCCATTGTGGCTAATGAACTGCTGGAAAAAGATGAACTCTCGAAAATTACCAACCCCGTCCTTGTGGATTCAAAGGTGGAAGAGGGACAACCTGTGGGGGTGGTGATTAACGTTGAGGTTCTGCCGAAACTCGAACCCGGTCGTGTGGATTATACAGGCATTGCCGTCTCTATCAAAAAACAAAAGGTTACAGACGAATTAATTGAAAAGCAGATAAAGGAACTTCAGAGACGCAACGCCACTTTCGAACCAAAAGAAGGCGGCTCTTTTGAAAAAGACGACGGTGCCGTCATAAATCTCGAGGTGGAGGATGAGCGCGGGCAGGAAATAAAGAATCTGCACCTCCGCAACTATCTCTTTGAGCGTCCAGACGAAGACCTACCGCCGGAGATTTACAAAGAGCTCCCCGGCAAAGAGAAGGGGGCAAAGTTCGAGGTGGAAATACCCAATGAACGCAAAAATCCGCGCGGAGAGGTTATGAGCACGAAGGACAGGTGGAAGGTTGAAGTCCTCGAAATAAAAAAATGCGTCCTACCACAGATGGACGACGAGTTTGCAAAGGACCTGGGTGAATTTGAGAATCTAAAAGAGCTCACGGCAAGGATACGTGAGAACCTTGAGAAGATGGTGGATGCCCAGGCCCGGGATGCCGCCCTTGAGGCTATCTATAAAAAACTCATTGACAAAGTCCCGTTTGAACCTCCGGTTTCATACGTTGATGAGCATAAAAGGAGGTTCATCAAGCGCGATATTGACCGCCTCTACACCTTTGGAATCGAATTTGTAAAAAAGGGAGAGACTAAAGAAGAATATGTTGCCCGCAAACAGAAAGATGCGGGCAAAACTGTAAAAATCTCTTTAATTCTGGATGCCATTGCCCGCATGGAGAAGTTAGAGGTCAGCGATGAAGATTATGAGGCGGAAGTGGCAAGGATAGCCGAGAGGGAAGGGAGAAAACCGCTGGCAATCAAGGCAAAGATGGAAGCAGAGGGGCGTGTGGATTCCTTCAGAGATTCGCTCCTGACAAAAAAGGTGGAAGACTTCCTCCTCGAAAACAATAATATTACCTATGAAGAAGTGGAGCAGTTATCATAATTCGCCGCGGCGAATTCACCACGGTGAATCTCCGGTCTCTTAAAAGGGTGAAAATGATCCGCGAATGACGCGAATGAACGCTAATAATGTTACATCCACTGTAGCTATACAATTACGCCCGTTGCCATCTTAAAAAATGCGCCGTGGCGGGTGAATCCGTTGGGATATAATTTTCGGAGCAGTTATAGGAGGGATTAATTCTTTATGCGAGCAGAGAACTTTTACACAGTTCCGATTGTAGTTGAGCAGTCAGAGCGCGGTGAGCGGCAATACGATATTTATTCCCGTCTGCTCAAGGACCGCATTATTTTTATAGGTATGCCCATAACCGATGAAATTGCCAATATCGTCATTGCACAGATTCTGTTCCTTGAATCGGACGACCCGGATAAAGACATCAATCTATACATAAACAGCCCCGGTGGTTATGTCTCTTCGGGTCTTGCCATTTACGATACGATACGCTTCATAAAGCCCGATGTCTCCACGACCTGTGTTGGGCAGGCGACTTCTATGGCGGCTCTTCTCCTGGGAGCCGGGGCAAAGGGGAAACGCTTCGGGCTGCCCCATTCGCGCGTGATGCTACATCAGCCGCTGGGGGGATTTCAGGGTCAGGCTGCCGACATCGAAATCCACGCAAGAGAGATGCTGCGCATAAAAAGGGAGATAAATCAAATCTTGTCAGAATGCACCGGTCAACCAATCGAACAAATCGAAAAAGATTCCGAACGCGAATTCTTTATGAGTGCCCAGCAGGCGCTCGAATATGGTATCCTTGACCACATCATTAAAAACAAAGCCAACCTCAGCAAAGAAACCCGGAAACGTAAAAAGTAAACGGAAAGTAGCCCGCCTTCCCCGCCCCCACGCACATTAATTCATTGCACAGCCCGTGTGGGGCGCATCTTGGCAAAGCTACGAAAAGCAGATTCTGTAGAGGCTCAAAAATTTCTGAAACTACATCCTGAATAAAATAGCACACGGATGACGTGGATGCAAGCATCCGGGTCAACGGATTACACGGATTCTCGCTGATTATGTGTCTGTAGGGCATCTGT
>CAZGKP010000075.1:0-16035 GCA_964526215.1 uncultured Candidatus Sumerlaeota bacterium
AGAGATTGTGGGCGATATTAAGGATGCCAGAGAAGCCGCCTCCGAACGTAAAGACATTATCAGGCTCGGTTCCGGCGAATACAAACTTGCCGGTAAACTCGATGTGAGTGAACTCAACGAAGACCTACAATTGAATCTGATTGAAGACGTTGCACGCACACTCTCCGGATTCATCATAAACACACTCGGCAGACTACCAGCCGAAGGCGAACAATTCGATACATCCGGCTGGCACTTTCGCATAATCAGAATGAATGGCAATCGCATTGAACAGATATACGTGAGGAAAATAAAAAGTGAGGAGTCGGGCACAAAACACACCGGAGAGGACTAAATGAGTGGACCTATCCTGCTGGGACTGGCAGTTCTGATTTCTTCAGCAATGACGGCTTTTTTTGCCGGTGCTGAAACGGGCACTATATCGGCCAACCGTTTACGACTGCGCAACCTCCAGCTCAAGGGCGACAGGCGCGCAGACGAGGTCATAGCCCTGCTCTCCGATACCCAGAGCATCTTAACCGTTACCCTGGTTGGCACAAACGTCTTTTCTATTTTTGCGGCACTATTCGCCAGACAGTTTTTCGCAAACGTAATCCCCGCAGGGGCAAATGCCGGGGCGCTTCGTATGGAAGATTTGCTCTCGTTAGTTGTAATGACGCCGTTTCTACTTATTTTCGGCGAGATTATGCCCAAACAGATTCTCCGTGAGCGAGCAGATAGTTTGATGCTCACATTCCGAAAGCCGCTGGGATTCTTTTCAACCCTGTTTATTCCCGCCGTTGGTTTTCTGAACGCCGTTACTTATTTCCTGCTCAAAATAGTTGGTGTCCGCAAGGGAAAGGGGCGAACCCGGTTCACAAAAGAAGACCTCCGCAACCTCGTTGGGAGCGTGGATAATGTCTGTCTTACAGATGCCTTACAGACACATAATGTGAAAGATTCCGGCACGAGCGCACAAGCCGTCAGACGCCAGGCGGGTATGATTCATAGCATCTTCGACCTCGAAAAAACCCTGGTGCGCGAGGTGATGAAGCCCCTCGTGGATGTGGTGGCGCTTCCACTCCATACCTCTTCAACCCAAACAGTTATTGAGACAGCCCGACGCACCGGCTATACCCGCTTCCCGGTCTATGAAAATACCATCGTCAATATGATGGGTTACGTTGACATTTATGATATACTGCGCACAGAGGAGGGCGACTCAAAACCGCTGGGGGCTTATGTCCGCGAACCTTACTATGTCCCCGAGACAAAACGCATAGACGACCTTTTGCAGGAATTGCTCACCAATCACATCCCCGTCGCTATTGCAATTGATGAATATGGTGGCTGCAGCGGCTTTGTTACGCTCGAAGATATCCTTGAGGAAATCGTAGGGGAGATTGAGGACGAATTCGATAAACGCAGCATCCTCTATTACAGGGAGAAATCCGATGTCTTCGTTGTTGACGCCCGGATGGACCTCGATGACCTGCGGGACGAACTCAACATATCACTCCCAAAGCGCAATTGTGAGACCCTCGGTGGTTTTATATATAACACGCTCGGACGCGTGCCAGAATCCGGCGAGGTCATTAAATATCGTGAATATAGCATTTATGTGCTCGACGTAAAGCCACCCAAAATCCTCCATGTCCGCATTGAACACCTCTCCACCGGAAAACAAGCATAGCAAATTGTTTTTTTCATCTGCCTGCATCTGCGTAAATCGGTGGCTGATTTTTTATATTTTTTTAGCCACCGATGGACGCCGATTTCCGCCGATGATTTTTAAAAATTATGCACCAATCGTTTTAGCGGACTTGAGCTCTACAATTACTTGTCCCTCCACCACCAGGTCAGCGAAATACTCACCAACCACCACGCCCTCGAAATGAACAGTCAATGGCTTTTGTTGTTCCACTGCAAGCCCTGCCTGTGTAAGTTTGTAAGCCGGAGAGTTTTCATAGACCTTCTCCAGGAACCCATAACCGAGCACATTATATACGTAATAGGCTTTGCCGATGATTGTTTCTGTGATTTGGTCCAGTTCCTGATGAAGGTGCTGAGAGCCGTTCATCTTTGCTCCTTTGTGTAATGCCACTGATTTATTATCGGCGTGTATCTGCGTAAATCGGTGGCTGATTCTCTTAATATTTTTAGCCACCGATAAACGCCGATTTTCGCCGATGGGATTTTTCAACGCCATCGGTGGCGTTCTTTTTCAGTTATTCAATCAGCTTCCAATCCGTAACCTCGGTTTTGGGAGTAACGGTGATGGAGAAGGTGTCGGGACCAAGAATGGTGGCGCCATCAGTATATGTGGAGGTGAACGAATCCGGGTCTTCGCCAATGCCTGAATGTTCGTATGTCAGTGCACCAGAGTTGATGTCCGCCTGAGTGAATGTGTCGTTGGTGTTAAGAGTGGTGCCAGAACCGGCGGGTCGTTGTCGGCGCCAACAGTGAGTGTGTAGGTTGTGGGGTTCGTGGAGTATTCGAGACCGTCATAGGCCTTTCAGCGGAGATAGGCCGTATAGGTCGTATAGGACTCATTCGGGGCGAAGACGAGGCGCATCTGGGCGTTGGTTACTCGCGTGTCCACTGCTTTAATCTTCACTCGCTCGGTTCGGGCTCCGCCCCGTCCAGGGATGTTTGCTCATCCCACTGAGGAAATCTCTTAAGCTGCAATCACAATTCCTTCCCGCCGGGCAATCTCTAAAATTGGTCGTCCCCCGTCGGTCTCCCATTCTCTCTCGCCGCAGGCAATCGGCTCAATACGGTCATCAGCCAGACCTGTCGCACGCCACATCGCGTTGAGCAATTCCCTATCGCTTGGGTTGTCAAATTCGGGAGCGATTACAATAAGGTCAATATCGCTCCACTGGTCTGCCTTGCCACAAGCGAATGAGCCAAACAGCACAGCCCGCCTGGTGTGAATCCCCACATCACAAAGCGCGGCCAGATACCGTTTTACAGTGCTTAAAATTTCACTTTCAACCATTTCAGCATCTCCCGGGCGGAAGCAATCGCCTGTTGAGCAATTCCTTCACCTATTGGGACAGGAAACTCGTCCGGATAACGCCCTTCCAGATTGTAGATATTGAATTGTCGCAAAAAGTCTTTCTGTTCGGTCGTAAGAGCAAGACCGGACAACTGGGCGAGTCGCACTAAATTGTGAATTCTCGGTGGAATATCTTGTGTAGCGTGGACTACGTGCGCCTTGAGCATCTTCTCCAATGCCAGATGCGCGAAGAAAAGTCCGTGTCGCAGTTTCCGCTTCTCGATAAGCACCTGCGCAGCCTCGATGTCCTCTGCCGCCCCATCGTGCCAATATGCGATTTGCTTTTTGACGTCCATTTCAGATTGTCAGTTTTTCCCTGATTTACCTTAATAAGACAGTTAAACAAGTAGTGCTGTTCCAATTGGAAAAAAGTCAAGAGACAAATCGGTGTTTATCGGTGCAATCGGTGGCTTTCTTTTTCCCTTTTATTCAATCAACTTCCAGTCGATGACCTCGCTGGCATCTATGGTGATGATGAAATCGTATGGTCCGATGCTGCTGCCCGGGCCATCGCTGATTGTGAAGGTGAAACTGTCGGGGTCGTTGGTTGTTCCGATATTGTCGTAAGATAAATGTCCGGCGTCAATGTCTGCCTGTGTGAATGTGTTGTCCCCGGGTGAAAGCGCTGTTGCGCCACGCTTGAGGGAACCGTCAGACGGGAAGACGCTCACGGTGTATGTAATCTCGAATGCCGGGCAGTCTGGATCGTTTGCGCTCGGAAGGCTTGAGGTAATGGTCTTGATCTGGTATTTTGGAACCATTATGCCACTATTGTTTTCCAGCACAAATCAGTGCAAATATCGCCGTGTTGTCAGAATAATCCGCACCGCCAAAGATATCCCATCTCAGCACAGTGGCACGGGTATACGGTCGGTTTGCCGAGACAAAGAGTAAGGTGTATTGGCAAATTGGTTGCCTCTCAATCCAACTTTACTTACTCTTCTACGGAATGTCATAGGTGTAGAGTTCGACCCTGCTCAGGGTTACCCCGCCTTCCTCCGTATCACTGCCATCGGACAAGTCAAAGTTGTAACTTATCTTGTTGTTGACGGCTTCCGCACCTGTATAAAGAGAAGGTGATGTCTCGAACCACAAATCGTACTCTTCGCCATCTGCGTCCGGCATATGAGACTGGATCTGGCCCGAAAGGAGCACAATCATAGAGATCCAGTTATTTACCAGATTCGCATTGTATAAACGAATCTTTCCAAGCGTTCCCTGTGCGGGTGAAGACAGCGTGTAAACACAGCGGTAGAGCCGGTTAGCCTCGAAAGACTCCGTAGACTTATCGGCGGGAAGTGACCACATTCCAAAGTCAACCGCGCCCTCTGGCGATGTGACCTCCGCCGGTGTTTCTATGTATAGACCAGAGGGGCTCAATCCGAGAGTGGCATCACCGAAGGGTGAACCAAGTGTGTTTGAAGTCCAGCTGCTGAAATCTATCTGGGTGTTGAATTCCCTTACCAGAGTCCCTTCACTCCTGGGATAGGTCTCGAATCTCTCGACAATCACGCTATCGAGATAATTGGTTCCTTCCTCATCATCGGCGAAGTCAATGACCTCGAATTTGACCTTGATGTTTGTTATGCCCGTTCCCGTTAAATTCGGTGGACCAAAGTATACACTATAGGTTTTACCTGCCGTATCCGGTGCGAAGATGCCCTTACCGAGACGGTTGCCACTGGCAACTGCCAGCATATCTGTTCCGATACATTCGGAGAACAGGCGGCAATTCGGAACCCTGTTCTGATTCGTCTGGGTTGTCCTTATCGTGTATTTGATACGATAGACGCTATTTGGAACGTAAGCGACTTCATCAGACGGACTTTCCCATGATGCATAGACGCTGGGCGTGCCGCCAGTGCGTCCTGAAACGCCAATGGAACAGCCATCCGTCACTCGTGTGGCGATGTAGAATGAACCGTCCGGGGCATCGATAAATGTACCATCGGGGGGATCCGTTTTCGCCCACCCCTGTGTTGCGGGACAGTTCCATTCTTTGACCTGGATAGGTCTGTTATTCACCGTGACGGTGACGTCGCCGGTCGTAGGTGTGTCCTCCACATTTCCCGCCACGTCTGTGGCAACAGAGTAAAAGGAATAGTTGCCATCGCTGTATGTGCTGGTGTCGAAGGACGTGCTATTCGTTCCGGCGGGATATGTCCCGAAAAACGCCCAGGAACCGCTGTCTAATTTCCAGTAAACGCTTACCGAATCAACCCCTGAGGGGTATGTCCCCGGATCGCTGGACGTCCAATGCACAGTTAGGACGGTTTGATGCGATATGCCGCTGGGTGAGGTAACCTCAGATTCCGGCTTTGTCTGGTCCACCGTGATTGTGTCGCTGGTGATGTCCGTTGAGATATGCCCCAGTTTGTCGCGGTATTCCACGAAAACTCTCTTGATGCCTTCGCCACCTGTAAGCGCCCAAACCTTGCCCGTTGCGAATGTTTCCCAACTGGACCACGCCTCACCTTCGTTTTTAAACTGCATATCCGCCACGCCGGAGCCGCCGAAATCTGTCGCTGACAAAGTCAGGTTTGAGACGGTATTATTGGTGAACGGAGCGCCGGAATCAATGCTGACGGAGCCGGCGGGGTTCGTGGTGTCTAACGTGATAGTGTCGCTTACGGTGCCACCCGGTCCGGCTGGACCTTTCAGGCGTGCATATACTGTCTTCAGCCCATCACCGCCTGACAGCGTGAAACTCACTGATGTCTGCCCTGTGTAAGGAATGGAAATGTAAGACGAAAATCCGCTGTCTTCCGAGAGATGAATGGCGTCCGGCAGGTCGCCGCTCCTGGAGCCAAGATTGACCCTTACGGTCTGGTCGTCTGTGTATTCCGCTTCCGGTCCACCGTCGGGGTCAGCCAGCGTAATCGAGTCAAGCGCGGGAGGATCGATATCCGCCACCACCGTGAGTGTGCATGTCCCCGTATTGTCGGAATCCACCAGACCATCGTTAACCTTCCAGCGCAGGACGGAGTTATAGGTATAGGCGCGGTTTTCCGGCGCATAAATCAGGCGCATCTGCGAATCGGTAAGCACGGCTGGAACGGACTCGATTTTTGAGCCGCGCACGCCGGCATTGTATTGATACAGTTCTCCCATCCACTGTATCGGCAGTTGAATGACAATAGCCGTGAGTAAATCGCCGTCCGCATCGAAACCGTTCAACGTCACGAGTTTATCCGTGTCCTCATCCGTGGGAATAACAATATCATCATCGAGGATTACGGGTGCTGTGTTGGTGCTAACGCCACAAAGGTTCACGGTTGTTGTCGGCTCGTCCGAATCATTGCTTTGAATATCCAGGCTGGCGGATTTCGCACCGAGGCTCGATGGGTCGAATGCTATCTCTATCTCGCGGTGGCTGCACGAGGACAGGGCACTCTCGCCAGAGTCGCTGCTAATGAGAAACTCGCCCGGATCGGCACCCGCCAAATTCACGGATGAAATGGCGAGACTACCGCCGCCGATGTTCCAGATAGATACTGTCTGCGCCGCGCTCGCCCCCTGGTTGACGGGCTGATTGCCGAAATCAATGGAACGCGGAAAGATATAGATGTCCCGTGGTCCAATGCTGGAGCATTGAAATTCATATGCGCCAATGTCGTATCCCATCAGTGCCGGACGGCTGGAGCCCTCGATATCAGTGGAAGGTGCACCGAATGGCACGCCCACGTCCATAGCCGCAGAATACTTGGTCAGATGGTAATCAACGATCTTGTAACTGTCGCCAACATTGACTGGAACGATTGCGAATACGCTCATTGTCGTGATGCTGTTGTCCAGAACGGCGAGCTGGAACCCCAAGGACGGGGTCCCAACGCTGACCAGCCGACCCTTTAAGGCTCCTGGTGTGAAGTTTGCCGAAGAATCGGTCAGAATCGTGAGGGGCGGGGTATCGAGTACATCTGTCCATGTCCCCGATGTCCCCTCGTCCCCGTCCATAAAAAATGCCGGATTGCCGGTGATGTTCCCGCTTGCCTCGGTGACTTGCGCATTCAGGTCATCAACCTGACTGTCCGTATAAACCCCTTTCTCTACGTCAAGATAGGCTCCATCCGGGTTGGCATAAAAGAGACAGTTTTTCACTGTGGCGCTGGACTCGACATCGAACACTGCAATAGCACCGTAGCTGTTATTTTCAATAATGTTGTTCGTTAAGACAGAACCGCTTTCAAACCAGCAGCAAATCCCGCTTCCTGCCATCGAAAAGTTACTGCTGATTGTGCAATTGGTTATCTCGGGCGAACAGTAGTAGGCGCTAAATACCCCGCCGCCATATGCCGAAAAATTGCTGCTTATTACGCAATTGGTAATCACCGGTGAGCTGGAAATAAAACAACATATCCCCCCGCCCATGTCGATTCCACCCATGTTGAAATTGCCGCTTATTATGCAATCTGTAATCCTGGGTGAAGATTCTTCAGCACAACACACACCGCCACCAAATGTCGAAAGGTTACCGGTTATTGTGCAAGTGGTGATTTCGGGTGAGGAATGGTCAAAACAACACACACCGCCGCCGTTTACCCCCAAATTTATTGTGAAGTCGCAATCGGCAATTATTGGTGTTGAATAGGAGACGCACGCTATACCGCCGCCCCCTCCGCCACTATTCCATTGGAAGACGCAGGTGGTGATTACGGGTGATGAATGGTCACCACAATATACCCCACCGCCATATTCGTCTGCATAATTTCCAAAGAGATTGCAGTTAGTTATGATATTAGACCCGTCAACGGAATTGCAGTAGATGCCGCCGCCGTGGGCATTATGTCCGGTTCCGTCAGCAGCGCCACCTGTGATGGTGAAGCCGTCGAGGCGGGTATTTGCCACGCCGTCCATCGTTACGACATGCCAGGCGCTACCGCCACTCTGGGCAGTGCTGCCGTCAATCATAACGACGTTAGCCTCCCAGTCTCGCTGAGAGAGGAGAGTCTCTTCCGCACCCGCATAGCCCTCGAACCCGCCGTATAGTTTTCGATTACTCTTAAGCGTGAACGATGTCTCATACGTCCCATCAGCCACCCAGATTTGCTCCGTGGCAGACGCGCTATCACTTATTGCTGAGTGAATAGACAGATAGGCATTCGCCCAGGATGTCCCATCATTCGTCCCTATCGGTGCATTCAGGTCCACATATACAATAGCAAAGGACAAAGGACAAAGGGCAAAGGACGAAATACAAAGCACAATCATCCAAACTGTCTGTACCAATCGTTCCCTTTTCACAATAACACTCTCCCTTGAAAAGAATTTAGAAAATCGCCGTAATGTTGCCATCAACGGCAAAAGATGAAATTGCCAACTGCAATCAATAATTTGCAACATTTTTAATAAAGTATTTTGGGAATCTCAACTATTTTCTTTAATATTCCACAGTTTTTTTGATAAAAAAAGCGTGAAGAGGTAAGATGTTCCCCACGCCATTGTTCATAAATTGAGCCACCAATAGCACCGATATTTTCTTATCGGTGTCCATCGGTGTAATCGGTGGCAAATTTTTCCGCCTGAGGTGGATTTCGGGAGAGGCGAGAAATCTCATAATGGCTGCCCGGAAAACTGGATTTTTTTCAAAGCGCCTGACGGATATTTATCTTGAGATATTTTCTCAAACAATGTCATCCTTGCCGTAAATCTTGCGTCCTATATAAAAGGTGAAAAATCGGAAAGGGGGATTGGTTTGTTGCTACGCAGATTCTTAAATTCTGATTTTGCGCACCGGATATGTCCCATTACTACATATCGGCACAGGCGTGAATCCATCGGGTTGCTCTTTAATGAGCTGGCGGTCTGTGTGCGCCACAACTATCCCCTGCCCGAGGCGCTGGAAAAGATTGCGAAAGGCAATGGCATCCCCTGGCAAGGCGTAAACCTTTTCCGACGATTACTCAAGGTATGTCTCTACGTCTTACTCGGTCTGTGTGTATTTACTGTCGTGGGTAAATACATTTTTCACACTCTTGCACCCTGGAAGGCGATCATTGGTGCATGGATTGATGTTTTCTTTGCACTTCTTATTATCTACATATTGGATTTTCACCACGATTTCTTGCGGCATGTCGCTCTCGGGCTGTCTTATGAAATGAAAAATGGCAAAAGCCTTTATGAGGCGATGGTGGCGAAGAAGAAATATTTCGAGCCTTTCGAGCTCGCCCTTATTCGGGTTGGTGAGCGCTCGGGAAAACTCGATGATGCCCTGAAAAAAGTCGCCCACTATAATACCCTCGCCAACCGTTCTCCCTGGACGCCCTATCTCTTCATCTATCCCTTCATAACCGTGGCTATCAGCGGGTTATTGTTCTTTTTTATCACATTAAAGTTAATGCCAAAGTTTGAAGCGATATTTGCGCAGCTGGGAGCCAGGCTGCCCCACCTCACGCTTCAGCTCATTAGTATGGTTAATTTCTTTACCTCCACCTTCTTCGGGGTGTGTCTGACCTTTTTGCTTTTTATCATCGTCGCTTACTTTTTAACCAGATACACCCTCGAGAGTTTTTTCTTAAGTGGCTGGATATGGGGAACAATCATTATCGCAATAGCCACTATGATGCTCATCGGTATGACCCTTTTTGTGATACTTGTAGTGGGAGATGGAAATTTCACCTATATATGGGGGAAAAGTTTATACCAGTTAGCACTGACGATTGTTTTAATTGCATTAGGGGTGTGCATAGCGTTGAGGGAAATCCGGGGGATTCGAGGCTCGTGGTTGTCCTCGGTCATTCTCTCTCTACCCGGTTTGCGGCGATGGTATGAGCCGATTTATCATTCGAGATTTCTTTATGCCCTGGGGAGCTTATTAAGTGGTGGGGAGACATTACCGGATGCCTTGAGGATTGCTGGAGCGGCTTCGGGGCACAAGCAGACGCGCCGGGAGGCTGACGCTCTTGCCGGAGATGTGGCGAAGGGCATTTCGCTTCAGAATGCACTCAATGGCTCTAACATCCTTACACCGTCCCTGCGGTGTTACCTCAGGTTAGCTGCCAGTTCGCAACGCCTTGAAGAAACCTGTCAGCAGCTTTCCGAAGAACTCCTGCAGAAGGTCAGTATATACGGCGAAAGGGCGAGGGCTTATGTGCGTGTCTTTGTCATCATCATTTTGGGTATCTTTGTAGGAGCGGTCGCACTTGCCCTTTATTTACCTTATTTCCAGATACCGGTATCACTTATTTCCTATACGGATTAGACTGGGGAGAGGAAGATGAGAAATAACAGGCGACTCAAACCGGAGCAATTTTTCCAGTTCAACCAGGAGCTTTCAGGGCTTATACGAGCCGGGGTGCCGCTGCCGGAGGGATTGAGACATCTTGCCAGGGAGCTCCCCACCGGCAGGCTGAAGGACGCCGTCGAAGGCGTGCACAGTGCCCTTGAGCGCGGGGAGAAACTCTCTGATGCAATCAAGGCAACTGGCGGGGCATTCAGCGATTACTACGTGAGCCTTCTGTGCGCCGGAGAGGCTTCGGGTTCTATGGAGGATGTCCTTTTCCAGGCATCACGTGTGGCAAGGAGCCGTATGCGGTTTTATGAATCGCTGCGGCTGGCGACAATTTACCCCACCATTGTCGGGGTAGTGTGTATTTTTATCACCCTGTTTACGGTAGTTTACCTGATGCCGAGGTGGGAGGCAATATTCGGGCGTATCGGGATGCCGTTGCCACCACTGACGCTATTTTTCATCAGGATAAGGAATGTATTGGTGAAATATCCGCCGATACTGATTTCCGTCCTGGGTTTGTTGGTTCTACTGTGGTGGTGGGTGGTGCATACGCCACGTGGGAGACACTTGCGGGAGCTGGTGCTGATTTTTTTGCCTCTCACGCGGAGGCTGTTTACATCGCACCTTGTTGAGACGTTTGCGCGCAGCCTCGGGACGCTCCTTAAGGCGAATGTGCCGGTTGATGAATCACTCACACTCACGCGGGAAAATCTGGCAAGCAGCGTGGCGGAACCGATTATCAAGGAGATGCAAAAAGCCGTTCGCAACGGGGAACCTTTGACCTCCGTATTGGAGTTCAAATCGCCCTTTCCGCCATCCACGACCTGGATGCTTTCGCTGGCTGAAGAACGTGGAGACCTGGACAGTGCTCTGCTCGACATCGCCGACCTATATGAGAGCAAGCGCGAATTCGCATATCTACAATTCATCGCACTCGCACAGCCGATACTCATCATCATAGTTGGCATTGTAACCGGAATCCTTGTGACTGCATTTTATATGCCCCTATTCTGGTTGCCCAGATTGATTGGGAGGGGGTGCGGCTATTGATGAGACGTTGCCGGTTTGTCTATAATAGCCGTAGGGCTGTGACTCTCGTCGAGATGCTCATTGCCTGTGCTATCCTCGCCATAGGTCTTGTGGGGACAGTCAGGGTTGTTACTATGGCAAGAGGGACGCAGTCCGAATCTTATGCGCTGGCGCGGTTGGCTCTCCGCGCTAACGCAGAACTGGAAACGTGGCGCACACGCCCATTCGATTCACTCAAACCCGGCACGACCCCCGTCACCGATATTGATGATGCACTCACCACCGGTGTTGTTACCGTGCAGCCTTTTCGCGATACGAGTCTATGTGAAATTACCGTAACGCTCCAGCGCGCTACACCAAAGGGCACGCGCAGGGTCATATTCACAACGCTTCGGGCAAAGGAGTCGGTGCAGTGATTCGTTCGGCAAAAGATGCGCAACCCGGCGTAACACTCATTGAGATGCTGATTGTGGTGGCAATGATTTCTATCCTCGTGGTCGCAGTGGGGAACACGTTCTTTTACGTCTTTCAGGAGCAGGCACTTGTGCAGGAGCAACTCGGGATTCAGCAATTGGCGAATCTTGCAATTGAATCAATCGCATTAGATGCGGCACGCGCCCACTCGGCGAGAATCCCCGCAAGTGGGCAAATCGTCTTTGAGATGCCGCAAAACCCGCCATCTCCAAAAGAGGTAAAGTATCTGGTGGAATCGGGCAAAATCCTGCGATTATCAAAAGGGAGAAAGGGCACTGTGTGCCAGGTGCTTGCAAAAGATGTAAAGATATTTTCTCCGCTCTTGGAAGGGCGATTATTAAGGGTTCGTCTCGCACTTGAAAAACGTAAATATCGAACGACTTTTTCCACAGATTACAAGACGGCTTTTGCGGTGAAGGGCGAAAAGTTAAGATGAAATTCCCGCTGAACAAAAATCACAGTCAAGCAACCACATTATTATATCTCGTGGGTGCAATGGCGGTTCTTACGCTTCTAACCACATCGGTTCTTTTAACGGCGACACGCACATTTGTGCAATCGGCGCGGATGAAAGAGACGCTACAGGTGCTGCATTTAGCGCAGGCGGGATTGGCACTCGGCACTTATAGATTGCAGGAAAATTCAGATTATACCGGCGAGGGACCGATTGCACTTGCAAAAGGGGAGTTCGATGTCCGCATCGAAAGAACGGGCGGGCGTCTGCGCATCGTTGCCACCGGTTATTTCCCGAATGCCCGCAAACCGCGCCAGATACGACGTTTGTCTTTGAACCTTGAACGGTGAAGAAATGACTATGAAACTCAAAGGCATCACACTGATTGAGCTTCTGATTGTAGTGGCGATAATTGCCATTCTTGCGGCGATTGCTGTACCGAATTTCTTAGAGGCACAGGTGCGCTCTAAGTGCGCACGCGCTACCGCCGACCTCGCAACCACCGCCGCCGCACTCGAACATTACTTCGCCGATTTCAGCGCATATCCCCCCAATATCGTCTCATTCAAACGCACCGCATCCGTTGAATACGTCACAACTGAAACGCTCGGGCAACGAAGGCAAGTCATTCAGATGGGCAAAAATGTTTTCGGACCGCCCAGATTGAGATTCGAGGGGAGCAGGTTACCACGAGACCTTTTCCCCGGCAGATACCAGCCGAGCTTTCACAAGGGCGAAAAAGTTTATAGATTGAGTAAACTGAAATTCAAAGACAGCAGACTAACACCATTTCCGGAGACAAGTATCTACCGTCGACCGCGCGGGATACTGGTAAAGGAATCAAAACTGGAGAAGCAGTTAAGGAAGGATTTCGGAATCCTCGTGGCATTGAACGCCCTCTCTTTGCGCCGACTCACAACGCCCATATCTTACGTCCGCCCATTGCGCAAAGACCCCTTTTATAGACGGTGGCCTCGAGTTTTTTTCGCTGAACCCTATGATAGCACTCTTCGTCACGACTATTCATTCGGCTATGTCAACCTCACGGAGGATTATGCCGGCGGCAGATACATAAAGGGGCGCAATGTGCTCTATTTACTTTTCAGTGTGGGACCCAAAAACGAAATGACTGCGCTCTCCGAATGGCAGCCATCATACGTCGAATACGACCCCACAAATGGCACAATCAGCCCCGGCGATTTAATAATTTACGGACCTGTAAATTAAGCCGGCATAATGTCTGTCTTACAGACACATAATGCGCCATAAGCTTGAAGTGCCTTTTATTAATCCCCTCAATGCAGAGCGGAATTTACAGAAAAAAGTTGACGCAACTCAGTAAGTGTAAAAGCCCTGAGGGGCGAAACGACTTTTTACCAGGATAAATGTGCCCTGGGCATTGAAAGGGTCAGCCGGAGTATAAGTAATTGTCTGGGCGGGGACGTTCTGGGTGGAAGAGACCGGCAAATATGCCCCGGAGTCTTCTTGGCGGTATAACTGCAGCCCCCCCGAATAGCCGGAAGGGTCGTAATGAAAAGTTACAGTGATAGAGCTGCCGTAATAAGCGAGGAAGAAAGAGTTCCACACCACGAAAAGGTGTCCCGGCAAGTAGTCAGTCGGGAATTGCCCTTCTGAGGTCAGGAGTTCGGTGGCATAGCAATGCATTGCTCCACAGAATTGATGATGCATCTCAGGGGCGCTTGCCTTTGCATTGAAAGTGAGAGATACTGTTCCAAAATCGGCATTCCATATCGTTTCCTCATCGGGAAGGAGGGATATATTGATAGAGTGGTCGGAGGCGAGTGTAGGCTGCGTGGCAAAGGGAGTAAACATAACCGATGAGCCATTAGATGTATTCCAGTTTACGATAGCGCCGGAACCAGAGCTTCCGTGTTCGGGTCCGTCAGAAGCACCCCAATAATTGTTGGTAAAGGTCAGGGTGTTCCCAGCGTTGTTATATAGACCACGGCTGCCGGGAGGACCGAAGCTGTTCCCTTCGCCACTGATTACACCGCCAGTATTATTAAAAATGGAATAGTAGCTATCCATGAATTTTCCGTTGTTTTGAAAATCCGAGCAATAAAGCGTTATCACACTACTACTATTATTCAGGATACCTTCTTTGAGGTTATCGGCTATCCGATTTAGCCTGAAGGTTAGAGTTGCGCCCTCGCTCACCTCAAAGCCCTGCTGGGATGCAATAACCAGATTGGAAATGGTCAGAATCCCCTGTGTACCGTGAAAGCGGACATCAGCGTCGGGTGTGCCATAAAGTATGTTTCCTGAAATGGTGGCTCCGGAAGTCTTATCAATGTAAATATTTGCTACTGTGTTAGTCACAAATGTATTTTGTTCCACAATGATTTGTTGACTCTTATGAACAACTCCGACACCTTGGTGAAAACAACCCTCCACGTGATTTTGCCGCATAATGCATCCCCCGGTGCAACTGAGAAAGGAAACGCCCGTGTTCAGGGAGCGGAATATCCGATTTCTCTCCACAATCCCTGTGGATTGTTTCAGATAAACCGAATCCTGTTTAGTATCCTGGCAAAGGTTGTCGTAAAAGCGCACATTTGAGGCTCCAACTGCACTGAGGGCACTGACTTCAGTGTTAGTGAAGACACATCTCTCAACGTTCGCAGTTCCGGGAGGTGCATATTCATTTACCTGAACTGCGTTCTCAAAACCGGTGAAACTACAATCGCGAATTGTCAGGGCTGCTCCTCTAAGTGAAGCAATACCCGCCCCTGCGCCGTCTTGAAATTTAAACGGTGAAGACAAGTTGCTTGAGTCCAACGTAACCCTTCCGCTATCTATCAGAATCCCATGGGAGACACCCTCAACCGTTATTCCGTGTATATCCCCCGTTGAGGTCTTGAGAAATTGGACTGCAATGGAATCCTTTTCGCTCATAGTAAACCGTGTCCCCGTCATACTGACCGTAACCGAATCGAGGAAGTTGACCGCCGTCCCCCCGGATTGCTCAACGACACCGTTTATCCAGGTCGAGGTCCCCTTTTGCTGGAGGTAACTCATCTGGCAGTTGCGGAAGGAGCAATTTGTTAGTTCAAGTGAAGAAGTCCTAACAGAGTTTACTCCATACTGCGAATCCTTTATAATTGTGTTGTATAATTTCAGCGAGGAGTCAGCCACATAGACTGCGTTCGCACCGGCGCAGGAAATTGTGCAACCATGTATTTCTCCGCTGCCTCCATTCTGAAAAGCCACACATGCCCAGGCTCCCGAACCAGTGATATTGCAGTCCTCCAATGTGAGGCAACGAGAATTTCCTTTGACAGGTCCGTTGTAAACGGTTATCGTGGCTCCGTTACCGATTATGGTTGTATCTGCGGGGACGCTAAACTCATTCGAGACATAATAAGTGTTGGCAGGATTGAGAGTAACTGTTCCACCAGAAGCCAACAAAGGCTGGAGGTCAATATCTGCTGAATAAACCGAGGATACAAGGCATAGTAATAAAAGTGCCTGGGATACCAAAGACTTAAACATTGTTCTCAAGTTCTCCTTTGAGCAAATTTCATGTCGCATTACGGAATGGTCCCCCCTTTTGTCAAATTATGGATGGTGCTCTATCGGTCTTTGTGAAATCTCCCCCAGGGGGACAGTAGAGTTAGCGCAAGTCCCTTCTCAACTACTATTGCTGCCTGCCATACAACCACCACTCATAATCCATCCAGATTCGGCGTTTGAGATTCTCATTGCCCGAACACCAATTTATAGAGTCCGTACTGCTGCTCCGTCAATGTTGTATTGATGGATACGTTCTGTTTTGAGTTTAGAATCTTT
>CAZGKP010000076.1:0-16004 GCA_964526215.1 uncultured Candidatus Sumerlaeota bacterium
TCAATTTCCTAAGGATTAAACGAAAACTGTGCCAGATGCTGATTGAGAAAGGAGGCAATTGGTTATGGAAGCGATGGAAGCGATGGAGGCGATACTTTCCCGGAGGAGTATCCGGAAATACTCGTCTCAGCCGGTATCGGAGGGAGTCGTAAAGAGTTTGTTGGAAGCCGCAATGAGTGCTCCTTCCGCTGGTAATCAACAGCCCTGGCATTTTATCGTTGTAACAGACCGCACAATCCTTAATCAGATACCCGCGTTTCATCCATACGCCGAGATGCTGAAGGAGGCACCGGTGGCGATAGCGGTCTGCGGAGACATCGAGTTGCAAAAATATAAGGGATACTGGGTGCAGGACTGTTCTGCCGCTACTGAGAATATCTTGCTCGCTGCACATTCAAAGGGTTTGGGGGCTGTGTGGCTGGGGATTTATCCGAGAGAAAAACGCATTGCCGGAATAAGGAAATTGCTGGGTATTCCGGAAACCGTTATGCCTCTTTGCGTTATTGCGATTGGCTATCCTGCGGAAGAAAAGCCTCCCGCAAAACGTTTTCTCCCCGACCGGATTCATTACAACAAGTGGTAGTTGGAAAAAATGTAACATTTTAGCTGGTATAACATATTTTATTAGCCAGTGGGGAACTCCCTAAGGAGTTACCCACTGGCCGTCACCCGGAACAACCGTTGATAATTTTTATTCGCCGGGGCGAATGAAATTGTCTGTTTTTAATTTTACATGTTTTTCAAGCGAAGCCTTGAAAAAAGTGGAGGGTCTTAATCCCGGTGGGCGGCTTTGAACATTAGTTCTGCGTGGCGGTTCATTTCTTCGATTATGCGGTTTTCATCTACACGGACAATCTTGCCGCCTTGCACAATAACTTCACCGTTCACAACGACCGTATCGGCTCTGTGAGAGAACCCGCAAAAAATCAGTGCGGCGAGGGGGTCGTGTAAGGCGCCGGCATAGTCGAGTCGGTTTAAGTCAAATATCGCCATATCGGCGGCTTTTCCGACCTCGAGGCTACCGATGTCGGAGCGACGTAGAACCGCAGCGCCTCCCCGTGTCGCCAGCCGGAGTGCCGCCTCCGCCGACATCGCTGCGACCCCTTTGCTCACTCGTTGCAGAAGCATACATTGCCGCACCTCTGCCAGCATATCGGATGTGTCATTGGATGCGCTGCCGTCTACGGCAAGACTCACCGGCACGCCGGCGGAAATCATCTCCGGAATAGGTGCAACTCCCGAACCCAGACGCATATTGGATGTGGGGCAGTGCGCAACGCCGGTCTTTGTTTCTGCCATCAGTTTTATCTCATCTTCGCTAAGATGCACGCAATGTGCGAACCACACATCTTCGCCGAGCCAACCGAGACTTTCCATATATTCGAGTGGACGCATCCCGACTGTCTGAAGGCAATAATCATTTTCATCGAGTGTCTCGGCGAGATGCGTATGTAGAAGGACGTCTCTTCTGCGGGCGAGTGCGGCGGTCTCTTTCATCAGTTCCGGCGTAACGGAAAACGGTGAGCAGGGCGCAAGTGCAATGCGGCACATCGCAAATGGCGCTGGGTCGTGGTATTTATTAATGAGGCGTTCAGAGTCCACGAGTATGGTTTCTTCGGTTTGAACCACGTCATCGGGCGGTAGTCCGCCTTTTGTTTTGCCCAGAGACATACTGCCGCGCGTGGGATGGAAACGGATGCCGATGTCGTGCGCTGCCCGGATTTCCTCGTCAATGAGCGTCTCGGGTTGTGCCTTCGGGAAGAGATATAGTTGGTCGGACGTGGTGGTGCAGCCGGTGAGGAGGAGTTCTCCGAGTGCACCTAATGCGCTCCAGTAGACGGCTTCGGGCGTTAGTCCCCGCCAGATTTCGTAGAGATAGGTAAGCCAGTCGAAGAGCTTTGCATCCTGAACCTGCGGGAGACAGCGCGTCAGTGTCTGATACAGGTGATGATGTGTGTTTATAAGACCGGGGATGACGACTTTGCCGGAAGCATCAATGACAGTGTCCGCCTCTCTTTCGAGGTGTTTGCCAATCGCCTTGATTTGGGGTCCTTCCGCGTAGATGTCAGCATTTTCCAGCCTCGACATTTTATCATCGAAAGTAGCAATCAAGCGGGCATTTTTTACAAGAAGGGTATTCATTTTTTCACCATATTGTCAGTTAATTCGCAAGATACCATACTCTTATTCGTATTACAAGAATTAAGTATCGAAGCTAAAAGTGATTCTCCCGTCGCCTGTGGCGGGCAGCTCTACTTTGATGATAAAAACCTCGCCAGTGGCATTTGTGGTAAAGGGAATTTCTTCTCCGCTGAAACTGACGGTGGATGGCTTCTGTGTAAATTTCGCAGTTATGGTTTTTTGAAAGTATCCTGCCACTTTTACGCCATCTGATTTTTCCTCGATGCGGGTGAGATAAATTTGCCCTTGAACATCAAGGAGGCGGTCGCCTTTTTCTAAAATCTTTAATACGTGGAAGTCGAATGGTGGGATGGAAAAGACCGCCGGAGTCGGTAGCATTGCGGAACTTCGAACATCCCAGATTTTCACATCGCTTCGGAGGATTTTGTATCTGCCGTTTTCATCATCACAATTTGCAATGAATACGAATTTATTAGCGGTGCGATTCCACAGGATGGCGCGCGAGGTGCGTTTCACGAGCGGGTAGTGTTCTAAGGGGATGCCGGCATCGTTCAGTAGAACATCCACGATGCGGCGCAAGGGGAGGTCATTGGCTGTGCCGTCTGTGGAGAGACCGACATAAAGGGCATATCCGCCGTTTTCTGTCTTTCTGCGGAAGATGACGGGCTCTTTTTGCTCTCCCGCGGTGTATAGGACATCAATATCGGCATCTTTGAGTATCGCAGGGGAGCCGCAGGCGCAGCATCTGATGACGGGCGAGATTCCCAGAAAGGCGTCAGCGGCGACGGTTGTGGCGAGTTCGAGCCTCACGTATTCCCCGGGAGATGATGTGCGCACCTTTTTATCTGTTTCGCAACCGAATAGGCGAAGCATCTCCGGCGGTCTGTGCTCGAAGTCGTGATAGAGGGCATCGGGGGCGTAGCGATAACCGTTTCGTGCCCCGATATAGAGGATGCGGTGCGAGGGGTCGGCATTCAGCCACTCTTCAATCAAATTTATCTCATCAGGCGGGATGGGGAAATATTCGCCGAAGATGAGGAGTTGTGTCTCGGGGTGGCGCTGAAGGCTTTCAGAAAGTGTGTCTGCGAAGAATGTGAGGGCGGGATATTTTTCTTCATAAAGGAGGTGATGCGCCAGAAACCAGTAAGACTTCCAGGCTTCTGTCCAGGGGCGGGGGACTGTGCGATTCATCCCGGTGTGGGAAAAGACAAGCGCGACCGGTGAGTGGGGGGAGCCGAGCCGGGGCAGATAACGATTGGTGTGAGTCATCAAATCCATATGCGCCTTATCATTTTCGTAATCTTTTTTATACCAGTGGCGAGTCATACCGTTTGGGACGGCAGCGGCTGCGGCGAGGGTGAAACGGGCGAAATATCCATAGGGCAGGATATTATCGGGTGTGTCGGCGGAGAGGCGGATGTGTTCATTTGTTGGATTGTTGACGGATATTATGGGTTTACCGAGATTCTGTGAGAGGTTTTCGAGGTATGCGATTTGCGGGATGCCTTCGCCGCGGGATGCAATGGTCGCCTCGGCATAGACGTTGTCTGGCTGCATCCTCACCACGATGAAGTCGAGTTCGGGCAGGAAAGTGAGTTTGCCCAGGTGGCAACAGGTGTTCCACGATTCCATAGGTGTATTTTCAAATGTCGGGACGAAGAACCAGGGCACTATGCCGCATTTCTCAAAGCCGATTTTTTTGGCGAATGCGCAGAGTTTCTGGTAAAACTCCAAAAGGACCCGGGATTTTAGTTCCTGCACGCGCTGGTAGGCGACACTGTCGTCCTGGCGAGTGGGATATTCAAGGTCCGGGTAAGTTTCTTTGAAGCGCTCGTAGAATTTATCCTTTGTGCCGGGGATGTCGGCGCGGAACATCGGTTCTTCAAACACGACCCAGTCATAGCCGTAATCTCGCAGTATGTCTGTTATGGTTTTGATGTATTCCAGCCAGCCGGGGGCGGCATAAGAGCCGAAGAAATTCTTTTTGCCGTATTTGATGAAGTGCCGATAGATATAAGTTGTATTGTCGGCGTAATACTGTGCATTTTCGATGCCGACGTCATCGAGGAAACCCACGGTGGATTGAATCTGGACGCAGGCGCGTAAGCCGTGCTCGTGTGCAATGCGGACAAAGTCCCGGTATGGCTCTTTGAATCTGCCGCGCACCTCGGCGAGCGGGAAGGCATAAAATGCATTATAGGCGACATCGAAGTTCCACCGCCGCATATCCTCGAAGTATTGTGTGATATGTTCCGGCGTATCGGCAGTTTCGGGAGAAGTGGGTAATACGTTCATAGAGAAACACCTTTTAAGGTAAGGTTAAAAGAGTAGAAAATCCATAGATTTCACTGATATATAAATTTTCAGTTTATCCACAGACTCATCCGCCGCGGGAGGATTACGTCGAAGGCGCACCAATGACGGGCAGATTTCACTCCGCTTCAGGTAGATTAAAATAAGCATTCCGCCGTGGCGGATTAGAAAAATAATCTGTGAAATCTGCTAAATCTGTGGCTGAAAAACTCCTATGACCCTGCTTTGTCCCGAAGGGTTTTGCAACTATTTTTCCATTTTGGGATTGACATTATTTTTTGAGCAGAAAGGATTTATTTTATCTTAACTTTACGTTCTACGACCTGATGAATCCCGAAGAATACGAAAAGATGTATGCCCAGGAAAACACCTACTGGTGGTTTCAGGGGCGTAAAAATATCCTCTTTAAGATGTTAAAGCGCTATCATCTCCTTGCAGATGGCAAAGCCCGCGTGCTGGATATTGGGTGTGGAACGGGTCTCATCCTCGAGGGTATTGAGGGCGGTGCTTTTGCGGTGGGTCTGGACTTTTCAAAAAAGGCGCTCTCCTGCTGTCGCCGAAGGAGAATAAACAATCTTGTCTGCGCCGATGTGGAGCATCTCCCAATAGCCGATTCCTCTGTTGACCTTGTCCTTGCCCTTGATTTGCTGGAACATATTGAAGATGACAATGCCCTTTTGAGGGAGATTGTGCGCATCCTCAGACCGGGCGGTTATCTGCTCGCTACCGTTCCTGCCCACCAGTCTCTGTGGAGTGAACACGATGAGGCACTGCACCACTTTCGCCGCTACTCGAAAAAAGGCTTTTTGAGACTCGTCAGCAAAAGTGGCTTAACTCCCCTGAAGTATTCTTATGTCATAACTTTTACTTATCTGCCCATTGTGCTTTTTCGTCTTGGGCAGAAATTATTCCGTTTCCTTGTGCACTCCAATAATAAACCAAAAACTCACATAATCTTGTTACCGCGCCTCATAAACTCATTTTTAATTTTCATTTTGAATCTGGAAGGCTTTCTCCTTGAACGGATGAATCTCCCCTCTGGGGTATCACTTTTATGTATTGCTCGAAAAGCGTAAATAAAAAAATTGACATCCATAATACTGATTTGTTGGAATGTGTTAAAGGTTAAGAATATCAGCAATTTCTCAAATTCCCCCCCGAAAATTCAGGTGCACAGGGTATAGTTTGCTCCGATGAAACTCGGAAGTAACTTCATTACACACCTCAAGGCAAGGTTCAAAAGGGACGTCACAGACCCCGAGCAGCGTGCCATCATCCTGGAGAAGACTCTAAAGGAGTTCGGAAAGAGACTCAAAGCCGCCCCTGCCAGTGAGCCTGCAGCTCGCCAGGAGGCATACGCCCTCCTCGAGCAACTCGCCTTTGCCTATGAGGGCAAAGATATTGATGCACTGGAGGTATACCGGGAGGCTTATGAGAGGCTTCCGTCAGATACCCACCTCCTGCGCACCGTCGTGGGGCTACTGCGTGCCCGCGATGCGCGCGACAAGGACGCCATTAACTACTACCGCAAACTTGCCGATGTTGAACCGAACAACTTGCAGCTCCTCCAGCTCCTTGCCGATTGTTATCAAAAAACCCAGCAACCCTTTCCCCTTATGATTACTTACGAGCGGATTGTAAAGAAGTATCAGGAACTCCAGTCCGCCATCGAGTGGGGGGAGGTGCCGCCCTCCCGGGGCGGAGAAGACGTCCAGAAATCATATCAGAACGCAGTGCACCAACTCGGCGAAATCTACGCTAATATGGGAAAGACAGATGAATCTGCCATCTCCATTTACAGGCAAATCCTCCACACCGACTATGAAAACGTTACGGTCCTGAAGGTTATGGTTCAGACCTATCTTCAAAAGGGGCGCACAGATACCGAGGCGCTCGAGGTCTATGAGCATTCTCTGGCATACTACCCCGGAGACCGCAAGGTGAGACTTCTCTTGGCTAAGGGATACATCGAAACCGGGCGTCAGCAGGAGGGGCTTATTATTCTTGAGAAAATCTATGAGGAGAACCCCGATGACGATGAAGTCCTTGGTCGCCTTATGGAATACTTCCTGGCGCACAATCTCCTTGATGCACACTCATTACCATATTACGAGGCGTATTTCGAGCGGAATCCGGGCGATAAAAGTGTCCTGTTGCTCCTTACAAATTATCTCGCCGACCAGGGGGTGCTGACGAGCAAATCCGTTGCCCTCTATAAGAGGTTTCTTTCCTTCGCGGATGAATCTACCCCTGACAGAGAGCGATTTATGCGCATCCTGGGGCGTTATTACTTTGAGAATAACCGCTGGGGTGACCTGATTGAGATTTATGAGGAACTGCGGCGGATAGCGCCCGATTCAAAAGACGCCATCATTCCCCTTGCCACCGCCTATAGCGAATATAAGAGAAGTGATGAAGAGGCTCTCAAGATTTATCAGCGGGCGATGAGTCTGGGGTCACGCAACGAAAAAGTCCATACCCTTCTTTGTAAATACCTGTATGAATCGAAAAAGCGCGGCGGGGCTGCGGTGAAAATCTTCAAGGATTCACTTGCCCTTAATCCAAAGAATGCCTATGCGCGTCTGGGTCTGTGCGATTACTACCTGTTTATCTGCGAATACGAAAATGCGCTTACCGAGGCGCTGAAACACCTTCGTTTCTTTCACGGCGACCAGCAGGCGATTGATTATGCAGCGCAGTGTGTTGCCCAAATCGCCACAAAACACATCATCGAAAGGCTTTCAGAACTGGACGATGAGACGCGACTTTCCATCCTCAGGGCGGCTTTCAGGCAAAGCCCCAAAGGCACCAAACAGAGGCGCTCAATCATCCTTGCCTTAAGCCGAATGTATCAGGAATCCGAGCGCATTGATGAACAAGCAGCGGAAATTTACCTCGCCGCACTCCCGACTGAACCTCAAAATACGCGGCTACTATCCCTGCTTACCCGATATTATCTCCAGCAGGGTGACAAAGAGCGCACCTTCCAGTATGATTACGAGACCTTCAAGGTCTGTCGTGTAAATTGCACCGTTGCCCGCACCACCGACCTTGATGTATCCCCGCCTCCCCAATGCCCCGGTTCCTGCATCCGCCTCGCCCGCTACCTGATTTCCACAGAGACCCACCATCCTGCACTGCGCGATATCTTAAGATGTGCCTGGCGGGCTGGCGAATCCTCTTCGCAACTCATCAAACACCTCGCTCCTTTTTACCTCGATGAAGACTCACTCTCCGAAGAGGCGCTCTGTATCTATAACGCCCTTTTGAAGATTGACCCTTCCCGCAAAGACGCCCGCAGGATGATTTTATTATCCCACATCGAGCGCAGTGAACCAGAACCTGTCCTGCGCCACTGCCAGGAGAGGTTGAGTGAAAATCCCGAAGATTCCGATGCCCTCGACCTCCTCATCCGCTGCCTCTCAACCTGCAGAACCACCGATGAACGCATCACCTATTTTCTTGAAAGGCTCCATAAAAGGCAGCCGGAAAGGGAGCGAATCAGCCTCGCACTCGCCCTGCTTTATTCCTATCAGAAGAACTTCAGTATAGTCACGCTGGGGATTTATGAGAGTGCGCTACGTCTGCGGACGGATGACGTCCAGCTCCTTGTCGGGCTTGCACGGTGCTACGAGTCCGCAGGCAATCTGAAAAAGGGGGCGGAGGTCTATGAACACATCCTCCAGTCTCTCCCCGATGACACGACAATACTCGCCCGCCTTGCCCATACATACAGGCGGATGGGGCTGAAAACCGGGCACGCAATTGACATAATCCGCAGGGCGGCAGATGCCGATGTCTTTGATGTTGACCTCCAGCTCTACCTCTCAGACGTCTATTTCAAATCCTCCCGCACAAGAGACGCCCTTGAAGTCATTGACCATCTCCTCAAGAACCAGCCCGATTCGATAAGTTTAGTGATTACGCATCTGGAAGGGCTGCAGGATGACTTTACGCGGGAGCCTCGCGTCTTCATCGTCCTGGGATACCTCTATATGGAAAAGGGACGTTACGAAGAAGCCCTTAATGAATTCAGCCACTTATCATCTAATTATGGCAAATTCTGTGGCGACCTTGTGGATGCTTACAATCGCATCCTCAAAAAGGAGCCGGATTATGTCCGTGCAAGGGTCGAACGCGGCGTTATATTCAAGATACTGGGAAATTTTGAGGACGCCATTAAGGACCTCGAAAAGGCTAAAGACCTTGCCGAGGATAACGCCAATGTCCTTTATGAACTCGCTGAATGCTATGCCGCATACGTCGCACACCTGAAAAAACCACCTATCGAACTCCTGTATAAACTTGCTCGACTATATGGCGACACAGGTGAGATGGACAAGTGCATAGAGGTGTATCAGCGAATCCTCGGAAAACAAAAAGGCTCACAGGAGGCAATCCTTTCCATCGGCAGGGCATTCCACAGGAAAAAAAACCTCGACCTTGCTCTCCATTATTACGGACGTCTGGATAAAAGCTATAAGGTCAAAGACCTCCTGTATAAGCTCGGTGATGACTTTTACTCAAAAGGAGAACTCCGTAAATCAAAGGAGGCTTTCAATCAGATTGTGGCGGTAGATATTGCATTTCGGGATGTCTCGCTAAAGCTTCAGGAGCTCGAAAGCGAGCTGAAGGAAGGGACAGCCGCAAAGCGACAGCGCGAGGAGATTATAGAGCAATTAAGCCTTCGCGCTCGCAGACGATTTGAACTCGTGAGCGAGGTAGGACAAGGCACCTTCGGCATCGTATTTAAGGCTTATGATAAAGAACTGGATGAGGTCGTTGCACTGAAGGTCCTCCCGGAGAAATTCTCCCAGGACGCCGAAGCACAGGTCCGATTCCGCCTCGAGGTGAAGTCTGCACGCAGACTATCACATCCGAATATCGTTCGCATCCATGACATCGGTGAGGAGGCGGGACGCAAATATATATCTATGGAGTATATTGACGGCGGTGACCTCAGGCAACTCCTTGCCGAAAAAAACCGCCTCTCGAAGGACGAGATGCTCGATTTCTCCCTCCAGATAGCATCCGCCCTCGAGGCTGCACACCGTATAGGTATCCTCCACCGAGACATTAAACCCGCAAATATCCTCATCACCAAAGAGGGTAGCTGTAAACTCACCGACTTCGGCATCGCCACTATTATGGCAGAATCCCTGAATTCTACCGCCGATGTCATTGCAGGCACTCCTACCTATATGCCTCCAGAACAGAACGAGGGAAAACCCCTTGTCCCCACTTCTGATATTTACTCCCTGGGGGTAGTGATGTATGAAATGCTGATGGGTGCGCCACCTTTCAGGACGGGAAACATTGCCTATCATCACATCTTCACCAGACCACCTGCGATGCGAGGTATTGACCGCGCAATTGCAAAGGTGGTGATGAGGTGTCTCGAAAAAAAGCCCCCAGCACGCTTTCAGAGTATACGCGAGCTCATTTATGCACTGAAAGCCTGCCGGGGGAAAGAGAAGTGAGGGGTGAGAAGTAAGAGGTGACGCGTATGTAAAAAAAGTCTAACATTGAGGGAGCCGCAGAATGTTCGAGCCACTGAAAGTGGTCGAACATTCTACGGCTTCAACACTTTTTACCGATGCATCAGAGGTGAGAGGTGAAAAAAAATCACGGGCGTCTGAGTTCAATTTATACGGTCTCTGCCCCCTTCGCGCGCTACCAAGAAGAAAGCCACCCGTAATAGAATTGACCTTAACGCCCGTGACCTTTCAGGGGAAAGGCTCAATAAGTCTTTCAAGCCTTTGCTTGAAAAATATCAGCCCGCCAGGAGCGCGCCGGCGGCTTTATAGGGTGATAGAATTTGCTCCTTTGCTAATTCACCATAATGATAAAAATAATCAGGAGAAACATACAAACCAGTTAGTATGCCAAGAGTCCTTTTTTCATATTTACAAACATAATCCTAAACAAATATGCCTCTGTGTCAAAGCAAAAAAGCATCAAGGGTATAATTTCAATATTTACAGTCTTTTACAAAGAAAAAGCCCCGGGAGTGGGACTGTTTCATTATGATACATTGTCCCTCCCGGAGCACCAGATGTTGAGGGATTATTCGGTTTTATTTGGTAGATATAGTATTATTTCGCTTTTTCTTTACCATGACCGGGGCGGTGGTCTCCTCTACCTCTCACGGGGTGAGACCGGTGATGTTCGGGGCGGGATTTGCTGTTGCTCCCCCCGGCATAGGTATCTTTTTCTCGCAGGGCGGCTTTGCGGCTAAGTCTGATTTTCCCACTTATGGGGTCTATGCCGATGACTTTGACCATCAGTGTGTCTCCCTCGCGGCATATATCTTCAACTTTTGCGACGCGGCTGAAGTCGAGCTCCGAGATATGCACAAGTCCATCCCTGCCGCGCAGGATTTCCACAAATGCGCCGAAATTCGTAACACGCACAACCTTGCCTACGTATATCTTCCCCATCTCCACTTCTGCAGTTATTTCCTCAATCATATCTATGGCTTTCTGCATAGGGGCTGCCTCGGAAGAGGCGATGTAGACCAAGCCATCGTCCTCAATGTCAATCTTGCAACCGGTCTTCTCGATAATGTCCTTTATCACCTTGCCGCCGGGACCGATCAATTCGCCAATCTTGTCAATCGGTATATGGAGTACGTGTATCCGCGGGGCGTGAGGTGCGAGTTCTGCGCGGGGTTCCGGGAGCGTCTCAAGCATCTTTTTAAGGATGAATGCGCGACCGCACCTCGCCTGCTCCAGTGCGGTCTTTAATATATCAGACGTTATGCCTCCGACCTTAATATCCATCTGGAGGGCGGTTATACCCTTTTCGGTTCCGGCGACCTTAAAGTCCATATCGCCCAGGTGGTCTTCCAGTCCCATAATGTCAGAGAGGATTGCGACCTCTTCGTCTTCTTTCATAAGCCCCATCGCAATCCCTGCCACCGGTGCCTTTATGGGCACGCCTGCATCCATCAACGCCAGCGTTCCTGCACAAACCGTTGCCATTGAGGAAGAACCGTTGGATTCGAGTATCTCGGACACTATGCGGATGGTATAAGGGAACTGGTCATTATCGGGCAGCACCGGATACAGGGCGCGTTCCGCCAGCATACCATGTCCAATCTCGCGGCGTCCCGGTCCGCGTGGTCTGCGGCATTCACCAACGCTATATGACGGGAAATTGTAGTGCAACATAAACGCTTTTTCGCTCACGCCCATAAGGTCATCAACTGTCTGGCGGTCTTCGGGTGTGCCGAGGGTAACGGTTGCCAGTGCCTGTGTCTGTCCCCGCGTAAATATCGCCGAGCCGTGCGTGCGGGGTAATGCAGAGACCTCGCCGGTCACGGGGCGGATATTCTCAAAGCCGCGCCCATCAGCCCGAATCTTTTCAGAGAGCATAAGCCTTCTTAAGTCTTCGCGGTAAATCTTCTCCATATAACGCGCAATCTCCCTCTCGTGCTCGGGAAATGCCTCCACCAGCGCATCTTGAATCTCGCTATTGATTTCCTTCTCCACCTTTTTTCGCGCCATTTTATCATAGGTTTTATGGATTTCAGAAAGGCGGGGTCGGAATAGTTTTTCTACCTCGGCAAATAATGCCGGGTCAGTCTCCGGCACGCTAAATTCCATCCTTGGGATGCCGCACTCGGCACGCATCTTTTCCTCAATCTCTACAATGCGGGCGATTTCTTCCTGTGCGAGATTGAGTGCCCGTAGAACGACATCCTCCGGGACCTCTTTCGCCTCACCCTCTACCATAACGAGTGCCTCTTTTGTCCCCGCGCAAACCAGGTCGAGGTCGGATTGCTCCATTTCCTGAAGTGTGGGATTCAGGACAAATTCGTTCCCGATATATCCAACGCGGCATGCTGCAATCGGTGTGGTGAAGGGGATGTCGGATATGTAGAGTGCGGCTGAAGATGCAATGAGGGCGGGCAATTCCGCAGGGTGTTCCTGGTCCATTGATAAGACCGTTACAAAGACCTGCACCTCATTGGCAAAGCCTTCGGGGAAGAGTGGACGGATGGGGCGGTCAATAAGGCGAGCGTGGAGCGTTTCGCTGGTTCCCGGGCGCCCCTCTCGTTTGTAAAATCCGCCAGGGATACGCCCGGAGGCGTAGAATTTCTCCCTGTAATCTACCGTGAGGGGGAGAAAGTCCCGATTCTCATCGGGGGGGGTGTCGCTGCATACAACGGCTGCAAGGACGACAGTATCTCCCCATTGCGCCACAATTGCGCCATTTGCCTGTTTTGCCACCCTGCCGGTCTCGAGCGCAAGCTCGCCCGAACCATAAGGAAGGGTATAGCGTTTTGCTTCTGACATAATAAAGTCCTTTCCGCAGCTGCACTCCGCGCGAAAAGGACAAGCGGTTCTCCGCCCCGGTGAGGAACGGATTTTCGGGGTTTTGAAGTTGTGTGCCGTACTATCGGGAGAAGCCCCAGATTTCGCAGATGACGCAGATTATTGATATGGTTTAAGAAATCTGTGCAATCTGCGGCTTTAATATCCGGCAGGCACGAAACTTCAAAATCCCGAAGCCGAATCCCTCCTCCGCGGTGTTGCAGCTGCTCTTTTGTTGTATTAAAAGGTGGGGAAATATCCCCGCCCGATTTATTTCCTTAGCCCCAATCGCGTAATCAACTGGCGATAGCGTTTAATATCCACTCTGTGCAGGTAAGCAAGCAGTCTTTTACGTCTGCCGACCAGTTTCAATAGCCCGCGCCGCGAATGGTGGTCCTTTTTATGCACCTTGAAATGTTCCGTCAGGTTATTAATGCGCTCGGTGAGGATAGCCACCTGAACTTCTGGCGAGCCAGTATCGACTTTGTGCATCTTGTATTCTTCAATAACTTCCCTTTTACGTTCAGCCGTGATGGACATTGAAAGAGAGCCTCCTTCTCCAATCACTCACCTCAAGCCCAGAACAGCGTCGGCTACCTCGCTTCTCCGAGCAAAAGGCGAAAAAGATAAATCGCCAGTGCGAACTTTCCGCAAATTCCGAAAATGTCTATATATAGAAGTGACTTTGCCTGTCAACATCTTTTCACCCGACTACAATTTACAATTTGCAACTTGCAATCGGCAATTTCCAATTTTATCCGCCGTAGGCGGACCGCAATCCGCAAGTTAATATGAGCTTTCATATACCTCACAAGTTCTGCCCGAGCCCGAAATTGAAGGACTAAGGTCAAAAACAAAAAGACGAAAAAGCACTTGATTTTGACTACAAATGGGTTCATCAGGAGCTGAAAAAGTCAGCAAAAAGGAATGAATTAAACCTATTTAATATGCGTTTTTAAGAACAATCTGACCATTGACTCGAAGAATAGAGAGGCTCAAAGCGGGACAAAGCAAAGCGGGCTTTATTGGTGCAATGGATGCGTTGCATCTGGCACTGGCTATAAAAGGCGGTTGTGAGGTTTTGTTGACTACCGATGATGCCTTTCTGGAGCGGGCGCACAAGCTTGACCCCATACCTGAAATAAGGGTCGAGAATCCCGCCAGATGGCTTGTGGTGGTGATTGAATTATGACAGGTAAGACAATGACGCTACCGGAAGTTCGCCGTGCGGGAATGGAGGCTTTGCGCCAGCGCCTTGGTCCCGCAGGGATGATTAGATTCTTGCAATTATATGATACGGGGAGCGGCGATTATACAAAAGAACGCCATACCTGGCTCGATGGTTTGACTGTTGATGAGATTGCCAGAGACATTCACAAGCGTCGGATTGATAAATGAATGGCTCTCCTTTACAAAGTTCAGGCGGGTAATTCCTACCTTACATTTACAGCGGTATGTATAATTGATAAAGGATATAGACCGCCCCCCCCCCCCAGTGCGTACTTTTTACTTGAAAAGTCCGTGCCCGCGCTGCGCATCGGTCGCCTCGAAGCGATACTGAGCGTCTGAGAGCGAAGTATGAAGAGCAAAAAATGAAAAACTCTCGCACTTGCTCGAAATGGTTGGATAGTTATTCACATACATTTAATCCCGAAACACGAGATTGAACTGTACCTCAATAGTTTGCTCCCCCGGCAATAACAGAATGAAGGAGGGATACGAGATGAAAGCACAATCTCTCTATTATTATGTGCTTTCCCTGCTTATCCTATTTTTATTCCTTCGCAGTGCCAATGCCGACAGGGTCGTTCTAAAGAACGGACAGGAAATTGAATGTAGAATAATTAGCGAGGCTGAAACGCGCGTCATCATAGAAGCCTCTGGAGCCAGGATTACGCTCTCCAGAGCAAATATCAAAACCATTGAAAAGACCGGCTCGGCTGCGAATGCCATTATGCGGGGAGATGATCTGTTTGCTTCCAAAAAATACTATGAGGCAATTGCGGCTTACAAACAGGCGCTTTCAACACGACCTGAAGAAGCACGGGCAAAAATTGAGACTGTGAATAAGGTATTGACCGAGATCGAAAAGAAAAAAAAGCACGAGGAGATAAAAGCAATTGCCAGCCTCCCACTGGAAAAACAGGCGAACTACTTTAAATTACAGCTTGCACGCGGGAACCTGACTCCGGAACAGAAGAACCGCGTTAAATCACAATTAGTTCAGATTTTTCTGGAGTTGGCTGAAGAGGCTAACGACCATCTAAATCACACAAGATACACTAAATGTCTCGAAGAGGCATGGAAATTCTCACCAGAAATCTCTCCCCTTGCTATTCGTTATGCCCGCGTTTTATTCAAACAGAACCCGGATGACGCCAGAGTTGCACACATTCTAAAACCCTATCTAAAAAAGTATCCCGATGACACAGAGGCTCTTGAACTTTACATAAAGAATACGTGGAAAATAGCCCCCGGCTCAGCCCTTGAGGTTCTTTACCCTGAGGGGAAATTTCGTGTGAATGCGACAACACCTGTGAGAGGACTCCTGCCGGATGTCCTGCTTGCCTGCTTCAATTCACGACCCTATCCAGAGAATGCACCTTTTGATTGTGTTTCTTGCTATGAACATTTTCTGAAACTCAAACCCGATGCAGATAAAACACCGCTTTTTGTGGCAAGAATGCAAAAAGGACCCGATAACCTGAACCACCCTTACGACCTTGCCATTTACCTTGAGGGGCAGGGCAAGATGAAAGAGGCCCAAATAGTCTTTGAAAATATACACATAAGAAATCCTAATTTTAAGGATGTTAAAAGCAAGATTAACGAAATAAATACGTCTTTATACCAAGCAAAAGTCCTACCGAATCTCAACCTCGGAGTGTCCTATGACCAAATGATGGTTGGCTTGTCAGATGAATTTACAATGGAAAGGTCTGATCTTAACACTGGAGAGGAGCGATATTTAGGTGAAGCATCGAAGGGATTATTCGCTTTATTAGAGTTGATCGGACACAAATCTAATCTTAGACAGGTTACATTAACTTTTATTATACCAGCGGCAGAGACTCAACAACAGCTTACCGCAGTGTCTAAATATCTTATTGCTATTTCTGGTATCTTTTTAAGAAATGCTCTTAAGGAATGGGGAGACAGTTCAACAAGATGGCTTATTCAAACAATCATCGACTTTGCCACATCTTCAAAAGACGAAAATAGAAGTGTTAA
>CAZGKP010000077.1:0-14619 GCA_964526215.1 uncultured Candidatus Sumerlaeota bacterium
TCCCGACTTTTGCAAGGGTTCGGGGGTAACTCTAAAATAAAAAGAGGTTATTATGACTGACCTGTTAGCCCTCATCAAAGAGAACGTGATTCTTGGTCGTGCAGATGCAAAATCGCCCTTCCCACCCGACAGGAAGGGTCAGCCGGGTGTAGCGGAACTGGTCCGGCAGGCGTTGGACGACGACCTCGGTCCGAAGGAGATTCTCGAAGGAGGTCTCATAAAGGGAATGGACGTTATCGGGCAGCGGTTTAAGGCAAATGAGATTTATGTGCCCGAGGTTCTGATTGCCGCCCGCGCAATGAAAGCCGGTATGGCTATTATCAAAGAGCCGCTTGCCGAGACCGGTGCAAAACCTGTCGGCACCCTCATTATCGGCACGGTCAAAGGCGACCTCCACGATATTGGAAAGAACCTCGTTGCAATGATGATGGAGGGTGCGGGCTTTCATATTATTGACCTGGAGATTGATGTCCCTGCGGATAAGTTCATCGGTGCAATGCAAAAGCATCCCGATGCCATTGTCGCTATGTCCGCTCTCCTCACCAATACTATGGTGGGAATGGAAGCCAACATCAAGGCATTCAGGGATGCCGGACTCTCCAACCCGGTGATGGTGGGTGGTGCCCCCGTTGACGAGATATACGCAAATAAAATAAAGGCGCAGGGTTACGCCAAGGATGCAGCGACCGCCGTTGAAGTTGCAAAGCAAATCCTCGGTGTGAATTAGTGTGCCGGGGACATAAGAGGGGCGAATGTCACCCCTTAATTCCCAACCCTGCATTGCCTCATAATCCTATCACATAAGATGCTCTAGATTTGCGATATATTCAATCTTTAGTTAGACATAAGAGTTCGAAAACAACCGAAAATTACACCTATGCAAGTGAAAAGGATATTGAACGGATTAAGAGCCCGCTGGATATCATCGTAAAGGAAAATGATGAAGCTGTAAAGAAGTAATCTGCCTACCGATAGGCAAGCGGATTAGTTCCCCCAGAGTCAGGAATAAACGAAACAGGTTCGGATTATCTCCCATTTTGGAGGGATAAACGAACCAATCTCGGTTATTTTAAGTTATACGCCATCACCATAGTAAAATCAATTGTACACAAACTTGTAGGTGAGAACGATGATAACCATTGAGAAAGCAACGGAGAAAGACCTTGAGACAATTTGTACACTCGATTCAATGATTACAGGTAACTCTCGCAGAAGAGATTTCCTTACTAACGCTGTCAAAGCAGATTAATGTTTGGTTGTTCGAGCTCAAAATACCATTGTAGGTTTCGGTATACTGGAGCAATCATTCTTTGGTCAAGGTTTCATCTCACTTCTGATAGTACATCCTGATTATCGCAAACGTGGCGTAGCAACAGCCACTATCCGGTACATCGAGTCAATATGTCCGACAGAAAAGCTATTCATATCCACTAACAAATCGAATGTCATTGCGCAAAGGGTGTTTGAGGCTCGTGGTTTCGTGAGGAGCGGGTATATTGAAAATCTCGACGAGGGTGATCCTGAAATCATCTATTTCAAACGACTTAGTGGCGGCGGCGTATAACAGCGGGTATGTGGTTTGCTTTCGCTCACCCAAACCCTTACGGGCTTCACATACCTACAGAATGTTATACTCAATTGGTCGCCGAGTCAATCGTATTTTGATTACGGAGATAAAAAATGCAGACACACAAAGTAAAAGGGATAATTTTAGCCTCGATATTTGTCTCTTTATTCACACCTTCCATTATTGCAGGACCTCATAAAATTGCTGATATGCCTACTTCACAGGGTAAGGATTTAAGCCTCACTATAGTTTATGATAATAACCCTTATGACGAAAAATTAGAGACCAGATGGGGCTTTTCTTGTTTTATAAAGGGAGCGGAAAAGACAATCTTATTTGATGTCGGCGGCGTAGGTTCGGTGCTTCTTAAAAATATGGAGAAGCTCAAAATTGACCCTAAAACAGTGGACGTAATAATACTTTCGCATATTCACTATGACCACATTGGTGGACTATCGGATTTTTTGAAGAAGAATCCTGATGTTACCGTTTATATGCCAAGGTCTCTCCCCCAAAGTATTAAGGATAAAGTTAAGAAGGTTGGAGCGAAATTGGTTGAGGTTCACAAGCCGATAGAAATCTGCAAAGATGTCTATTCTACGGGTGAATCAGGGAGCTGGATAAAAGAGGAGTCCCTTATAATAAAAACGTCTAAAGGGCTGGTGGTAATTACGGGTTGTGCTCATCCGGGAGTTGTAAACATAGTTAAGAAGGCAAAACAGATGTGTAAATCTGATGTCTATTTAGTAATAGGTGGCTTTCATTTATGCTGGATGAATCTATGGCAAATAAAGGGCATTGTCAAGGGGGTGAAAGAGCAAGGGGTTGAGAAAGTATCTCCCTGTCATTGTTCGGGCAATCTCGCCAGAAAACAGTTTAAGAAAGTCTATGGGGAAAAATTTATTCTCTCGGGTGTAGGGAAAACGATAAAAATAAAGAATGCTTTCTAATTCTATAAAATTACTAATAGCTGGTTTTACTATGGGATGGGGTCCATGCCTTACTTATACTGCTCCGTTGCTTTTGCCTTATATTGGAGCCACAAGGAAAAATTGGCAGGGTGGTTTAAAGGTTGGGTTAATATTTTCAGCTGGCAGACTTTTAGCGCTCGCCATTTTGGGTGGACTTGCCACTGTGGCTTTTAGTTTCATTAATCAATTTTTTCCACCACGAAAGTCAGGTTGGCTCTATTTAATTGTGGCTTTTTTTATGATAACAATGGGTATCTTTATTATTTTAGGCAAAGGGTTTAAGATACAAATTTGAAAGGGGATATTAGATAATGGGACTAAGAGCTTGTTTTTATTTGGTTTTTTGATGGGTATTGCTCCCTGTGTTCCGTATGTGGCAATCCTTACGTATATTGCCTGTGTAGCAGAAAATGCCATTTTAGCGGGTTTATTGTATGCAGCAGTGTTTGCTGTCGGCACAGCAATTGCCCCTATAGTACTGGGGAGTTTGGTGGGCATCATTCCAGAAAAATTATTCAGGTCCGAGAAAATGCTCAAGATTTTTCAGGTAGTTTGTGGAGTGGTTCTTAGCCTTTTTGGAATTCAGCTTATCTACTATGTATTAAATCTGGTCGTTTAAAGATGAAGAGCGAGCAACGGCTTATAACACAACATAAAAGATTCGTGCCAGAAAGCACTCACCCAAATTTTTGCTTCGCAAAGACTTCTTTTATGTTGGAAATATTATCTGCCATTGCCAATAAAGGAGGGATTTGTCATGAGACAGTTTAAGGTCGTTGTGGAAAAGCATCCCGATGGTTATGTGGCATATCCATTGGGGCTTAAAGGGGTTGTGGTTGGACAGGGGGATACCTATGAAAAGGCACTTTCTGATGTAAAGTCAGCAATTCATTTTCATATTGAGACCTTTGGGAACGAAGTAATGGAGGTAGAGCCACAAATTATCGAGGCGTTTGTTGCTGAAGCAGGAGTAGAAGTTTGATGGCAAAGTTCCCTATCGATGCACCCAGGCGAAAGGTAGTAAAGACGCTTGAGATTTTGGGCTTTTCTCCACATGCGAATGTTCCATTGGACCGTAAGAGAAAAAGAGCACATTTCCCTGGTGCGTGAAAACCCTGACGGAACTAAAACTCCTTTGACTATGCCGAATCATCCGAAAATAAAAGCTTCCATATTAAGGACAATTTGCACTCAATTCTCCACGGGCGAATGTCCCATCTGCGATAACAAGAGACGAGTTTTTGGAAGCTTATAGGAAGGCATAGACCTGATGTGGTTTTATCGAACAGGAAAACACTTTTGCGCTTGCCTCCCGGTTCAGCGTTCAAAGTTCAATGTTCAGAGTTTCAAAATCCTTTAATGCCATTTCCCCTTCACTACGGAGTAGAGTATGCTCATAATTGGTGAACTCCTGAATTCCACGCGGACGAAAATCCGGCGGGCTATTGCAGATAAAAACGCTGCATATATCAAGGAGATTGTGAAAAAACAGGAGGCAGCCGGTGCTCACTACCTCGATGTCAATACCGGTGCATTCGCCGAAGAAGAACTCGGTTTTATGAAGTGGATTGTCGGTGTAATAAGGGATGTAACCGAACTGCCTCTCTCGATTGATAGCCCCAGAGCCGAAGCCATCGCCCTTGGTTGCCAGCTCGCCGGGGAGGCTGTCCTCGTCAATTCTATCTCCGCAGAGTCGGAGCGCTTCAAAGCCGTCCTGCCTATCGTGAAGAGATATAACGCGAAAGTCATCGCACTGGCTATGGATGATGGCGGTCTCACCGATGACGAAGATAAGATGTATTCCGTTGCCTGCCACCTCATCGAGAACCTGACAAAACAAGGCGTGGAGCCTGACCGGATTCTGCTCGACCCACTTGTGCGCCCCATCGGCACAAATTCCATATACGGCAAAATCGTCCTCAATCTCTTGAGGCGCATTACAGAGCAATTCCCCGAGGTGCACAAGGTCTGCGGCTTATCGAACGTTTCTTTTGGTTTGCCAGGGCGAAAAATCGTCAACCGGTCATTTATCCTTATGGCAATGGCTTGCGGGCTGGATTCGGTGATTATTGACCCGCTCGACAAAGTGATGATGGCGCAAATAAAGGCTGGTGAGGCGCTCCTGGGCAAAGACCCTTACTGTATGAATTACATAGGCGCCGCCCGCAGAGGCGAATTTGATAATATAAGGTAATGGGCGTGTGATGCGGCAAAATTGATAATCATCTCGAAAATCCTGCTTCGACAATTAGCCACGGAGGACACGGAGAAATAGAATTAAAATATCCCCGTGTTCTCCATCGGAAAGCAATACATTTTCATCACGCCTGAGGCGCATCTACGATATGAACACTGCCCTGAAAATTGAATTTGGTGGGTAGATTTACACAGATATATCGGTGAACATCGGCGTTCATCGGTGGCTAATTTTGATTGTTTTGTGAGGTCGGAGGTCGAAGATTCACCGCGGTGAATTATAACGACTGATTAGAATTAAGGCGCAGATGCACACGGGTATATCTGTGTTTATCTATGACTTTTCACCACAGGCGAATGTTCCATTTTTCAAACCATATCCTCTCCCCCCTTGGCGGAGAATCATTTTGAGCGCTTGCTAATATGCAAAAAACCCTAATCCTCGGTCTCGGCAATCCTATTCTGTCTGATGATGCTATTGGTCTAAAGGTCAGCCGGGAACTCGGTAAGCACTTTCCCGATGCGGATATTGTTGAAGCAAGCATCAGCGGGATTTCACTCATTGATTACATCACCGGATACGACCACCTCATCATCATTGATTCTATAAAGACGGGAGAGGCAGCCCCCGGAACCGTCCACAGGATAGATTTCGCTGCCCTGAAACCGACCGTAGCAGAAGGTTTTCCCCACGGCGTAAATATAGCCACAGCATTTGAGATAGCACGACAGGCGGGAGAAAAAATCCCCAAAACCATAGACATTTACGCCATAGAGGTAAAAGACAATACCACCTTTTCAGAAAAACTAACCCCCGCTCTGAATGCCAAATCCCCCCAAATCGTAGAGGACATAATCCGGGATTTGCAAAATATTACGTAACAAATTTACCCTCGCGATGATTCTATATGGACATTACCTTCGGAAATTACTATAGCCAGAGTCATAGAAAATATCCATTTAATGAGCAAAAAATGGGTAGAAAACGTTTGAAGATTGATGTTCAGGGGCGGGTGCAGGGAGTCGGGTTTCGCCCTATGGTCTATCGCTACGCTCGCCAGAGGAATCTCACTGGCTGGGTTCTGAATAGCCCGCAAGGGGTCGTTATCGAGATTGAGGGCGAGGCGGAAAAAACAGATGATTTCGTCCATACACTTAAATCTGCGCCTCCCCCGCAGGCGGAAATTGTTAGCCTCTCGGTTTCGCCACTCCCGGTTAAAAATGAGAAAGGATTCAGGATTTTGCCCAGCATTGCTCACACCAGGATTAAAACGCAGGTCTCGCCGGATATTGCGATTTGCCCCGATTGCCTGCGCGAACTCTTTGACCCCAATGACCGGCGCTTTCGCTATCCCTTCATCAACTGCACCAACTGCGGTCCCCGCTTCACCATTGTGAAAAATATCCCCTATGACCGCAAGATGACGACTATGAAAAAGTTTGTTATGTGCCCCCGATGTCAGGCGGAATACGATAACCCGCTCGACAGGCGTTTCCATGCCCAACCCAATGCCTGCCCTGTTTGTGGTCCGGAGGTTACGCTTTTATCCGCGGAGAACAGGGAACTTGCCCATCGGGATGAGGCGATAAAACTCGCAGTCCGACTGCTCAAAGAAGGCAAAATTGTTGCCATAAAGGGGCTGGGCGGTTTTCACCTCGCCTGCGATGCCACTAATGATAAAGCGGTCAGAACCTTGCGCGAAAGAAAGTATCGCTACGATAAACCCTTTGCCTTAATGGCGAGAGAGTTAGAGACGGTGAAAAATTACTGTGAAGTTTCGGGCGTAGAGGAAGAATTGCTTACGTCTCCGCGAAGCCCGATTGTTCTATTGTCGAGGCGAAAGGAATCACCTGCGCCGCCGATTTCCGAAAACGTTGCCCCGAACAATAAATATCTCGGCTTTATGCTGCCTTATACTCCGCTACATCATCTTTTATTAAGGGATGCGCTGGCGATTCTTGTGATGACGTCGGGGAATATGTCTGAAGAACCCATTGCATACAAAAACGAAGATGCGGTGGCGAGACTTCGGGGCATCGCCGACTTTTTCCTTTTGCACAATCGTGATATTTACATCCGTTGTGACGACTCGGTAACGCGGATATTTCCACCGACTGCATCGGGGTTAATTCTGCGGCGTTCGCGCGGTTACGTCCCCGCGCCCATAAAAGCCCCATTCCCCATTAAAGAAGAGATTCTTGCCTGCGGTGCGCATCTCAATAATACATTTGCTCTGGCAAAAGGTGATGAGATTTTTGTCAGTCATTATATCGGCGACATAGAGAACCTCGAGACCCTGACCGCCTTTGAGACGGGGATTGAACACTTCAAGAATCTGTTTGAGATTGAGCCCGACACAATCGCTTGCGACCTGCACCCGGAGTATCTCTCCACAAAATATGCACAGGAGCGCGCAGCCTCATTGCCGGGGCGACTTCGCATTGTGCCCGTTCAGCATCATCACGCCCACATCGCATCCTGTATGGCAGATAATGGTCTTGCAAATAAAAAGGTGATTGGCGTGGCATTTGACGGCACCGGCTATGGTGCTGATGGCAATATCTGGGGTGGCGAGTTTCTTATTGCCGATTATGAGGGCTTTGAACGCGCCTGCCATCTTAAATATATGCCTCTGCCCGGAGGCGAGATGGCGATAAGAGAACCGTGGCGTATCGCTGCTGCGTATCTTTATGAAATTTTCGGGAAAGGATTTCTGGCACTGGGGCTGAATTTTGTCTCTCGCCTTGATAAAGGCAAGTGTCGGGTTCTGGAGAAAATGATTGAGCAGAAAATCAATACGCCGCTGACATCCAGTATGGGAAGGCTCTTTGATGCGGTCTCTGCGCTTGTGGGGGTGAGGGAGAAAATCAATTATGAGGGGCAGGCGGCAATCGAACTTGAGATGGCAATTGAGGATAACGGGGCTATGCCGGAATCTTATAAATACAGCGTTACACGACTGGGCGGTGTGTTCATAATTAACCCCGCTGACATAATCGCCGGAGTGGTCAAGGACACTAAAGCCGACATTTCTTCAGGCATTGTTGCCCTTAAATTTCATAACACTATTGCAGACATAATAGGTGAGATGTGCAGAAAAATTCGCACCGGGATGGGCATAAACGATGTTGCATTGAGCGGCGGCGTTTTTCAGAATATGTATTTACTGACACGGGCGCTTAATATCTTAAAAGGGGAAGGCTTCAGGGTTTATGTCCATAGAAAAGTGCCGCCGAATGATGGCGGGATTTCCCTGGGGCAAGCCGTCATTGCGGCTGCCGGAATTAAGGAGCAGTCTTCATGAGTCGCAGGGACGACTCTCCCAAAACAATAAAAATTAGCCAGCGATAAACGCTGATTTGCGCCGATTTTTTTATCTGTGTCCATCGGCGTGTATCGGTGGCTATATACTCTGAATTTTCGGAGCAGATGATATGTGTTTAGCCGTTCCGATGAGGCTGGTGGAAATTAAGGGGCGGGATGCGGTTGTCGAGATAGGAGGTGTGAGGCGGACAATCAATCTTGCATTGCTCTCGCCGGAAGATTTGGAAATCGGGGACTATCTCATCGTTCACGCGGGATTTGCTATACAGAGGCTGGATGAAGAAGACGCCGAGGAGACGCTGAAAATCTTCAGGCAAATGGCTGAAGTCGCACCTCCGGTGGGCTGAAATGCGATGAAGTATATAGATGAATATCGAAACCCACGGATAGCGCAAAAGCTGCTTGATGAAATCCGCACACTGCTTTGCGATTGTGCCGATGGGATGGTTTTGATGGAGGTGTGCGGCACGCACACTATGAGCATTGCGCGCGCCGGAATCCGCAGGCTTCTTGCGGGGAAAATCAGACTGCTCTCCGGTCCCGGCTGCCCGGTCTGCGTTACGCCCAATCATTACCTCGATAAAGCCGTTGCTTATGGGAGGCGAAAGGACGTAATCCTTGCCACTTTCGGCGATATGATGAAGGTGCCGGGTTCGAGCTCCAGCCTGGAGAAGGAGAAAAGCAAAGGGACGAGTGTGATTGTAGTTTATTCTCCGCTGGATGCCTTGAAAATTGCCGAGCAGAACCCGCAAAAGAAGATTATATTTTTAGGGATAGGGTTTGAGACTACTGCGCCAACTGTGGCGGCAACAATTAAAATTGCGCGCGAAAAGAACACTAAAAATTTCTTTGTGCATTGCGGGCATAAATTGGTTCCGCCAGCAATGAAGGTGCTGGTCAATGACCCCGAGCTCCGCATTGATGGTTTTATCTGTCCGGGACACGTGAGCGCCTTAATCGGTTCAAGACCATACGACTTTATCGCAAGAGATTACGGTATCCCGTGCGTGATTGCAGGTTTTGAACCTATAGACATATTACAGACAATTTTAATGCTGGTTCGGCAGATTGTGGGAAAAGATGCACCCCTAATTGAGATACAATACTCGCGTGTGGTGCGAGCGGAAGGCAACGTTAAGGCGCTTGAGATGATGAGCGAGGTCTTTGAGGTTACCAAATCCGACGAATGGCGTGGGCTGGGAACCATACCCGAAAGTGGTTTGAAGTTGAACGAACATTTTTGCGATTTTGATGCGGAAGAAAATATCACTGTGGAAGTTGAGGAAACGGTAGAACATCCCGGCTGCATTTGCGGTGCGATATTGCGCGGCGTAAAAACCCCGCCGGAATGCGGGCTTTTCAAAAAAGTATGCACTCCCGAAAATCCAATCGGGGCGTGTATGGTCTCTTCAGAGGGAACCTGCGCCGCTTACTATAAATACGGCGTATAAACGAGGAGTGAGGGGAAATATATTTGTTTCGCCAGAATTACTATCTACGTTTCATCCTAGACTATGCTCAGATGAAAAATGCCCCTCCGGGGAGATTATGATTATGAGTATGAGTGGGCGTTCGAGTTCAATTATCTACAATTTGTTGTAGCTGTTTGCCCCATAAGGGGCTATGCTTTTTCAAAGACTTCGCTCGAAAAAAGAATCTAAAATTGAAAACAGACAATTAGCAATTATGAATGACAGCTCCGGTATTTATTTCCAATTGTCAGTTGTCAGTTTTAGATTTTAGATTGCTGGCTTCGTAACATCTACAAAATGTTGTAGATCTATGCCCCCTAAGGGCTATGAAATTTGAATTCGCGTGGCAGGTAAGGTTCGTTATGCAGGGACGCTATCGCTATCTTGAGCCGGTTCTTCTGGCGAAACTCGCCAATCTGAACCTCGTTGCCCGACTTGTCGTTGAGGGTTTTATCTCCGGGCTTCATAAAAGCCCGTATCAGGGCTTTAGCGTTGAGTTCGCCGAATATCGCAAATACTGCCCCGGGGATAACCTGCGCCACATTGATTGGAAGGTCTTCGCAAAATCTGACCGCTATTACATAAAGCGCTTTCAGGAGGAAACGAACCTCAAATGCACAATCCTTTTAGATGCCAGCGCATCGATGGGTTATGCCTCCGGCGATATCTCAAAATTCCAATACGCCTGCTATGCGGCGGCTTCTCTTGCGTATCTGATGATTCGCCAGCGGGACTCGGTCGGACTTGTGATTTTTGACAGAGACGTGCGCACATACATCGCCCCCAAATCCAATCCCCGCCACCTGAGGGATATACTTATCACTCTCGAACACAGCAAGCCCGGTTCGCAGACAAATCTCAGCGATGTCTTTCATATACTCGCCCAGAGGATGAAACGCCGCGGACTCATCATTTGCCTCTCTGACCTCTTTGATGAACCCGAAGCCGTGATGCGGGGACTTGCGCATTTCCGCCATAAAAAACACGAGGTGATTGTGTTTCATACCCTCGACCCCTATGAAAAGGGATTCCCCTTCGACGCGTTAGCGGAGTTTGAGGATATGGAAACAGGGAGGCGTATGCAGGTTTATGCACGAACTTTGCGCCAGGCATATCTCGCCGCCTTTAACAAATTCTGCGCTGAATACCGAACGCACTGCGCCGAACACAAGATTGATTATGTCCCGCTTTTGACCTCCATTCCGCTGGATATACTTTTGGTGAGTTATCTATCAAAGCGTTCGCGTCTGGGGTAGGCATTTACGAGGCAACCGATATAAGTCTGGGTCTCCAATTTCCCCCCGGCAGAGGAGTGGCGAGATGATGTCCCGGAAGATAACCTGACCCGGCAAGCCGGAATAGTGAATGGCGAATTCAAGTTACATTCCGCCCACCACGGCGCGCCTACCACGGCGCATCTTAGACCTTCGACAATCTGCAATCCGAAATTGTGACCGTTTTGTGTTCAAATTCACTCTTAACGGACTATGCTTTTTTCAAGACTTCGCTTGAAAAAAGAAGTAAAAAGTAAAAAGGCAAAAGTTAAAAGTATTATCCCCCTGAGACAGATTAATTTTAAATTGCCAGTTTCAGATTTTAGCTTGATGGTAACTCAACATCTACAAAATGTTGTAGATCTATGCCCCATAACGGACTAAACAAGTCCCTGGTCTAACATTGCATCAGCTACCTTTTTGAATCCGGCAATATTGGCACCTTTTTCGTAGTTGCAGAAATCCCCCTCTATCCCATAGGCGGTGCACTGGTCGTGAATAGCCTTCATAATCATTTGCAGGCGATTGTCCACTCTCTCACGTGTCCATTTCAAGCGGGAACTGTCTTGCGACATCTCAAGACCCGAGACAGTAACCCCGCCGGCATTTGCGGCTTTTCCAGGTCCATAGAGAATCTTATTCTGAAGGAAGATATGGATAGCCTCGGGTGTGCAGGGCATATTTGCGCCCTCTGCCACGAGCATTACACCATTCTTTATAAGGTTCTGTGCATCATTTGCGTTAATTTCGTTCTCGGTTGCCGAGGGGAATGCGCAATCAGCCTTGACATCCCACAGGGGGGTGGATTTGGCTTTGTGGTCAACGGGAATATATTTTACACCGGGGTACTTTTCGGCATACTCCCTGATACGTCCACGCTTCGCATTTTTGAGGTCTTTAACGTAGACGAGTTTTTCTTCATCAATTCCGTCAGGGTCATACACCATACCGTTTGAGTCAGAGAGTGTAACTGCCTTGCCCCCCATCTGAATAATCTTTTCAACTGTATATTGGGCTACATTGCCTGCGCCGGAGACAAGGCATACCTTACCTTCTATGGATTCACCCTGTGTCTCGAGCATCTCGGCGGCAAAATATATCAGTCCATAACCGGTAGCCTCGGGGCGAATGAATGAACCTCCCCAGTTGGGACGCTTTCCCGTCAAGGCGCCTGTGAACTCGTTAGCCAGGCGCTTGTATTGTCCAAAAAGAAACCCGATTTCTCTGTCCCCAACTCCAATATCTCCCGCTGGTACATCGGTGTCTGGACCGATATGTTTGTACAACCCAGTCATAAAGCTCTGGCAAAACCGCATTACGTCATTATCGCTTTTTCCCTTGGGGTCAAAATTGGAACCACCTTTTCCGCCACCCATTTGTAGTGTCGTCAGGGCATTTTTGAAAACCTGCTCGAAGGCAAGGGACTTGATAACATCGAGATTCACCAAGGGGTGAAAGCGGAACCCACCCTTATAGGGACCGATGGCGCTGTTAAATTGCACGCGGTAGCCCTTATTTATGTGTATTTCACCCTTATCATCCAACCAGGGGACCCGAAATATTATGATGCGTTCAGGCTCCACAATGCGTTCAAGTATCTTTTCCTTCATATAATGTGGATTCTCCCGGACGAAGTCGCTTATTGACTCGAGAACCTCTGTTACAGCCTGGAGAAATTCCGGCTGTTCAGGATAAAGGCGGTTGAGTTTTTCCAATATCTCGTTCATTTTTAACCTCTTTCATCTTGAAAAGTTTCATAAAAAGGAATGACTCATAATAAGTGAAAAATTTCACTTGCTTGCAACAGAAAATGCTTGCCTCATAGATGCTTGCCGAATAATGATAAACTTTTATTGATTTTCAGGCAAATTTGCCCAATGGGAGACTTTTGTTGTGCCTGAAGAGAAGAAACAGAATCGCCTCCGTATCTGCCTGAACATCCTTGCCGAGGCGGAAAAACCGATGGGTGCAACTCGACTTGCCGCGGAATTCCGCAACTTCGGCATAGAGCTAAGCGACCGTTCGGTGCGTCTCTTGCTCGGTGAACTCGATGAGGCAGGGCTGACCGAAAACCTCGGGCGATTGGGCAGACGCCTGACCTCTAAGGGAGTTGAAGTCGCCGCTGCAAATGTCTCGGCTGCACTCAGGGGATTTGTTAGCGTCAAGGCAGAGACCCTAGCCTCCCAGATGACATTCAGCATCTCCCGTCGCCGCGGGACCGTAATCCTGAATATCTCCCTGATATCTATAAGGGATATGCCCAAGGTTGTTAAAGAGATTTTGCGCGCATTTGAATCAGGCATCAGCTTCGGGGAGTTAATTGCCCCGGGGATGCCCGGTGAAATCTTTGCCGGAAAGCGTGTGCCCGACGGTTATGTTGCCATAGGCACGGTGAGCGGTGTTACCGCTAATGGGATTTTATTACAGGCGGGTATTCCGGTAACTTGCATCTTCGGGGGGCTGTTAGAAATCCAGGACAATCGCCTCCGCTACTTTCAGCACATTATCCATTACAGCGGCACGACCATTGACCCGCTTGAAATCTTTATGCGAGGAGAGATGACGTCTGTGGATAAGGTGGCACAAGGCGAGGCGGGACTGATTGGTGCGGGGTTTAGAGAATTTCCCGCCGCAAGTCTATCAAAAGTCTTACGCTTTCAGGGGTTTATGAATAAGGCAAAACTGGGAGGCATTTTAGCCATAGGAAAGCCAGGGCAACCCCTTGCCGGCACACAGGTTACGCGGGGGAGGGTCGGAATGATTGTCGTTGCCGGTTTGAACCCAATCGCCGCTGCACAGGAACACCACATCCCCATAAAATCCTTCGCAATGAGCCGCCTGTATCCTTACGAAAAGCTCATCCATTACACCGCCCTGCGCAAATTCCTCTCGTAAAGAAACACATCAGAGCGGGTCTCGAAAGATTCGTTGCGGCGAAATTATAACGACAGTCCCTATTTCACGGAGACAATAATACTGGATGCTTTGATCCAATACTCTGTACCAGCCAATTGGGAAAGTATTTTCAAGATTTTTTACTCCCTACGGTTGGCATTGATTTGTCTTGAGATTGTTGAGTCCCCGACTTGGGATATTGTGGCGGCGGCGGATTTTGCGGTCTGGGATTTCTGGGTGGGGGTTTAGTATTAGTTTTCTCCATCCCTTCCCTAATTGTTTCCTTCGGCATTGTGTTGACCTCCTTCTTCTCTAGAAATAGGTGGTATCTCAATCGTTAATTCGTTGGGATTTCTTCCAAGATATAATATGGGGATTTTATAAAGTAACTCGGAACTTTCATTGGAATACACTTTAACCTCACTGAGCAAAATCTCTCGCAGTGGAGTTGTATCGGAGAAGGCTTGAATATATCCTTCGTATACGAGGTTGCGAGTGTGGTCTCTAACCCATACCCACTCAACATCCGGTGAAAGCATCAGGTATTCCCAAACATCCTCGTCTCCAAATCTCTTTGACACGTGTAAGTATTTTGCAATCGTGAATAGAATCTTGTGATTCAGGAAGGCGCTGCATAAATATCCGCAAGCAATTCCGAACAAGCCTGTCCATGCTACTTCTCCCAGAGATATTAACTTAGACGTATCGAATATGGCAGACCAGAATGTCAAGTATTTGAAACTGGGTGTTTTTGTAAACAGGAGAAGCATAAAACCCCATAAAAAGAGAACTAACTGATAGAGTGAATATGCGCTGACCCCCAAGAGAACGGAATTTACTACAAATGAGAATGGTCTCCAGGGGCGATGTGAGGTGAGTTTGTCAACGATTAAGGCGGCTATCGCCCCAGGGATTAGCA
>CAZGKP010000077.1:14629-15786 GCA_964526215.1 uncultured Candidatus Sumerlaeota bacterium
CTGTCAGATCGGATATATGCACCTCCAACTTCCCCTTTCTTCCAGCATAATTTATAGTTCACTTTTCACTTTTTTTCTTTAGTGTGTAAACACCACAACCGAAACACTTTTTACCTACTATAAAAGTGGGGAAGAAGTAAAGAGAAAAACCTCGGGATGTAAATTACCCAAATTCACTTTAGGCTTGCATCATCGCCCCTTTTCCCCTTATACGGGTTTAAATCTTGAGTAAATAAAGACAAATGTCACGAGTAATCACGGTCAAATTGACGCTAAATGGCAAGCCTGTGAAGGCAACGGTTCCTGCCAATACACTTCTTGTGGAGCTTATTCGCGACCATTTCGGTCTCACGGGGACAAAGGTCGCCTGCGGCAAGGGCGAATGCGGCGCCTGCACTGTCCTGTTTGACGGCAAACCCGTAAACTCCTGCCTCGTCCTCGCTTACCAGGCGGACGGACATAGCATCACAACTATCGAGGGATTGGCAGCCGATGGCAAACCCATCCCTCTTCAAGAGGCTTTTGTTGAAGAAGGTGCGGTGCAGTGCGGTTACTGCACACCCGGAATGATTATGTCCGCTACCGCGCTCTTAAGTGAAAATCCCTCCCCCGCAGAGGAAGAGATACGCGAGGGGATTTCGGGCAATCTGTGCCGCTGCACCGGCTATACAAAGATAGTAAAAGCTATCCAGGAAGCCGCCGGGAAATCCTGACGCCTCCAATGTGCCCCAGGCGCAATTTTCCCCTGCTCCGAAAATTCAGAATATATAGCCACCGATACACACCGATGGACGCAGAAGAAAGAAAATCGGTGCATATCGGCGTTCATCGGTGGCTAAATTTTCTCTCCGTGTGCCATTGTAGGATTTTTCGAGAGCATAAAGGCATAGAGTGTAGCGATTTTGCACCGAAATGGCGGGAAGAGTTGCAATATGCGACTCAAGCCCCGGGCACTTTCGGCGATGTGTCAGATATGTCATTGCATTTGCTTGTGTTACGTCTCTATACAAAATTACACAAGCTGGCACAATGGTTGCTCCCTTAATAAACAGGTGTTTAAGATGAGAGTGGCTATACCGGTATGGGAGGGAAGGATTTCGCCCGTTTTTGATACGGCGGGGCGGCTTTTGGTTGTGGATGTGGAAAACGAGCGAGAG
>CAZGKP010000078.1:0-1188 GCA_964526215.1 uncultured Candidatus Sumerlaeota bacterium
ACAGGCGGAGCCGGACGCATGACCAGATGGTTCAGGCGGCGCGCTCGGGGGTGCAGAATATTGCCGAGGGGAGTCAGGCGTCGGGCACGTCGAAGAAGACCGAGTTGAAGCTAACCAACGTAGCGCGGGCGAGTCTGGAGGAACTGCGGCTGGATTATGAGGATTTTCTGCGGCAGCGGCGCCTGCCGCTTTGGGAGAAAAGCGACCCGCGCCGGGCGGAATTGATTGAGCGGCGGTGCGCCACTGCTGATGAGGTCGCCCTGTGGGTGCGGGAAGTGCATGAAAGAGGTGGACAGCATGGACAAAGTGGACACGATGGACAGTCCACCAAGTCCACAAGGTCCACTCGGTCCACCTACCCCGAAATTGCGGCTAATGCCGCCTTGGCCTTGATCGCAGTGGCCTGTAGCCTGCTGGACCGCCAACTGGCGGCGCAGTCCAAAGCCTTTGAGCAAGAGGGCGGCTTCACGGAAAGATTATATCAAAGGCGGCAACAGGGACGGAGCACCCGATGAGCGGCGTATCCGAAAACACCCTCGAACAAACCACCCTTACCTGGTTCCGGGGCATGGGCTGGCAAACTGCCTTCGGACCTGACATCAGCCCTGATGGTTATGTTTGCGAACGCGAGGATTACGACCAGGTCGTCTTGCTCGGAAGGCTTCAAACCGCGCTTGAAAACATCAACCCGAACATCCCGCCGGATGTCATTGACGAGGCTGTCCGGAAGATCACACGGACCGAGTCACCCAGCTTGACCGAGAACAACCGGCGTTTCCATCGGATGCTCACCGATGGCGTGGACGTTTCCTTTATGCAGGACGGGCGCGAAGTATACGATAAAGTCTGGCTATTGGACCTTGACGATTTGGGTAACAACGACTGGCTCGTCGTCAACCAGTTTACGGTCATTGAGGAGCGCAGGAACCGGCGGCCGGATATTGTGGTATTTGTCAATGGTCTGCCCCTGGGCGTTATCGAGCTCAAGAATCCCGCAGAGGAGACGGCGACGACCAAGAAGGCATTCAACGACCACCAGACAAAAATGCGCGAGATTCCCAGCCTGTTCGTTTTCAACGAGATCCTGGTGATCTCTGACGGCCTGAAGGCGTACGCAGGGACACTCACAAGCGGCTGGGACCGGTTTATGCCGTGGCGCACCATTGATGGGAAAGAGATCGCTCCTCG
>CAZGKP010000078.1:1198-15674 GCA_964526215.1 uncultured Candidatus Sumerlaeota bacterium
TCAATAAAAGGCGTTTTCTCGATCTAATTTTGAATTTTATCGTCTTTGAGGATGACGGAGCCAACATTGTCAAAAAAGTGGCAGCGTATCACCAGTTCCACGCAGTTAACAAAGCGGTGGAATGCGCCTTGTCCGCCTGTGGCATTGTAGCGGAGCATAAACAGTTATACGCTCGGTTTGCCGAAGCAGAGAAAACCGACCCATTCATAATCAGGGAGGATATATCGCCCTATGGTGATGATGCCAATCACTTCGGAGGGCACCGCATTGGCGTGATCTGGCATACGCAGGGCAGTGGTAAAAGTCTCTTGATGGCTTTCTTTGCAGGAAAGATCATCCGCCATCCGGCGATGGAGAATCCCACGCTGGTTATGATTACAGACCGCAACGACCTGGACGACCAGCTCTTCGGGACGTTTTCCCGCTGCAAGGACCTTTTGCGCCAGACGTCTGTGCAGGCTAAAAGTCGGGAACACCTGAAGGAACTCCTGCAAGTGCCATCAGGCGGAGTGATATTTACCACCATCCAAAAGTTCTTTCCGGAAAGCAGGGGAGAGCAATATCCACGATTGTCATCGCGGCGAAATATCGTGGTGATCGCAGACGAGGCACATCGCAGTCAGTACGACTTCATAGATGGCTTTGCCCGCCATATGCATGATGCGCTGCCTAATGCGTCCTTCATCGGATTCACAGCAACGCCCATAGAACGTGACGACCGCAGCACACCGGCGGTTTTCGGAGATTATATTGACAAGTATGACATCTTGCGTGCGGTCGAGGATGAGTTTACTGTTCCGATTTACTATGAAGGGCGGCTGGCGAAAATCGAACTGCTGGAAGAGGAACGGCCAAAAATCGACCCAGAGTTCGAAGAGATTACCGAGGGGGAAGAGGAATCCGAAAAGCAGAACCTTCGCACTAAATGGGCTGCCCTCGAGGCAATGGTCGGCACGGAAAAACGCATTGCCCTTGTTGCAAAAGATGCAGTGAATCATTTTCAAAGGCGACTTGAGGCAATGGAGGGGAAGGCAATGGTCGTTTGCATGAGTCGTCGTATCTGCGTGGATATGTACAATGCCATCGTGAAGCTCAGGCCCGACTGGCACAGCGATGACGACGACAAGGGTATGCTGAAGATTGTAATGTCCGGCTCGGCTTCAGACCGTCCCGAATGGCAACCGCATATCCGCAGTAAGCACCGACGTGAAGCACTGGCCAGACGCTTCAAAGACCCCGATGAGCCAATGAAACTGGTAATTGTACGGGATATGTGGCTGACTGGTTTCGACTGCCCGTCACTGCATACGATGTATGTTGACAAGCCGATGCGGAGTCACGGACTGATGCAGGCTATAGCCCGTGTGAACCGTGTGTTCAAAGACAAGCCAGGCGGGCTGGTGGTGGACTACCTCGGGCTTGCCGACCAGCTCAGACAGGCATTGGCGGATTACACGGAAGCGGGCGGCCGCGGCAAAGCGGCGGTCAACCAGGAAGAAGCCGTCCAGGTCAAGCTGGAGAAGTACGAAGTGGTTGTCTCTATGTTCCATGGATTCGACTATGTCTCTCTTCTCCAGGTAGAGCCGGCAAAACGGATTGCCGGTATTGCGGCTGCCATGGAACATATCCTCCAGCTTGAAGATGGGAAGAAACGCTATCTCATGGCGGTAACAGCGTTGTCGAAGGCATTTGCTCTCGCTGTACCGCATGAAGAAGCCCTCAAGATTCGTGACGAAGTGGGTTTCTTCCAGGAGGTCCGAAGCGGTCTTGCCAAGGCAACGGTAGAAGGTGCAGGCAAGACGCCGGAGGAAATGGATACCGCGATTCGGCAGTTAGTGTCACGCGCTGTCAGCTCCGACGAGGTCGTTGATATCTTCGCAGTGGCTGGCTTGAAGAAGCCCGATATCTCAATTCTCTCGGACGAGTTTCTTCAGGAGGTTCGCCAACTTCCGCACCGGAATCTTGCCGTGGAGTTGCTTAGAAAGCTCCTGCACGACGAAATCAAAACAAGTTCCAGGAAAAACGTTGTTCAGGCGAGATCCTTTGCCGAGATGCTGGAAAAAGCCATACGGAAGTATCAGAATCGCACCATCGAGGCGGCTCGGGTCATCGAGGAGCTCATCGAGCTGGCAAGGGAAATGCGTGAAGCGCACAAGCGGGGTGAGGAACTCAGCCTGACCGAGGAGGAGATTGCTTTTTATGATGCTTTGGAAGTCAATGATAGCGCCGTAAAGGTACTGGGCGATGAGACGCTCAAAACCATTGCACAAGAACTGGTTGACGCCGTTCACCGAAACGTCACCATTGACTGGACCATTCGGGAGAATGCTCGCGCTCAGATTCGCGTGCTCGTGAAGCGGATTCTTCGCAAGTATGGCTATCCACCGGATAAACAGGAAAAGGCAACACGAACCGTTTTGGAGCAGGCGGAAGTGCTCTGTAAGGAGTGGGTGACTGTATGATGAAAAGACTGGAGAGCTGGAAAAGGACCGCCCAACAAGGCGCTGCACCTGACCGCTATTCCGCTGCGCTCCATAGCGGCAGGTGAGCTTTGACGTCAGGGGATATGTTCCTTCGCAGTAAAAGCTGTCTTTATATCTCTTTTGCCTTTTCCTGATTCCTTCTCTTATATGCTTATTATACGGATATACACGGAGGGAGGTGCATAACGTAAAGAAGATTGACCATTACGATTGATGAAAAAGTTGCAAAGGACTATATGCGGTCGTCATCAATAACGATGCAGCAAATAAGTATCTCAACCGCATACACATTGTACCACTAACATCCCGGGTGGGTCGAGTTTATGCCGGCGAAGTAGTGGGCTGACACTTCCCGGCATAGAATTAACCGCAACGTTGGAGAACGTGGATGCAAGCATCCGAGTCAAGGGAGGTTTTTTCCGCTACTTTGTGATGACGTGCGTTTTGGGGGATGAGTGAATTTTCGGAAGCGGGAGTGTGGGTGATTTCTTCTCTTCCTTCTCCCTCTTTCTCATCAGGGAATAAAGGTCGAAATCAGGCACTATTCGGACACCTTCGGATTTCCTGCGCTCGAAATATTTCCTGTAAAGGTCTGTGATTTCCTTCGATTTTATTAAGACAGAAGCCTCGTTTCCCTGCTGGAGGGCGTTATACGTCCAGTTGGTTGAACCTATGACTGTCTTATCATCCACAATAACCATCTTGGCGTGAGTCTGCGTGGTGAGGCTGTCGTAATACACAGGCACACCGCCCGCCAAAAGACGTATCGCATAGTCCTCATTTCGAGCATCGATACGCCACTCGCCCGTCCTTCTGCTTCTGCGCAATTCCCCATCCAGGACAACCGCAACATCTACCCCGCGCTTATGGGCGGCAATAAGGTCTTTGAGAAAGACGTTTGTATCGCTGATTGGCTCTCCCTGATTTTGTTCCTTTTCTTTGGCATAACGGGGAACCATAGTATAGTATAGTGCCTGCCTCTGGAGAACACGTATAGATTTTTCTGCCTCTTGAAACGCCTTGTGCACCTCTGGAAAATACTTGCGGTTGGTAAGCAGTATAACGTCCTGTGCGGGCATAAGCGTAAAACCTTCGGTAGAAATCCTATCTGTGGCGTTTGTCGGAGGAATGTGTTTGTGCCCCGCCTGTTTCATCAAGCAATTCATATATTCCGAGAATGCCTTTGCCAAGGGGCGGGACCAGATAATGGCGGCGACCTCGTTATTTAGCCACAGTGAGAAGTGCGACCAGTTTATGGAAGACACCATCGTTGCATAATCGTCAATAACTACGACCTTTTCGTGGCTGGTGATATCTCTGGCGTCAAAGAAGACCGGTATTCCGCCCGCCTCGAGCCTCTTGGCGAATTCGTGGTTTGCTTCATCGAGGCGTTTATCCCAGTTAGATGTCTCGAGAAAGACCCATACCTTAACACCGCGTTTTTTCGCAGCGATGAGCTCATCTATGAATTTATTTGAATCACTATTGGGGAATTCTTTGTAATACCACGCCTGATAAGCCATAACACGTATATTGCTCTGCGCGCCTCTTATGAGTTTGTGGATGGCGGCAACATAGGCACGATTATTCACCGGCGTCACGCCGTCTACCGGTAGAGCAAATATGAACCCAGGTATAAGCGCAACAATGAGGAGAGGGACAAAAAGAAGGCACCGGCGATTGAAAAGTCTCTTCATATAAAAGTCTCCGGGAAATCAGGATGCTGGATGTTTGTCATATTCTGCAACAGTTCGCCACGGCGAATTTGGTGCGGCGACTCTCCTTGTTCTTTTTACCACTCGATAATGCAGGCGCCCCAGGTCATTCCGCCGCCGAAAGCCACTAATGCTATAAGGTCGCCTTTTTCAATGCTCCCATCAGCCACCGCCTCGGCAAGCGCTATGGGGACTGTCCCTGCGGAGGTGTTTCCGTATTTGTCTATGTTTTTATACATTTTCTCACGAGGGATTCCTATTCTCTTAGCGGCGGCGTCCATAATGCGGTAATTTGCCTGATGAGGAATTATGAGTTTCAAATCACCCACCGTGTGCCCGGAGCGTTCCAGTGCCTTTTCTACGGAGTGCGCCAGTATCCGCACAGCGAACTTGAAGACCTCGTTACCCGCCATTTTGACGTAATGCATCCTTTGCTCCACCGTCTCTTTTGTAGCGGGGTGGAGAGAGCCGCCGCCGGGGACAATTATAAACTCGCCCAGTGTGCCGTCCGCACCGAGGTATTCGCTGATTATGCGACCCTGATTGGCGTTTGCCCGAAGGATAGCCGCCCCCCCACCATCCCCGAAGAGCACACAGGTGGTGCGGTCTTCATAATCGGTGAATTTTGAAAGGGCGTCAATGCCGAATATAAGCGCCGTGTCGCATATGCCGTTCAGGATAAGCGCCTTGCCGACGGTTAAGGAATAGACAAAACCGGTGCAGGCAGCAGCAAGGTCAAAGGCGAAGGCATTTTTTGCACCGAGTTTCCGCTGGATATGGCAGGCGGTGGATGGCACGGGTGTATCTCCCGTGAATGTCCCGCATATAATTGCACCGACCTCCTCGGGTGTTATTCCCGCCTGTGCAAGCGCCTTGCGACCGGATGCCACCGCAATATCGGAAACTGCCTCGCCGGGGGCGCAGATGTGGCGCTCCTTTATGCCCGAACGCGTCGTTATCCATTCATCACTCGTGTCAACTATTTTCTCCAGGTCGGCGTTTGTGAGCCTGCGCTCCGGCACATACATACCCACCCCTGCAATACCAACGTGGTCAACATTACTCATCGGTCTTATCCTCTCCATTTAGTTTCTCGAGTTCGTGAACGATATGTTCATTGAGGTTATGTTCTACAATATCAGCGGCTACACGAACTGCATTCATAACGGCTTTAGGGTTTGAGACTCCATGGCAGATAATACAGGTGCCCTTCAGTCCCAGAAGAGGGGCGCCACCATATTCCGAGTAATCAACGCGTTTCTTGAAGCTCTTGAAGGCGGGCTTGACGCCTATCGCCGCCAGCTTTGAAATGATGTTTTTGGAAATTTCCCACTTCAGTGAATGCAGTATCATTGATGCGATACCCTCGGCGAATTTGAGGACGACATTTCCCACGAAGCCATCGCACACAATGACGTCAAACTTACCGGATATGATGTCGCGCCCCTCGGCATTGCCGCCGAAATTCAGGTGCGATTTTGAAAGGAGCCCAAAGGCGGCGAGTGTCAATTCATTCCCCTTCGTGGCTTCTTCACCGACGCTTAAAAGTCCTATGTGAGGGTTGTGGCAACCCAGGATGTCGCGGGCATAACAGTGCCCCATCACGGCAAACTGAAGCAGGTTCTGGGGTTTGCAATCCACATTTGCCCCGGAATCAATAAGGACGACCGGGTGCTTGAGGCTGGGCATAAGCGTGGCGATAGCGGGACGGGCAACGCCCGGGAGTGTGCGCCAGGAAAAAAGGGCAGCCGCCATCGCCGCACCTGTATTCCCCGGAGATACCACCGCATCCGCCTTACCTTCACTCACCAGACGCACCGCTACCCCAATTGAGGAATCCTTCTTCTTCAATGACTCCTTTACCGATTCATGCATTCCTACAATTTGGGTGGATGGGACTATCTTCAGACGCGTGCTCTCAAATCTCCTTGCCCTTAATAGGCGGCGGATATAGCGCTGATTCCCCACCAGCAGTAAGTCGTAATCATATCTCCGGGCGGCACGCATCGCACCCTCGACCGGACCGCGGGGACCATAATCACCACCCATCGCATCAATTGCTATTTGCAATTCACAAATTCCCCCGAAGCCGTTATTCAGTAATCTGGACTTTATATGTCGTATCTTTATAGACGCCGCAGGCTGGGCAAATGCGATGTGGCAATTTCGGCTCGCCGCATTTCGGACAGAGATTCACCGTCAGTGCGTGAAGCTTCTTGTGCGTCCTGCCTTTATCCCGCCGCAGACGGCTATGACGTCTTCTTGGAACTCCCATTTTACAAAAAACCTCCCGTGTTATAACGTTTACAGAAACTATTCGGCAGGTACTACCTAAAGCCGAATGCCTCTCACTTTACCTTTCCAGGATTTCTCTTCCGGCGAGAAACCTTCTTTAAGCGGCTCACATCCACAGGGTCCGTTATTCAAATTGGCACCGCACCTGGGGCACAACCCCAGACACGATTCACCACATAGAGGATAGTCCGGCAATTCTAACAGAATGAGTTCACGAATATCTCTGTCTGGTAATACCGTAAAGCCATCAAAATAGGAGCCATCTTCATCCTGCGGATTTAAGTCGGATACATCTCCCTTTAATCTCTCGTCGTGGACATAAACAATGGTAAAAGTTTTGTTTATGGGTATATCCACGGGAGTGAGGCAACGGATACACTTTATCCGTGCAAGGGCACTCACGTTGCCCCGCGCTACGACTTTATCCCCCAACAGCGTAAAGGTGACATTGCCCTTGATATTTCCGATAAATTGACAATTAGACCCTACGAGGTCAAAGAAAACCGGAGATTGTTCTATATGAATGGTTTCCGGTCCACTCTTTAATTTTTGAACATCTATTTTCATCTTTCCCTGAACAAAAAACAAATTCAATCGTGAGCAGTCTGCACAAACCCTGTCAAGAGAATGTTAACAAATTTGGCAAGGTGTAGATAAATGTAGCTACACCTCGTTAAAAATTTATTTGGGGGTTGGACGTTGGAGGTTAGGTTATCACACGTGCCTGTGCCCAATGCTGGCTACGGGGTCATTTTTCATCATTTTGGGAGAGGCGCTATGGCGAATTCGCCGCGGCGAATTATCACGAAAGTAATCGTTGTCAATTGTCAGTTGTCTCCGCCGCTGCGGATTTAGATTTTAACTTGCTATTTTTATAACATCTACGATTCACCACAGGTGAGTGTTCCATTTTTTGTAGATCTTGGCTCCTTAAGGGGCTAACCCACTTTTTCAGCGTTCGGCATTTACGGTTCTATATTCTCAATTCTCTATTCCCTTGTGGATAGCGTGGAGGCGTCGGAGAAGCAGTTTAATCTCCTTCAGGAGCTGGGAGGCATTCTCGGCAGGACCGTAACGGAGGGCGTAAAAGATGTCAGTGCCCTCTTCAAGGAGCGAGACGGGCACCCCATATTTTGTCCCTATTACCATAATGAACTCCCGCGGGGTGTTCTGGGGAGGTCGCTCAACGTAACCTCCGGCAATTGCCTTTACCAATTCTACGTATAACTGTATCAAGAGCCTGCGTGTGGGAGAAATTTGCGGGGAAAATACCGCTCTGCTTCCCTTGCGTTTCCACCGTATATACAAAAGAGCCACGGCGAGATTCAGCAATAGAAGGACTCCGGCGGTGACCCATATAAAAGGATAGCGCAAGTTCCGACTGAACCTGGCAAGCGAGCGGCTCCTTCTTATGCCTGTAAAGACGGGCTTAATTTTTCCCTCCAGAAATTTGAAAATCCTTTTACCCAGGGCAGATTGAAAACGGTTGTTATACCCGAGAACAAACCCCTCCCATTTTTCGGAAAGGGCGTTGAAGAAGTCGCACAATTTCTTGAAATAGAGGCGCCCCGCGTAAATAGTCATCGGTGGGGCTGGTGTCGGGTCAAAACGCTGCCAGCCTTCCTTGGAGCTGTAGACTTCAGCCCAGGTGTGGGCATCGCAGTGACGGACTATGAACTTCTTCTCCGCTGGTTCATATTTTCCTCCATGGAAACCCGCCACAATGCGGCAGGGAATGCCCTGTGTGCGCAGGAGCATAACCATCGCAGTGGCAAAGAGCTCGCAATGCCCCGCTTTGATTGAAAACAGGAAGTCCTCAATCGGTCTATCGCTCCGCAATGCCCCCAGCCGCAGGCTATATTGATAATCGCTCAAGAGGTATGACTCGATACGCCTCGCCTTCTCGTATGCAGAGGTTGCATTGCCCGTAATCTTCGAGGAGAGTGCAGTCAGCCTTTTCTTATTTAAAGATTGAGGGACTTGAGTGAACGCCGTGTTAGTGTTTACCCAATCCCCTTCATTCGCCAGCGGTGTATGATAAGGAGCCGTCCGGGCGTTAGTTGAATAAGCCACATAGTGTGTCAATTTCCTGGGCGGGAGGATGAAGCAAGATTCGCTTCTATCGGTGAAGACGTTCTCCCACGCCTCTCCAGGCGATGCAGATAACATAACAAGTCCGGGGAGCGCAAATATGAGACGCGATGGGAAATCAAGGTATGTGATTTCCTGTCGGATGAGGCGCCCTTCAGAAGGGTGTGCGCCAGGGTCAAGCCATATCCGCCTTGTCCGGGGGTCAATCCGGTGAACGGTACATTCCCTTGAGGTGGGACTTTTCAACCAGGAAATGCCCGAAAAGATGTCAAATGAAGCACCACGCAGGTATAGGTCGCTTTCGTTTATGTCATCGCCCTTTAACTTCATCTCCATCACGGGTGTGAAGTCTTTAGAGAGATTATGAAGTGAGCCAAGTCGAATGTTCATAGAGAATCCAGTGAGAACAATCTGGTTTTTTACATCAGCGTAATCAGGGATAGCCACTCCGTAATGTCGCGGTGCGACACGGGGGATAAGCAGAAATATAAGAACGGTCAGGAACAACGCCATCAGACCGGATGCCGTAAGTGTGCGGCGGCAGGCACGCCTTGCACTGGTCTCCCCCCCATAAAGGGCACTCCGGGAGGCAAAGGCAAAAACAGCCGAGAGTTTACGTCTCTCCGGCGCCAGCCTCGAATCATTCCCATACCCCGAGAGCCTCTCTATCTCATAATTTATGCCAAGCCACATCAGTGTATACACGGAGAGAAATAGAAAACTTAGAAGAAGAATAGGAAAGAGGACGCTACGGGTTACGACTGCCGTAACCACAATCATAAAAAAAGCCAGAATCCACATCCAGAGGGCGTCTTTCGACTTCTTGGGATTAAATGCCTTATTGATTTGCAAAAAACTGAGCTGGTAGGCGAAGACGATATGGGTGGGTTTGTGGTGAAGTGCCAGGATTGTCAGCGTGAGCAGGAGAAATAGCACCGACGCAATATTCCACGCCTTTGTGTAGCCCGGAAACGGTTCATAGTTGCGGGCAATAAACCAGCTGGGGATGAGGGCAAACAAAAATATCCCAATTACCACCGGGGAATAACCGGGCATTAAACTCAATGACAAAAACCCCAGCGCCGCTGATAAGTATATGCCCCATTTGAGGTTCCGCGCACTCATATCTTTTTCACCCCTGCCTGAGGGAAGCGGTAGAAGGGGCAATGGGAGGAGGGAGATCATTGATGTGAAAACGTAACAACATCACCATCGCTAATTATGCCATTGGTAGGGTCGTACACTTTAGCGGCAAGATAAACCGGTATCACGGAATTCAGAATCTCATCTCTGGTGGGATTAAAGTCCTGTTCCTCTTCATCATCGGAGGAAGAGGCAATGCGCAAATACTCTTGTATCATCAAATTGAGGTCAAGGTCGCCATCCGGTCCCGCACTTACGATGATATACTTATACCCTTCTGCCGGTTCATAGTAGTAGACGTAAGCCCGCCGGTGGGCGCGGTCGAGAAACGGGTCAGGCGGGAGGGTGGAGAGATACGCCGTAGGGGCATTCAGGGCATGCAAATCCCTCGGGTAATCATTGTAATCCATCCGGTAGTTCTGGAGTGCGCGAGAGAGCACCCGCTGTTCCTCTTTTACGCGCTCAATCTTCGTCCTCACCACTATATGCTGCGCAGAGTAGATAAATATCAAAGAGAGAATCAGAGTCACCGTAACAACAATCATCATCTCGAAGAGCGTAAGACCACTCCGGGACACGATAGAACTATGTCTCAGGCGCAGGGACATATTTTCCCCCACAGTTCTCTTTTGTATATGTATATCTTCTCTCATACTATATATGGGAGATTCAATAAAAAAGTGAACCCCAGCATTTTTTTTCACAAGTAAAATAAAGGCACATAAAAAAGGACTCTGAATACCGGGAGTCTAAACTTCTTATGTCTGGCTCTTTGTGATGCGAGCTATTCTCTGTAAAGGACGTAATTGTTGCGGGCTTTGATAAACTTTTCGAGATTCGCTTTGTAAGATGCACGGATGAGGTCTATCGGCTGTCCCTTCTTTATCCGCTCAATTACGTCCTTACTCCCGATTAAGCCATAGTTCTGGTCTATCTTGAAAGTGTCGGGGTAGAGTTTATAAAGGGCACTCAGCAGATTAAGTCCGGTAGAGATAGAGTCAAATGCGGTGCGGTCGGTGAGTGTGATTTTGAAGCCGTTACATTTTTCACCTTTGAATTTGCTGGCGGTCGGGATGAAGTGATAGGGCGTAAACTCGATCCCTTGCAGGTTTCGTGAATCGAGTTCCGCCACGAGTTTTTCCGCATCAATCCAGGGCGCCCCGAAGACCTCAAAGGGTGTATCAGTCCCGCGCCCGACAGAGACGTTCGAGCCCTCCGCCAGGGCGATTCCGGGATAGAGAATCTCCTCGGTGACGCTACGCATATTGGGTGAGGGATTGACCCACTTAAGAACCGTCTCGTCAAAGAACATCTTGCGTTTCCACCCCTCCATCCTTACCACGGTGAGGTTGCACTGAATCCCGTAATACTCATTAAACATCTTCGCCAGTTCACCGATGGTCATACCGTGGATTACGGGCATAGGGAAATAGCTGGTGAATCGCCGGTAGAGCTGTTCATCTTGAATGGGACCGCCGACACGAAGCCCCGTAATCGGATTGGGGCGGTCGAGCACATAAAAATCTGTATTATTCTCCGCCGCCGCCTCCATACACATAGCCATTGTGGAGATATATGTGTAAAAGCGTGCGCCTATGTCCTGGATGTCAAAGACCAGCACATCTATGTCTTTCAATTTCTCCTTTGATGGGCGTCTTTGTTTGCCATAGAGGCTGTATATGGGCAGACCGGTTTTTGCCTCCTTCATATCCTTTATGCGCGCATCGGCAATGCCCTTAAAGCCGTGTTCGGGTGCAAATATCGCCTTAAGGTTGACATTCTTACTCGAGAGCATAAGGTCAAGTATGCGGAGACCATTGTGGTCAAGGGCGGAATGATTCGATATGAGTCCAATGCGCTTTCCCTTGAGGAGAGCGAAATCTTCCCGCTCCAGAACATCCAGCCCCGTTAAGACCTTGCACGAACTCTTCTCCCTCCCGATTAAAGAACACGAACACAGAAAAACTCCCAGCATAACTCCGCTAAACCATAAACCCTTCATCATAATAACCTCCCTCAGTAGTTTAAGCTTCAAATTGGAAATTGCAATTTACAATTCATCTATGTTCTTGACCGAGGCAAATGCGTCACAGATGATAGACCAGGCCTTTGCCGGGTCGTCGGGGGCTACCCAGGAGATGTGGGCACAGGCTTCAAAACCCCAGACCGCCAGATTCCGTATACCAGCATTCACCGCCACCTCAACTGCGGTGCGTATTTCTTCCTCACGTCCAGCCGGAACCTTAAACCCCTGAATCCAGATTTGTCCCTCGCGTCCCGTCTGCCGACAGGTCTTTGCCACCTCTCGGGCAAATTCCCCCATATATTCCTTCACATCCTTCCCGGATGCATACCAGTAAGGGTCTGTGCCGAAGATGTCCAGTTCGCTTATAGAGGCAAAATCAATCCAGTTATCTCCCTGCCCGGTAGAATGCGGTAGGATACAAAGGGCGTTTTTCTTGCTCAGTTTATGTGTATATCCGATCATCTCTGTGAGGAAATCAAGTATGGATTGGTGTTTAAATTCTTTAACTTCTGACGTCTCGATTTCGGGAAGGGGCGCATTATACCGTTCCTCAAATTTCTTGCGGCAATGCTGGCAAAGGCAACCCCAGGTGTTGGGGCGTCCTCCCATCCAGGTGGGGATGTAGAAATGTGGTTCATCCCAGAAGACATAATCAGTATCAGTTTCAACGGCGGCGTCAATCCATTCGTGGATGAACTGCCGGAACTCGGGATTATTCAGACAGGCGATGCCGGCAGGCAGTCCATCACTTATAATCTGGCGAACCTGGGGATGTGTGCATACAAACTCCGAGAACGCCTCACCACCAAAGACTTTACCTACGCCCCAGGGGTCGAGGTATGTCTCGAGCCCGCACTCCTTACTGATGCGGACTATGTCCTTCATAGTGCGCCCATAAAAATGGAAATCATTCTCGCTGAATGTATGGACAACATAAGTGAAGTGTTTATCAGCGAGGTATTTCATATCTTCGGCAACATGGCGCATAATGCGATTTCCGAAATAACTGCAACCAAGTTTCATAATTCACTCCTGCCACTTCAACAATTCTACAAATGTATGCCCATCTCTTATGACGTTCGTCAATTCAAAAAGCCAGGGAATTTTTTACAGGGTGCATTCCCCGGATTCGGGAGAAGCACCCCATTATCACGTGTGGGGATGAATCCCTGTTGACTCCTTGTGGCGCAATGTGTGATTTTGCCCTGTCTTTAGATTATGGCACCCATAAACCCGATGGGCACATTGAGATAAAGGGAGCTGCGATGAAAGTCAGCAAGATTGGAGAGTTGGGTCTCCTCAAGACGATTCGCCAATTTACCGATAAGAATCAATACGTAGAGATTGGTTTTGGCGATGATGCGGCGGTTCTGAAATTGGGAAGGGGCAAGGAGCGAGTTGTTGTTACGACTGATATGTTAGTTGAGGGGATTCATTTCTCGTTCGATTATTTTAAGCCAGCCGTGCTGGGGCGCAGGGCATACGAGGTGAATGCCTCGGATATTGCGGCAATGGGGGCACTGCCGGTTGCTGCATTTATTTCTATCGGGATACCGCCGGATATAGAGATGTCGGTGCTACGAAGATTCTATCGCGGATTTTCGGACAGGGCAAAACGCCATAGCTGTGTTGTTGTCGGTGGTGATACTGTCCGTGCGGAGTGTTTCACAATCTCGGTAACTATACTGGGACGTCTGGAGAAAAGAGCGCAACCGCTTTTGCGTTCTGCGGCACTACCCGGACAACGCATATTCCTTACCGGATTGCCCGGCGAGAGCGGTATGGGGCTGAAATTGCTTCGGGAAAAGCAGGATGCTCACAGGGATAAAATTTCCCGGGCGCTCATCCATAGACACCTCTTGCCGGAGGCACGGATTGTAGAGGGCTTGGCGCTGGCTAAATCCCTGCGTAACGTTGCGGCAATTGACGTGAGCGACGGCGTCTTTAACGAATTGAACCTGATTGCGCGCGCAAGTGGCGTTAGACTAAACGTGGAGGCTGGGCGTCTGCCCCTTTCGCCCTTTTTGAAAACGCAAGCCGAACGCTTCGGAATTGACCCTCTGGAGATGGTTCTATTCGGCGGCGAAGATTACGAACTCCTGTTCACGGCATCTGCAACTCTGCACAGGGTTCAGGATATACTGGAGCGCGCCGGCAGCAAAGTTAAGGTTCACGAAATCGGACGTGTGGCAAGGGGACGAGGTGTCCGCATCCTGGATGAGAACGGAAAATCGCTTAAACTCAAGGACAAAACTTTCAGGCACTTTTTGAATCAGTCGTCGTGAGGCTCTTGCATCTCCTGAAAGGATGAAAAATATCATCCACAGATTTCGGAGATTTAATGCCCCGCCTTTGGCGCATTGATGCGGATTAAAATATACTAATCCGCGTCATCAGCCGAATCTGTGGATTCAGTATTTCTATCGTTCCGAGGAAAACCCTGGTCTTATGACGAGTGTTATCGCATAATTATATATAACCCACCGATGGCGCGCCTTCGGCGTCATAAGTTGTATGCATATCTTCTTCACTCTTCATCTTCATCTCCCTCTTCATCTCCATCTCTGTATCTGGCTTTTTCCTGTGCCACGCGACGAATTCAATCGCCCGTTTGTAAACCTTGAGTTTTTTATGCGAAAAGAACATATTTGTTGCGCAAGTAAAGTCCAGCCAAAGATATTTGAAATTTTTCGTCTGAATATCGTTGTGCTCGTTGTGCCGTT
>CAZGKP010000079.1:0-15267 GCA_964526215.1 uncultured Candidatus Sumerlaeota bacterium
ATTCGGGAGATTCTGTCTGCATAACGAAGAAAAGGCATTGAAACGTTTGGTCGGTGTCAAAGGAGTCCCTGCCCTCTACCGCCGTATTGGCAATTATGCACTTTCTATGGAATTTATTGATGCTCGTCCTATTTCCGAGCTGAAATGGGATGGCACTATCCCGCCTGATTTTGCAGAGCGCCTCGCACAGTTGTTCTCGGACATTGAGAAGCGAGGGGTGGCACACGCTGACCCCCATTTCAACAACATCCTGTGCGACCGGGATGGGCAGCCGTATCTCATTGATTTCTCCATTTCCTACGTCAGGGGCACCCTCCCCTTGATTGACAACTGGATTTTTCATAACCTCCAGATTATGCGGAAAAGGAAACTTCGAAAACTGCGCCGCGTGTTCTACAATGAAGATGATAGTGTGGATGTGGAAACCGGTTGTTTTTACCGGTCTGTGATGTCTCTAAAGAAGACATACAAACGTTTTAAGAAATTATGGAGAAGGGTCTCATAATGCCCGGTGTTTTCCATTAAAATCTGCCTGGGGAGGTAACGTAATCTGCGAACGACGCGAATAAATGCGAATGATTTTTGTATCCATTCTCGCCACCACCTGTATCGGGTTACGCACATAGTGTCGTTGTGGTCCAGAAGCGCATAATCCGTCATAGGCGGGTAAATCAGGCAACCGACTTACTTTCGGCGCCGTCCTTATGGGGCTTTCGCCTCTCCCAAAAAGATGAACATAATCCGCTAATTACGCCAATGAACGCGAATATTTATTAGCACACATTAGCGCACATTCGCAGACTAATTTTCGGAGCAGAAATGGGTTTATACAAAAAGATAAAACACCATCCCTCAGAAGCCTTAAAGGTCATCATCCTATGGGGCTTTACGCTAATATTTTTATATTTTGCCACGCCGTCTAACCGGTCTTTTATGGCGGGACTTCCCTTTATCTTTATAGGGATTTTTATCCGTGGCTGGGCTGCTGGACATCTCCAACGTAATCGGCAACTGGCAACTTCTGGTCCCTATGCCTACGTTCGGGACCCACTCTACCTGGGGCGTTTTTTCCTCCTGTGTGGTTTTGCTGTGATGGCAAATAATCGTGTTACCTATATTCTGTCCGCCATTGGTGTAATGGTATTTTTTCTCAATTATATGCCGCGCAAATTAAGAAAAGAAAACGCACGTCTGGAAAGACATTTCGGTGAGCGATATACTGAATACCATCGTTATGTCAGAAGTCTCATCCCATGCCTCCGACCTTACGGTAGGCGGTCGAAAAACCGCTGGCGCTTTGTGGTTTTCTGGCGGGAAAACCGGGAATACTGGTTAATCTTCACAGTTATTTTACTGACCGGACTGATGGCTATCAAGTGCTGGGGTATATAAAAGGACTTACGCTTCTATGGCAATTTGTTTTACTTTGTTCGAGCAGAGTTTTTTGCTGGTGTTCCTTTCCGCCAATTTCACGATTTTTCTCCCTGACAGAATAACATCGCCTCAGGCAGATAAATCCTGTCAAAGATACTTTTTACCGGGGCGTCAAGTTTACCAGTGAACTGTTATCAACACTACTGCAGGTTTGAAGAGAGGATATGGATTACGTCGTGTTCGTTTTTTGCGTTCAGGAGGAGGGGGAGAGCCCAGTCATATCTGAAGAATTTAGCGAGTTTCTTATACAGGTGGAGATAAAGGGTATCGGCGTATTTGGGTGCGACCATAGCCAGGAAGAAATAGACCGGTTGTTCATCAATTGCGCCAAAGTCAATGCCTTCGGGGCAGAGAGCCGCTGCCATAGTAAGTTGTCTGGTGTGCATTGTGCGGACGTGTGGGATGGCGATGCCGTGTCCTATCCCGGTAGTTGCCTTGCGTTCGCGATTTATCATATCAATCAGCAATTTTGAGGGATTACCGACCCTGTCGGATTTTTCCATCAGTCCCACAAGTTCAGCGAGGATGCGTTCTTTAAGCCGCCTTGTCAGGGTTTTGGGGGATATATCGGGGCTAAGGTCTTCAGGGGCGGGTGGGGTTGTCTGAAGACGCATCCGAATGCATTCAGGTTTAATATATCTTGCGAGGTTCATAGGTCGAGTCAGTCCGCGAACGGTATCTCCATCCACCAATGGCGCACCTTCGGCCCACCAATGGCGCGTCATCGGGGCGAATTTGTGTTTGCTGATGGGACGAATGATATAGTAATATACATATTTAGCCTGATTTCACCAGATAGGCGAATTCCCTCAAAGATTCAGATATTAGTTTTGTCTGAATGAAGGCACATCTGGCAAGTAAATTTTACCCGAGAGATATTATTCTGTCCGATGGCGCGCCTTCGGCGTAAGCCCGCGCCTCTTTTATAAAGAGAAAAGACTAACCAGAGGTATTTGAAATTTTCTAAACGCAGGGAATGTGGAGAACATAGCGCGGCTATCGCCGCAAATAAAAATTTAACCCGCCGAGGCCGAAGGCACGCCATCGGTGGGCGGAGAAAAACTGATAATGCAAAATATGCTTGATCCATAATAAAATCAATGGTTTCCAATTATATCCCTACGAATATTTTGGCAAAAAAACAAGACTTTAATGGTTAGTAGTACAGAGAGGCACGCGGGGAATTATGCATCACAAAGTTTATGTTGACGTTACCTCTGCTTCAATTTAGGGTTTTCTTTAGCCTCTTAAGGCGCGAACATCTACAATATTTTGTAGATGTTGAGTTATCATTAAGCTAAAATCTAAAACTGACAACTGACAATTTAAAATTAATCCGTAGTGGGGGGATAACACTTTTGCCTTTTTACTTTTTACTTCTTTTTTCAAACGCAGGCTTGAAAAAAGCTTAGAATCTTATTCCGCCCGGGGCGGATTTGAAAAGCCGTGATTCAGGGATGTATCGAAAATTTTTCGGTCTGGCTGAAGCCCCTTTTAATCTAACGCCCGATTCGCGATTTCTGTTTTTGAGTCGCAGGCATCGCGAGGCGCTGGCTAATCTCATATACGGTATTCAGGAGCGCAAGGGGTTCATTACGCTCACGGGTGAAATCGGCTCTGGAAAGACCACCCTCTGCCGCACACTGGCAAATGAACTCGACCCCGAAACGACACGTCTCGCCTTAATCCTTAATTCCTTCCTGACCGAAATTGAGCTCCTGCAGACCATAAATGAGGACTTCGGTCTGCCAGCAGCCTCCGAATCCAAAAAGGAACTCATTGCCGAGCTGAACAGGTTTCTTTTAGATGAGAACGTCGCTGGTCATAATGTGGTTTTGATAATTGACGAGGCGCAGAATTTATCCATTGAGGTGCTTGAACAAATCCGGATGCTCAGTAATATCGAGACCGAGACGGATAAATTGATTCAGATTTTGCTAATCGGTCAGCCCGAGCTTCAGGCTAAACTTGCGCTGCCGGAGCTGGAGCAGCTCAATCAGCGCATCTCTGTCCGCTATCACATCGCCCCTCTTGATGAGGAAGATGTGGCGTATTACATCCGCCACCGTTTATTTGTGGCAAAGGTGCAGATTGAGATAGAATTCATGCCTGCTGCACTTAAACTTATTTATGAACATTCCGGTGGCATTCCCAGAAAAATCAATATCCTCTGCGACCGGTGTTTGTTAGCCGCCTATAGTAAAGTTACCTATACAATTGATTTGCCAATTGTAAAAGAGGCGATAGGCGAGCTGAAAGGGGAGAGGGCTGTTATTAAAAAGTCACCCCCTGCCGAATTACCAAAATCCCGTGTAAGGTTTGCCAATCTGATTCTCCTTTTGCCAGTAGTTGCGCTTGTGATTGCCGGTGGCGTGATTCTTGGAATCAGCATTGCGAAGAGTGAATACAGAGCACCCAGAGGCGGTGGAGTTCTGAAATCCACTACCCCGAGCAAACCTCCTTATCTATCTCCGAATAAACGTTCGCCCCGCCGCAGAATAGCCGCTGATGCCGTCTCAACGGGAACTATGGCGGCTCATTCAAAACTCCACCGTAAGATGACTATACAAAAAACTCCGCCCCCGAAGACCACACCTCGCTATCTGTATAACTGGCAATACGACAAGAACTATATCTGTCGTGTCAATGACCGGGCTTTTGCATATCCTGCATCCATCATTACGTGGCTCAGGCTCTGGAACATCGAGGTGGAACTCTCCGATTTCAAAAAATATAATAAGGAGACTATCGGGAATCTCGACCTTACAACGAATAAAAAACTTGGGCTGAAGAAATTTGTGGTGGATGGAGACCTTCCCGCCGCAATTCGATACGACCTTCCTATGATACTCACATTCAAAGAACCGCCGGAGAAACTGGCTCCGACAGTGGTTCTCTTGCGCGCCGAGGGTATGTCATTAACCATTGCCGACCCGATTCGGGGACTGCGCGCATTAAAGCGGAACATTGTCAGTCCTTGCATAGATAAATGCATTATTCTATATCTTGACCGCTTTGGACTTTCGGAGATGGCTCGCGGTGAAAGGAGCCAACGGGTCGAGGAACTCCAGAACTTCCTCAGGAAACGAGGGTATCTAAAAGGCAAAATAACAGGTGTGTTTGACTCGAATACTGTGAGGGCAATTTGCAACTTCCAGCGTTTTCACCACATCGCCCCCAGCGGTAATCTTGATAAAGAGACCGTCCTGATACTTTCCACACGGATGATTACGATGAGACCGAGACTGTATTCTTCCGGCGGGGAGGATTAGGCCGAAGGCGCGCCATCGGTGGGCGGATATTTGTATTCGTAAGGTGACTGGATATGAGTATTATTCTGGATGCACTTAAAAAGGCACGCAGAGACCGGCAGCACGATACTAATCTTCAGGACGATGCCGTTTTTCGGCAGGTGCAATACGAGGATGCCAGGCGATTAAAAAGGGCGGCGGGGGTCTCTCCTCACAGGGTCGCTACCGGGTTTGTGGCAATCCTGATTCTGGGTATATGCATTGTTGCCATCAGTCTGGTATTCTATCTAAGGTCGGGGAGGTATCCGAGGCAATCCCGGCAGCCATCTACCCTGCAAAGAGATTCCGCCTCTGCTGAGAGTATCGGAGCGAAGAAATCTCTCGAGTCCTCGATAAGGGGAGCCGTCAAGGCAACGAAAACGCCGGAGCCTGAACCAACCAGAATACTTTTAGTTATTGCGCCTGTTTCCACTCCCACGCCTTTACCCACCCACACTGTCCCACCCACGCCGACTTATACGCCTGCCCCGACCCCCTCGATTTCCCCTGCTCCCACCCCCAGCACTGTTGTGAAAAAAACACCCCCGGGTAGGAAGGTATCACAGCGCCCGCTCTATGAACGCCCCGAAGATTTCGGCATAAAACTCGGCGGCGTTATGTGGGATGAAAAAAATCCCGTCGCCCTGATAAATGATAAGATCACGGAGGTGGGGCAGGGGGTTGATGATATGCTTGTCAAAAAAATCACGAAGACTTATGTAGAGATAGAAAAAGATGGTGTGAGTTACAAATTCAAATACTGAGCGCGGGGAAAAAGTCCATTCTCCAGAATCCGGAGATTTTGCTACTGTCAATTTGCCGGATAAAAAAACCCGGGAAGGGGGGGGAATCTGCGGTTGATTTTTTTTGACCGAGGCGGGGAATGAGCATCATCGGGGAAGTGTGAGATGGAAACGGGCGCCACCCTGGGGGCTTGCATTCTCTGCCCATAACTTGCCGCCGTGCGCAATCGCTACCTGTCTGGCTATCGGTAATCCAAAACCTGAACCACCTGCCTTCGTGGTGTAAAACACCTCAAAACATTTTTCCGGGTCGATGTCGCCAAAACCGGGCCCCGTGTCTGTCAGTGCGAGTTGCCAGAATTTGCCGTCTGCGAAGAGATTGAGTTCGATGTGCTTTTCTCTATGTTTTCCCATTGCGTGGATGGCGTTAAGTATCAGGTTCATAATTAGTTGTTTGAGTGAGGTGGAATCAGCCTTCATCGGGCAGTGTTCGGGGGCACGAAATTTTACTATTATGCCGGTGCGTTCAAATTCGGGGTTAAAGAATTCAAGGGTTTCTTTCAGGAGTTTTACAAAATCGAGCGGCTGTTTTTCGGGTTTGGATGGGAGTGCGAATTTCATAAAGTTGGAGAGTGTCTGATTCAATTGCTGTATTTCGCGCTGGAGGTTTGTAACGAGTTCGGTTGCTCTTTCAGGCGAATCCTGGCGTGGGTCTTCAATCTCTTCGCGTATCACGTCGAGGTTTATGTTCATAGCATTGAGAGGGTTTCTGATCTCGTGGGCGAGACCGGAGGCGAGAGTGCCGATGTATGCGAGTTTGTCGAGTCGGTCGCGCTCTTTAACAAGGGCGAGGTGTCTTGAGAAAATCCGCCACAGGAAAAAGTATGTTGCAAGTAGCAAGACCGACAGTGTGATAAACAGGATTATGAGGCTACGGGTGATGAGACGACTGGAGTATGCTATCCGGCTCAAGATGGCATTTTCGGAGACACTGAATGTGAGTTTTCCGATGTTTTTTTCGCCAAGCATAAAGGGGAGATTGACCTGTCGCAATCTGTCGCTTTTGTTTTTTACAGTTATGCGCAAGCCTGGTTTTGTGCCGGGGTAGGTGAGGGGAGCGGCGTATTGCGCACCGGGCATCAAAAAGGCTGTGTGCGATGTGAGTTCACCGCGATAGTGTTTGATAATCATCGTCCCGCGGTCGTCAATGAATCCTGCCATAACGATGTTTTTGTTCTGTTTGATAAAGAGCTGGATGCGGGAATGTGCGATGGGGCTATTTTGAAGCTGCTCGGGTTGCTCGGCTTTCTGTTTTGTAATGATATTCAGTAGGTCATGCCTGACCTCGCGTCCTTGTTCCTCGGCAAGGGTGATGGCGTTCTGCACCAGTCGTTCCTTCCAGTGATTCACCAGAGACGCCACCAACAATGTCAGTACAAACCCAATCAGCAGGCACGAAGCCACGCACAGTATCAGGGTCTTTGTTCGTATGGAAAAGATGCGTTTCTTCATAAAAACCTGTTCTCACCCCCTGGACGATTTTCACTACTCTGAAATGTTTAACTGTTTATGATCAATCTCTTATTGCAAATGGACTCATTTACCCACCTCGAGTTGTTGATTTGCAACTGATGAACCGACGAACTGGTAAACTGACAATCTGTTACTCATCCCCTTTTTGGGTTTTTTCATCGAGGCTCTTTTTAAGACGCCGGAGGGACTGCGTCGTAATCTCAGCGTGCTTTCGCAAGGCATATCGCGCCGTCTCCATTATGTCTTTTACAAGGAGCAAAAAAACTGCGACCACTAATGCCAGCGATGAACCCAGGTAGAGGAGATTCCACAATGTCCTGTGAAAAAATATGCGCAGGTCTTTGTGAAAGTGAAACGTCAGCACTATAACCGTAAGGAGCGAAAGCCCCAGAAGTCGCCTGCGGAGACGCTTTGCATAATAGACCGCCTCCCACCCGGCAACTTTCTGCGAGAGGCAATGCACCGCCTCAATAACCCCCAGCAAAATAAGACCAAATGCAATAACTGAAGTGAAAATATTCTCAATCATTTTCCCGGCATCTCCACAGGAGATAAGTATTCTCTATCAGATGCGTTCACAGGTTCAACTTATTTCAACCGCGTGAGCAGATTGCGAATTTGCTTGCATTCGTTGTGGCTGGTGATAACTCTTACTGAAAATATCGAAACCTTTTCAAGGGAGGGAGATTTTATGTTTCCCGGAATCAGTATGTGGAGCTTTGCAAAAGAGGCTTTCAGTGGAGAGATGAACATTCAGGGATTCATCCGTTATGCCGGGCAAAATGGCTATGCGGCGGTGGAATTACTCGACAGCTTCCAGAACGGGGCAGATGCCGACTTAGAGGCGGCTAAAGACCTCGCGGAAACACTCGGTTTGAAAATCGCCTGCTATTCTATAGCGAACGATTTCGCAAACCCCGACGAGTCCATACGCAAAAAGCAGGTTGAATATGTGCGTAAGGGGATTGAGACGGCGTCGCGGTTGGGTGCACCGATACTGCGTGTATTTGGAGGCTCGGTGCACGAGGGCGTTAATTACAAGACAGCCCTCCCCTGGATAGTTGAGGGATTTTGTGCCTGTAAAGCCCTCGCTGCCGAAAAAAATATCACAATGGCAATGGAAAATCATGGTGCTCTAAGTGGCTCGGCGCATCAGGTGCTCGAGATAATTCAGGCGGTGGATTCGCCATACTTCGGTGCAACGGCGGATTTGGGGAATTTCCTTCTGGTTGACGAGGAACCGCTGGAGGCGGTCAGGTCGCTTCTTAAATTTGTGAGGCACGTTCACTGCAAGGATTTGCGTCCAGCGCCGCAAGGCGAGACACAGATATTCCGCTCAATAGCAGGCAGGCGCTACATCGGTTGCGCTATTGGAGAAGGGACTGTCGAGGTGGGGAAAATCCTTTTGTTACTCAAGGAAAACAAATACAGCGGGATGGTTTCTATCGAATACGAGGGGACAGAACCCGCCCCGGACGCCATTGCCAGAAGCAAGGCGTATATTGATAAATACCTCTGAAGTATTATACCATAATAATTCTCAAAAGTAGTCTCCATATTGAATCAACCCTGGGATTTGATTCAATATGGACTTCATCCGGGTTTTGCCCCCGACCCCTAACTATCCACCTTGGGGTGGGACTGGACTCGGCTTTTGCTTCGCTAAAGCCCATATTGCAACCCGAATCCAGTAGCCACATCGCGGGACTCGGATTAAGGTTTGCGAACACAAATGCTGTGCAACTATTCTGCATCCGCTTTGCGTTGGCTGGTGGCGAAGGGAGAGTTTTCGGTGACAGGACGAACCTCCTTTCGGGCATTTTTGCCTAATATATGAGAGAATCCTGCCTATTATCAGGCAATAAGAATAGAATTGTGGTTTTTCGGTTGCGCTGGGGCACTTCAAACTTTTATTTCATACTTACCTTTTATGGGGAAGGAGGAAAAATATGAGTAATCTGGACGAAAAAAGAGAAGAGGTCTTGAAAAAGGCAAAGGAAAAAGGCGTGAAATTCATCCGGTTGTGGTTTACGGATGTGCTGGGGATTTTGAAGAGCTTCACCATTACCGAGGGGGAGTTTGAAAAGGCGATTTCGGAAGGGATGGGGTTTGATGGCTCCTCAGTTGAGGGATACGCAAGGATCGAGGAGAGCGACCTGGTTGCATTGCCCGACCCCGAGACATTTTGTCTATTGCCCTTCGGCGCAACCGCTGAGAGCAATATCGGTATGATGTTCTGTGACATCAAGAACCCTGACGGTAGCCCCTATAAAGGATGCCCGCGTTATGTCTTGCGCAGGATGGTTAAAAAGGCTAACGATATGGGTTTCACGCATTATTACCTCGGTCCGGAGATGGAGTTTTTCTGCTTTAAGAGTTCCGAAAAGCCGGAGGTTCTGGACAAGGGTGGATATTTCGATATGACTACACTTGATGCCGCCTATGACTTGAGGAGGGATGTGTCGCTGGCTCTGGAATCTATGGGGATTCCGGTGGAATTCACCCATCATGAAGTCGCCCCCAGTCAGCACGAGATTGATATGAAATACGCCCCAGCCCTCAAGATGGCAGACTCCGCTATTACCTGTCGCATCGTCGTAAAAGAAACCGCCCTCAGACATAATATCTGGGCGACGTTTATGCCAAAACCAATCTTTGGCGAGAACGGCTCCGGTATGCACGTTCACCAATCCCTGTTCAAGGGCGATACAAACGCCTTCTTTGACGCCGGTGATAAATATCACCTTTCCAGGGTGGGTAAGTCATACATTGCCGGTTTACTAAAGCATAGCAAGGAAATCGTTTCAATAGTTGCCCAGTGGGTGAATTCATATAAACGACTTGTTCCCAGATATGAGGCACCGGTTTACATCTCCTGGGGACAGAGGAATCGCTCCGCCCTCGTCCGGGTTCCTATGTATAAGCCGGGTAACGAGAAGGCGACCCGGATAGAGTTCAGGTGTCCCGACCCCGCCTGTAATCCATATCTTGCCTTTGCCGTTATGCTGGCGGCGGGTTTGAAGGGAATCGAGGAGGGTTATGAACTGCCCGGACCGATTGAAGAAGACATCTTCGAGATGAGTGAGGAAGAACGTGCAAGGCGCGGGATTGAATCACTGCCGGGCGACCTGAATGAGGCAATCGGTTTTGCCGAAAAGAGCGTACTCGTCCGGGAGGCTCTGGGTGAACACATCCTCGAAAAATTCATCGCCAATAAGCGAATTGAGTGGGATATGTATCGTACCCACGTCAGTCAGTATGAGATTGAGCGTTATATGCCCATCCTTTGAGCGTAATGCTCTGTTTGAGTGAGAATTCGTTTACCCGGGTAGGTTTCAAATCTCGTAACATTTTAGCTGAATGAAAACGAGAGGGGACTTTGGGGAATCATATTATTTTTACCGCAAAGGTCGCCAAGTAAGTACAAAGTCCGCAGAGATGAAATAATACATAGGGTTCTCTGCACCTTTGTTGCGTCTCTTTGCGGTTAATTATCAGATAGGTAAGCTGTTACCAAATCTCAAAGTTTAACGTTGTGTCTCTTTGTTTGTTGAAATTCAAAATTCACAGTTCAGAATTCAGGGATTGTCTCCTTTGAAATGGAGGGATATGGGCGCGAGAGGTGAAAGCCTCCGCGTCCTTTTATTCGCAAGATGAAGGTGTTAAGACAAAAGGACATAAGCGGTTGTGCAATTGCGGGGATTATGTCGGAGGGCGGCAAGCGATTCAGCGGGGAACAAATTATCCGGTCAATCGCCAATATGCATCCACGCTCAAACGGGCTGGGCGGCGGGTTTGCCGCTTACGGCATCTATCCAGAGTATAAAGATCATTACGCCCTCCACATTATGTTTGAGGATGAGAGCAGTGCCAGAGAGACCGAGTCCTACCTCCAACGCCAATTCATTATTCATCACAAAGAGGTCATACCCCACAGGCACGATACATCTATCCGGCAGCACCCGCTTTTGCGCCGCTATTTTGTTATGCCCCAGCCGATAAAAGAGAATACGCCGGACAGGATATTCGAGTACCTCACCGATGACGAGAGGGTATTTCGCTCGGTGATGGCAATAAACTCAAATATAGGTGGGGCTTTTGTATTTTCCAGCGGGAAGAATATGGGCATCTTCAAGGGAGTTGGATTTCCAGAAGACATTGCCGCCTTCTTTAAATTAGAGGAGTATGAAGCATATATCTGGATTGCACACGGGCGTTTCCCCACAAACACGACCGGCTGGTGGGGAGGGGCGCATCCCTTCGGGCTACTGGATTGGGCAGTCGTTCACAATGGCGAGATTTCTTCTTACGGTATCAATCGGCGTTACCTCGCGAACTTTGGTTATCACTGCATGCTCCAGACCGATACTGAAGTGATAGTTTATCTATTCGACCTGTTTGTCAGGAAACAAGAGTTGCCATTTGAGGCGGCTTGTATGGCTATGGCGCCGCCATTCTGGTCTGAGATTGAGCGTATGGATGAACAGCAACAAAGAACGGCAAGAGCAATCCGAATGGTTTATGGCGGTGCCCTCCTCAATGGTCCATTTTCCATACTCCTCGGGCACAGCGGAGGTATGATTGGGTTTAATGACAGGATAAAACTCCGCCCTATGGTGGCGGCACGCAAAGACGACCTACTTTATGTCGCCAGCGAGGAGGGTGCCATACAGGAGGTCTGCCCAGAGCCTGATAGAATCTGGCACGCCGAAGCCGGCGTGCCGATTATGGGGCATCTCAACGGACACCAGAAGTGAAAAAAACCATAATGATGCTTTTACCTCCACCGAAAGTGCAAAGATAATTTTAACCTTTAGACGGGATTGCACAGATTTCACGGATAAAAAAACATCCGTGTTTATCCGCGTCATCCTGTCTAAAAAGTCTTCGGGGCAAAGGACTAAAATTGCGCAAGTGGCTGATTCAACCTGATTTCATCGTTGAGCGCGACCCCGAGAGGTGCATCCGCTGTCAGGTGTGCGTCAAGCAGTGCGCTAATGACGTCCACGATTATGATGAGGAAAATGACGTAATCTTTAGTGAGTCCGCCAGATGCGTCGGTTGCCACCGATGCGCAACACTATGCCCAACGGATGCCATCTCAATCAAGTGCTCGCCTCTTGAATTTCGCCCCAATGCTAACTGGACGTCTGACGTAATTCGAGACATCTACAAGCAATCTGAGAGCGGTGGTGTCCTTTTGTCAGGGATGGGGAATGATAGAGATTTCCCGGTTTACTGGGACAGGATGCTCCTCAATGCAAGCCAGGTTACAAACCCCTCGATTGACCCTCTGCGCGAGCCTATGGAGCTTAAGACGTATCTTGGGAGCAAGCCGGACAAGGTGGAGTTTGCAAATTCGGCTGATGCCAGAAGCCTCGTAACCGAAATCCCGCCACAGCTGGAATTGCAGACGCCCATAATGTTTTCGGCGATGTCTTATGGTTCGATCAGTTTCAACGCATCGTACGCACTTGCGCGTGCAGCGAGTGAATGTGGTATTTGTGCCAACACCGGGGAAGGCGGACTCCACCCCGAACTCCGCAAATATGGAGACCACATCATCGTCCAGGTGGCATCTGGTCGTTTCGGCGTGGATATGGATTATCTAAATGCGGGAGTAGCAATCGAGATTAAAATCGGACAGGGTGCAAAACCCGGCATCGGTGGACATCTCCCCGGTGAGAAGGTAGATGCGCAAATTTCCAGAACGCGTATGATTCCTGAAGGCACCGATGCGCTTTCGCCAGCACCCCATCACGATATTTATTCTATCGAGGATTTATCGCAGCTGGTCTATGCCCTGAAGGAGGCAACTCGATACACCAAGCCCGTTTGCGTGAAGATAGCGGCGGTGCATAATGTCGCTGCGATTGCCAGCGGTTCAGTTCGTGCCGGAGCTGATATTGTTGCGATAGATGGTTTTCGCGGAGGCACTGGCGCCGCGCCCACAATGATACGCAATAATGTCGGCATTCCGATAGAGTTTGCGATAGCGGCGGTTGATTCACGCCTGCGCGAGGAGGGCATCCGCAATCAGGCATCCATCGTTGCAGCGGGCGGTTTTCGGTGCAGCGCAGACGTGGTGAAGGCTATCGCCCTCGGTGCGGATGCCGTCTATATAGGAACCGCTGCTCTTGTCGCAATAGGCTGTCACCTCTGCCAGAAATGTTATACGGGAAAATGCAACTGGGGGATAGCCACGCAGGACCCAATCTTAACCAAACGACTTAATCCCGAAGTGGCGGTGCGGAGGCTTAAAAACCTCATCAGGGCATGGTCGCTCGAAGTAAAGGAGATGCTTGGTGGGATGGGCATCAATGCCATCGAGAGCTTGAAGGGCAATCGGGAGCATTTGCGCGGTGTAGGGATGACCGACCGCGAACTGCAAATCCTCGGCATCAAACCTGCGGGAGAGTAACAGTCATTATGATTCGCTGTGGCGAATTCGCCTCTCCCGAGAGGATGAATAAGGACTTATTGTTTTTAGACAGGATTGCGCAGATTTCACGGATGAGCAAAATCCGCGTTATCCGTGTCATCCTGTCAAAAAACAAGGTGTCGAGATAAAATTATGCCACGAATCGTAGCAAAAGAAGAATACTGCCTCGGCTGCAGGCTCTGTGAGATTCACTGCCTTGTCCAGCACTCTAAATCAAAGAAAATCATCAAGGCATATATCGAGGAGAGGGATAAAATTACGCCGGGCATCTTGGTCGAGGAGAAAGGAAAGGTCTCTTTTGCAGTTCAATGCCGGCATTGCGAAGACGCCCCGTGCATTGAAGCCTGCATCACCGGTGCTATGTATCGCGACCCTGAAACGGGCGCTGTGCTTTGCGATACTGAAAAATGCGTGGGCTGTTTGATGTGCGTAATGGTGTGTCCGGTCGGCGCGATATTGCGGAGCAAACAGGGTAAGGTCGTCTCCAAGTGCGATTTGTGTATCGAGAGCGGCGTCCCTGCCTGTGTAGAAAACTGCCCCAATGAGGCTCTTATCTATGAAGAAGGTTGACACTAAATACCTTATTATGGGAAACGGCGTGGCGGCAATCGCATCAATCGAAGGCATCCGCTCCGCCGATAAAACAGGCTTGATTACGCTCATCGCTAAAGAACCGGAACACACTTACTCCAGACCCCTCATCTCCTACCTTCTTGGCGGAGAAGTAAATGAAGACCGGATGTATTATAGACCCCCCGACTTTTATGACAAAAATATGGTGCGGGCTATACTTGGCTCCGAGGTGGCGCAAATAAAGGATAAGGAAAAAACCGTCATTACGGCTGATGGTGACGGGATAAAATATGAAAAATTATTGATTGCCACCGGCGGCGTTCCCATTATGCCCGATTTGCCCGGTGCAAAAAACCAGGGGGTCTTCACATTCATAAGCTGGAAAGATGCAAAAAATATTAGAGACTTTATCGCAAAGAGAAATGTTAAAAAAGCGGTTGTGGTTGGCGCGGGGCTGATTGGTCTCAAGACGATGGAAGCCCTGTTAGCGCTAAATATTGAAGTGGATATGGTTGAACTGGCTGACCGCATCCTTGGCGCAACATTCGATTCTGTCGCATCGGCACTGATGCAGAGAAGACTCGAGGAAGAAGGCGTCCGGATTCATTGCAATACCACTGTTAAGGAAATAAAAGCGACGGGCGGTGCAGCTTCTGGCGTTCGCCTCAAGCATAATGCCGAGATTGATTGCGACATCATCATCTTTGCCATCGGCGTTCGCCCGAATATCGGAATTGTGGAAGGCACAGGTGTAAATACAGAGCGTGGCATCCTGGTGAATGAATATATGGAGACGAGTGTGCCCGAGATATATGCCGCTGGCGATTGCACTCAGGGCTATGACGTTCTGCTCAAAACCACACGCCCCATTGCCATCTTCCCAAACGCATACAGGCAGGGGAGAGTCGCCGGAACCAATATGGCGGGCGGGCGAGAGGTTTATGCCGGCGGTCTTGCGATGAACTCGGTAAGTGTTTGTGGCATTCCGACAATATCAGTCGGCGTAACCGAAATATCTGTCGGAGTAACAGAGGCGCCGGATGAAGATTGCGAAACCCTTACCAGAGTTGATGAGAAATCTTATATCTATAAGAAAATTGTGTTAAAGGCAAATAAAATCATCGGTGCAATCTTCATAAACGACGTAGACCGCGCAGGCATCTACACCGGGCTTATCCGCTCCGGGATTGATGTCTCGCAAGTCAAGGAGTTACTCCTCACCGATGACTTCGGTTTATTGATGCTGCCGACC
>CAZGKP010000080.1:0-15189 GCA_964526215.1 uncultured Candidatus Sumerlaeota bacterium
TCCTTCGTGAATTCATTGGCGGGAGCAGCTTTAACTACTAATTACTCCTCGAGAGATTTGCCAGAACTATAAGACGACCAGTATACACAAAGACTTTATTGCCTCCTTTATCCTGACGTAGGGAGGCGGCGTATGTGGAAAATTCTCGTTATCATAATCCTGATTGCGCTCTTTGTAGGGGGACTTATATACTATAAAACCCGCGAAAGGGAATTCCACTTCCTGGATTTGCCAGTGCTATTCACAGCCTATGCTCATTCCATCGACAATTTAACCGTGGTGCCGCTTTATCAAGACCCACAGAGAAAAATTGAACACAAACGCAGGACAAAAAAAATCCCCGATGAGTATTTTCAGAGCACCGTCGGGGCAGGGGAAAAATTGAGTATTGTTGGTAGTGTTGAAGTGTATCCCGAACCTGCTTTCACTATCCTTTTTTACCTCGTTAAAACTCGAAGCGGGCATTTCGGATACATACCAAATTATCGCCTCGCAGAAAAGGACGGTAAACCACTTGCCACACCGCCGCGCAGAGCCGAAATTTACTGAGCTGGAAAAGGAGAGATTATGAGAAAACATCTCTGGGCTGGTGCTATTTTTTCCCTTTTGACCCTCTCGGTTAATGCCGCATATCAGCCATCGCCCGTCCAGGCACACCTGGAATTTCTTGACCTCCCTACCTCGATTACGACCGGGATGCCCTTTCTCGTAACAGTCGGCTATGATACAGACCTGTCCGCCTCAGACGAACGTTTTGTGGCAATCCTGCGCCTTAAACCACGCAAGGATGGCGCAGCATTCCGCGAGGTCGTCCTCGATAACGATGGCAAGGGCTTCGATTCATCCCAGGGAAGTCTCACATTCCGCACCCAACTTACAGCACCTTTCTTTAATCGCGTTTACTTCGAGGCATATCTCGCACCATTCGGAATGAATGAGGATATCCTTGCTATGGTGCGGTCATATCCCACAGACGGCACGTATCGCTACCTGTGGAAGGGCGGCACAACGGGGCACACACGCGACCTCTTTTATCTTGGCAAGCTTCTTGCCAAAGCTCAACCGGGTGGCTCGTGTTATTGCTGCGGACTCACCTTTGAGGTCTTCCTGCGCGCATACGAGGAATACAATAAGAAGACTGGGAGGCAGAAAATCGGCAAAATCTCATTTGGCGAGATGAAAAAGGTGCGAAGCGAATGGTATGGCTCAATCGGTGACCGCGTCAGACAGTGTGTCGCCGTGATGCAGAAAAAAAACGTCGGTGTGGAAATAAGAGACAAAACACGCGCCCGTGCGGGCGACTTCTGTCAGATATGGCGACACAGTGGTTCTGGACATTCAGTTGTCTTTATCAAGTGGCTCAAAGACGACTCCGGAAAAATAAAGGCAATAAGATACTGGTCATCCCAGAGAGCCACAAACGGCATCGGTTATCGTGTTGAGCCAGTCGGCCCACCCAAAGGCGTGAAGTTGGATAAAACCTTTATCGGAAGGATCAAAAAACCGCGCGATAAACTCGACTGGGGAAGACGTTATACATCTGTCCAGGCACCCGACCCCGCAATTATATATAAAAGTGCACAGTAAAAAGCCCCAAAAGAGACTACAAAACTAAACTATTTTTTTCGGGAGGATGAAATGGCACAACCGATTGAAATCACGGATGAAAACTTCAAGAGCGAAATCTTAGAGTCGGAAACCCCCGCACTGCTCGACTTCTCGGCGGCGTGGTGTCCGCCCTGTCGGATACTCGACCCCATCTTGGAGCAATTGGTGGATGAATACGATGGTCGAGTGAAGATCGGCTCAGTGAATGTGGACAATGGCCGCCAGACAGCCGGGCAATTCGGCATTATGGGCATCCCCACCCTGATATTTTTCCAGAATGGCGAGGAAGTTGACCGTATTGCGGGATTAAGCCCCAAGAGCGTCATCAAAACCAAACTCGACGCTCTACTGTAAAAATAATCGAGAGAATCAGGGAGGGATAATAGCATCCAGAGATTAAAAATTCGGTGAATCCACGCCCATATTTTTCGACTCTGTGCAGGCGCATAATCTGCCTGTTACAACCTATATTATGTCCCCTTATGAATTAAACCGCATCTTTTTACATTCGTGCGAGGATATGTATGAACTCGCAGACGCATCCGTCAACCTCACCGTAACAAGCCCGCCTTACTGGAACGCTATAGATTATGACGTCCATACCGCCGACAGCGCACAGAATTATCGCCCGCGCAAACCTATGGATTATGAGACATATCTGGAATTTTTGCGTGGGTGCTTCAAGGAGGTCTTGCGCGTCCACAGGGAAGGTTCAATCTGTGCGGTCGTCATCGGCACAGTGCTGCTGGATGGCAAACATACCCCACTCCCCTTCCACTTTACGAATCTAATGGGGTCTATCGGGTGGGAGTTTCATCAAGACATCATCTGGGCGAAGTGCACAGGGGGCGTGAAGCGCGCAGGTTCCGTAATCCAAAAGCCATATCCGGGATACTTTTATCCGAACATAATGACAGAATACATTTTATTATTTCGCAAACCCGGAGAGCGCAAGATTTACACAGAGCGCACGCCCGAAGAAAAGGAGCACAACCGCATCGAGATTGACTCAATATTCAAAAAAGAGATAGCGAACAATATATGGCACATAGCGCCGGTGCCGCCAGGGCAATACGAACATCCCTGTCCATTCCCCGAAGAAATCCCATTCCGCCTGATTCAGTTATATTCGTATAAAGGCGATTTAGTATTAGACCCATTCTGCGGCATAGGGACGACGCCGAAAGTTGCGGCGAACTTAGAGCGCCGATGGGTCGCCTATGAAGTGAAGAAAAAGTATGCCGATATAACGATGCAGCGAGTGAACGAGCCATTAAAGCTCCGCAAGCAGCTAATAGTGCGTTACGAAAAGCACGCATACGGAGAGCATCTTCCCCCCCACGCGCAAAAAACGCCATAAGCACTCCCTCCTCTTTGCTCTCCCCTTGCGCAAGACATATGCACGAGAACTCGCCTCTCTTCACGAGAGAAGAAAAAGAAACGGTAACCTTTATAACGAAATATTGTTGGACTCATTAGTGATGCATCAGTAATGGCAATAAAATTTTCTTCTCTTTGTGGAAACTGTGGTTAAGTCTTGGCTGGTTAATATATGAATGCAAGAAATCTTAAAAATGTTTGCCTGTATCGAGGATGAGGTCGCCGTTTGAGACTGTGCCATTTGTCGGGTCATAGGGCGGGTCGAGCAGGAGTAAACCCTTGCCAGCTTTTACGCGCTTCCAATCTCCGTCGGGTCCGAAACTCACAATCTTTGCCGGGACAGTGTCGGTTATGCTTAAAAGTGCGCCCCTTTTGCGATGAAAGATATCAGGTGGCAAGCCGTTCGGGAATTGTTTTAACAAGCCCTGTTTTGTTGTGGCGAGTTTGCCTTTTGGCGGAAAGGGATACTTACGCTTGCGCGGAATCTTTATGAAGATATCGCCACGACTGACAGTGCCATTTGTCGGGTCGTAAGTGATGCTGGCAGCGTTATCTTTTTCATCGGGACCGATGCTGTATATCACAAAAGGCTCTTTTTCGGAGATGAAGCGAAGTGGCTGATTTCCGAATGGGTCTTCGGGCGGACCTCCAGACAGAAGCGGTGCAAAATCTGCTGCGCTTTTGGGAAACTCGCCATTTTTCAGGAAGCGATAGCGTGCCGCCGCTGCACCCACCAATAGTAGCGACTTCGTCTCGGTTATATTCCAGCGGACTTTTGCCTCTTTGAGATTTGGTCCAGATCCTTCCGGCAGGTACGACCAGATAGGGGATTCAAGAGAGATAATATCCTCCCAGTGTAAGGTGTCATCTGTTTTGCGCAGGTTTTGCAGGTTATCAAAGAATGCCTTTACATCATCGGGAGTGTGGCAGGCATTGAGGAGATAAATCTCCATCCCGCCGCAGGAAATGGCACGAACCGCAACACCAATCAAATTACTTATCAGCCAGGTTTTTCCACAGTATAGCTGTCCGAGGCGATAGGTAAGGGTAAGGAGATGAAGCGCTTTCTCATTATCGCCTTTGAGCATTGCAAAAGTTGCCTGTGTGCGAAGTACCTTTGAGCAAACCTGTCCGGCGAGAAAATTTGGTAATATAAGGTTCTCCATTAGAAGCGAATTCACCGGTGGGATGCTGGATTTGCAAGCGGCTGCCTTTTCCAAAAGCGATACGTAAGTATCCCCCGGTTGCACAGAAATACCTCCCCGAGGCCCATAATGTCCAAGGCGGTAAATGTAGTCGTAGGCATTTTGTCCGGTGGCGGAGAGTTTATGGGATTCTATTGCCATCTCTGCGAGTTGTGCTGCCTCTATAAGACCTGGATTTGATGATGCCTCTAAGTCGCTTTGCCATCGCGAGAAGGCGTTGTTAAATTCGTCCAATTTATCCGCCCTCAACAGCGCATCCAGATAAAGCACACGGATATAGGGGTCTTTGGGATGGTTGAGGAAGATTGCCTTTGCCATCTCAAGGTTGTTCATTTTGAGTTGTTCTTTGACAGGAGGTTTCGGGGAATTACCGAATAACTTGCGAATGAAGTTGCGTATCCCGGAGTTTTCCACAGGGCTCAGCCCGAAATATTTTGGAAGGAGTATATCTTCAACGCGGTGAAGGTAAGAAGGCAAAGGAGAGTTGAGATTAACCAGATTTTTCATTGCCCGTTTTACTGAAAATGTCTTTGAATGCCCCGGTTTTGCTACAAGGTCCCAGTCACCGGGAATTTCTTCCGATGGTTTTAGTTTCCACGCCGAAACTTGCTCCACAAGACTATCCGACTTACAAGTTATCAAAACAAGATTGTTTCCGTGGTGATATACGTGCTTGATTTCGCTAAGTTGGCTGGGTAGGAAAACTAGTTTACCGGAGAAGCCCAGAGGTGACCATTCGATTTTAGCCAGACCCGTTAAGCCTATAACGAGGTATGTCCCCTCGGGACTGGTGTTTGCGGCATAAGCCCGCAATCCCACCATCCCGGATATTAAGAATATCACTCCCGCAGCAATAATAGCCATTTTTGTCTTTTTCATTTTGCATCCTCCCAACAGTTTTTTGCGCAGTGCGCTTTATTCCTGGCTGGTGGGATTCGCTTCTAATGAGTTGTTATGCTCGGGGTTTTTCACAATGATATCGCCAGCGCTGCGTAATCCGTTTGTGGGGTCATATTGAACAACACCTAATCCGTCTGCCGCGTCAGGTCCAGTGCTATATATGACATATGAATTGCTCGCAGAGTTGACGATGTATTGTGGGGGAGATGTCGCGGTCTGGGAAAAGGGGTCAGGCGGAATCTCGGAAATATATGCCACCGGTGAGAGGAGTTCCTCTAAGATTTCAGGATAGCGCTCGTTGTCCACGTAAAAGGCTTCGAGGGCAGTAGAGATGCTGCGGAGATTTGCACGAGCAATGTGCAGTTTCGATTCCGTGTCCTGTTTGATGATTCGCGGTGTAAGCAGGCGGGCGACCAGCGGCAATGCTCCGCCCATATTGAAATCCACACCCGAAGACCCCTTTATGTAAAAATCTATGTATTTGTCGCTCGAGAAGGCGTAGCTGATTCCGGTGGACTTGAATCGCTTCATCACATCGAAACTCGGCAGGTATGCCCGCTCGCGCCCGGACAACTTCTCCCTGGTGATTTTGTTGAGTATCTCCGGGATGGAGCGGGATAAATCCTGATATAAAAGTAGCGAAAAATTCAACTGCCCCGCATCGGGGAGTAGCTGTGTGAAGGCGTATTCATCAATGATTGAGCGGTGTTCCTCAAAGACGTCAACCGTGTGCCTGAGGAACGGCTCGCCAAGCCCCACGACAAGAAAGTCATCCAGCACCACATACGAGATGTCGAATTTCCAGCCGCGTGCCGAGAGCGTTACGATGAGGTGTTCCCTGTAATCAGTTGGCTCCATTATAATCCGGTGAGAACCGGGGAGCTCGGCATTGAGATGGTCAACGATTTTCAATATAACATCGTGGAATCTCATAGGGTCGAGTATCTCAAGGGCGACCTGGATATTGGGGATTGGCAGGACGGGATTTTCCAGACCGAGCGCCACCTCGTTGCCGAGACAGGCGGCGAGTTCACGAAACAATTGAAGTTCCTCGGGCTTGACGTTTTCCCGGTTCACGTGAGAATCCTCGCAACTCCATCTTACAACGTCGGCAAACATCTGCTGCTCGGGGCGTTTAATCCTGGCTGCTACAAGGAGATGAACATCGGGTCCATAATATCGGAGCGAACCCATCGGCGACGGCTCATCTATCCAGCCCACAACGCCGTGGCGTGGACCGGTGAATGCCACGCGGAATGCCTGATTGATTCCCCTGCCGGCAAAATCTGGACTGCCTAAAACATAATCCAGACCGTCAAGCCCGCTCCGCTTAAGGAACGTCATAAGGTCTTTGTCGCCCTTCTTCTTGAGTGCTGCGATTGTTGAGCGGAAATCGTAGGCAATTGTAAGGCGGCTGTTGGGGACATTGTCGCGCAGATTCTGGTAAAATTGCGTCTCGGTAAAACCGGTCGGCGCATCGTCCTCGATTGCCTTCAGCGTCTTTTTCACCAGCCCGGCATTCCAGCAAATTACGAGATAGCCCTGCTTAAGATGAATTTTCGGAATGTTAGAGGAGTGAACACCCGAGCGCGCCTTCCACCTCTTAAGGAGAGGTGTTATGTCGGTATTTAGAACTTTGCGCACCGACTCAAAATCCTCGCGACAGTCAGCCACCAAAATCGGGTTGCCTCCGCTGGTAACGCTGAAACTCATCGAACCATTTATGGACTTCGCCAGTTCTATCCATTTCGGCGCTCCTAACTCATTTACGACTACACTGTGAAGTTCCGACATTGCATCGCTTTGCCACCACTGAACGAGTGCAGGGTCCTGAAAGAGGCGACTGTAGTCGCTGGATTCCCAGTCGCTTATGGTTTCAGGAACACTTGCCACCTCAAAGAAGAAGCGGGTATTTATGGGCATCAATTCGGTGGTGTCGAGTGAGCCAAGGTCTTCATTTATAGGCACTTCGGGGGTGGGCGTGGGTTTTGGAATCTCCGGGACTTGGAGGCGTTGCGATGTTTCGGCGATAGCCCGGGGCGCCCGCTCCGGTCCCAGCAGTGCCAGGAGCTTCTCGCGATAATGGCTCCAGTAAATGTGCTTGCGAACGGTGTCGCCACTCTTGTCCTCAAACGAGGTAAAAAGTTCCCTCGGTTCAACCACCTTACGGCTTCCGTCAAAATCAAACTCCACCTTGCCCGTTACCATGCCGACCAGTGTTCCCGTCATCCCTTGCGCCACGTTAAAAATTGTGCCTCGGTCGCGGATGAATATCTGGCGAGTTTTAACGGCGAACGGTTTGGGAGGCTTCTGATTCAGGTGCACCCATACCTCGCCACGTTCAAGCGAGAGCACCATCCGGTCATTGTAGGCAAGGAACGCCCCAATGGAGTTATCCTTGAACTCCACCACATTGGGTTCTGCTGCCTGCTGTGGTGTGCGAAGCCGAACGGCTAAATAAGATTTGTTTGTGGTCTTCAGGCGTGTGCGGGACGTAATCGGCATCCCCTCTTTTAAGGGGAGCAGTTTACCATCCTCGAAATAGAAGACCCGTCCCATTACATTAAGTGCGGTGCCGACCTCCTGACCGGCTTTGCTCTGCGTCTTTTGATGATAAACAAAAAGGGCAAGTCCGCCGAGTAGCATCAAACCGAAGACGGCGGCTACGGCATATAAACGGAATGCCCGGCGAGTGGGAGCCACAACCTTTCGGGGCGCCTCCAGCTTCGGTTTTGGCGCACCGAGGGCGACCTTCGCCATAGTCTCATAATACCTCTCGAGCAGCCTTTCCTGATTACGATAACGCTCGAGGAGTGCCGCGCAGGTCTTGCACTCTTCAAGATGCTTCAGGAGTGCCGCCGTCTCTTCATCCGACAGCTCACCATCAAGATATTCAAGTAATTTGTGTTCAACCTCTTCACACTTCATTTTTCATAGCCTCCCTTAATATCGGATTTTTAACCACGGAGCACGGAGGTTTTTCTTTCTCTACCTATTCTCCGTGTTTTCCGTGCACTCCGTGGTAAATAATTCTTCGGAGCAGTTTTTAACCACTGGGGGCACAGGGTGACACCGGGATTTTTTTTCTTCCCCGTGTTCCCCGTGCTCCCTGTGGTTCACATTTTCAGAGCAGTTCGCCACGGCACCTCGCCTAAAAGGATGAAATATAGTTTTTTAGTCACGGAGAGTATGGAACATTCGCCTGTGGAGAACGGAGATTTGGGGGTGATTAAACCTCTGTGTTTTCTCCGTGGTTTATTTTTCTCCCTTGAGATAGATGTAGTTTACTATCGGGTTTAGTTTGTTTTTCAAGTTCGGTCATTCGGTGGGCGAGGAGTTTTCTCGCCTCAAACAGGCGCGACTTGACCGCCGCAATGCTGATGTCCAGCACCTCCGCTATCTCTTTGCACGAATAGCGGTTCATATATTTCATTCCGAGGACGATGCGGAAGGGTTCGGGGAGCGTGGCGAGTGCCTTCTGGAGTTGCCGGAGTTCTTCTTCTTTCACGAGAACTTCATAGATGGGGACAACTCGTGGGCGGTGCCGAAAGACCTCAATTTTTTTGCGTTCTGCGCGGGCATCTTTGCGCAAGACCTCATAACACAGATTCCGCGTCAGGGAATGAAGCCAGGACGCCAGAAGCCCGGGATTGCGCAGATTATTCAGGGAGCGGAATGCCTTCAGATATGCATCGTGGAGGATGTCCTGTGCACGCTCCGGGTCTTTGAGGATACCGAATGCAACCGAATAGATAAGACCACTATAAGGTTCGATAAGCGCCCAGAAGGCATCCACATCGCCCGCAACCGCCTTTTTGAACCTGAGCCGGAGTATTCGTTCCGAGTCCGCGGTTTCGGCATCACCAGATAGTCCACTCATAGGGCAATCCCTTCCCCGAATTCTCCCTGCCTGCATTTTTTCCTCGCTCCATTTTATTAGACGTTCAGGGAGACAATTGGTTGGAAACAAAATCCCAATGCAAGGACAAAAAACGTGCGCTCATTTTGGCGCTGTCGTAAATCACCTTCGGCTTGACGAATTGGGACACCTTCGGAGAGACTTTAGCATCAATTGAGATGCTGTGGAATCTATGAGTAAAAAAGTCATTTTATTGAATCCGCCATCGGGGCTGTATCGGCGGGACGATAGATGCCAGTCGCGCGTGGAGGAACAAACCGTAAACATTATCTTTCCGCCGATTGACCTGGCATATCTCGCCGCTATTGCCCGCCGCGCCGGTGCCACAGCCATAATCGAAGACTATCCCGCTACTGGCAAATCCTGGGACGATTTGAAAAATCGCCTGCATTCTTTCTCTCCCGATTTCGTCCTCATCAGCACCACCACCGCAACTGTTCAGGATGATTTGCGCGCCGCCGCAATTGCAAAGGAGGTCTCGCCTCACTGCACTACTCTCGCCAAAGGCGAATACCTATCCGAATTCGGCGAAAGCGTCCTCGCCGAACATCCTGCCCTCGATGCAATCCTCCTTGGCGAGCCTGAACTGACTTTTGAAGAGATTGTCAGCGGAAATCCATTTGAGGAAATCCGTGGTCTTTTATTTCGCAAAATAACAGATGGCGGATATGAATTTATCCGCACACCACCTCGCCCATTGCTTGACGACCTCGATTCAATGCCGTTTCCGGCGCGCGACCTCCTTGATAATTCGCTCTACATAAGTCCCGAAACACATAATCCACTCACGGTGATTTCTGCGAATCGCGGCTGTCCGGCGCATTGCATATTCTGTCCCGCAGGCAGACTCTCTAATTACGCGCTGCGTGTGCGTTCACCACAAAACATCGTTGCAGAGGTGAAAGAATGCGTTGAACGTTACGGCATCCGTGAGTTCCTCTTCAACGGCGATACCTTCACGATGAAAAAGAGATGGGTGCTGGAACTATGCGACCTGATTTGCAAGAGCGGTCTCAACATCCACTGGGGGTGCAACAGCCGTGTGGACACATTTGATGCGGAGCGGGCACGCGCATTAAAATCCGCCGGGTGCTGGGTTGTGGCTTTCGGCATCGAGAGCGGCGTCCAGGAATTGCTGGATAAAATGAAAAAAAATGCCCGTCTTGAGGATGCCTATAAAGCTGTGCAGGTGGCGAAGGAGGCGGGACTTCGCACGCATAGTTTTTACGTCATCGGTCTGCCCTGGGAGACGAAAGAGACACTCGAAGCCACATTGCGATTCGCCCGCAAACTCGATACGGACTTTTTTGATTTCAATATCGCATATCCGCTGCCGGGGACAGAATTTTACGAGATTGCGAAAAGGGACGGGTTATTTGAGAGCGAGGCGCTTTCAGGGGGCAGTTATGCACAGGCGGCGGTGCGCACATATTCCCTTTCCAGTCATTATCTCACGCGGTGGCGGAAAAAGGCACTCCTATCGCTATACATACGCCCGCATTATGTTGTAAGGACATTGAGTCGTGTTGTTACGAAGCCCCGGATTCTGAAGAATTATCTAATAGCGGGATTTCGCCGCATCATTCATCTCCTCAAGCCGTGAGTTTGAATAGAAAAACCGGAGCAAGGGGGAAACTGCACACAAATAAGCCTCGAACGGCAGATTAAGGACAATCGCAATGCTCTTGCATCTGTTGCCGCCCTCTACCGCAGGCGGACTTCGTTCAATGTGATAAGTGAAAACTTCACGAGGACTGTTATACCATAAAAAATTCTGGCTAAACCACATCAGCCCAAAGGGTTTTCCAAATTATCACCGACTCATAGGCCTGTTTATCCGACTGAGACGTTACCAGATAACTATACTACAAGTAACGGGTGGAGTTAACATACCACTAAATTTCCATAAATTCCTCTTGATTTTGATTCCCATATTTGTGGTTTCTTAAGCCCAACTTAACATAAGGAGGTTGAAAGATGAGACACGGTTTAATTATCTTGGTGCTTTCCTGCCTCGTTGTCTCCGGGTTCGCCGCCATCACCAATGTAACGAAAATTACCGAACTGTCCCAGGATTCGGTGATGGAAGCCGTCCCGTGTGTTACTGATGATGAACTTGCCATATACTTCTGTCGAGTTACTGATTTGGTTAACTGGTCTACTAATGAAACATTTGTAGAGGCAACCCGCACCTCAACCAGCGACCCATTCGGCAACATCACGGTTGCGCCTTTCGTCAACGTGATGTCAGATGATAGAGAAGATAATCCCTGGGTCAGCAACGACAGGCTTCACTTGTATTTCGCCTCCAGCCGCGATGGGACATACGACATTTTCTTCGCCTCACGCAGCTCGACGGGCAACCCCTTTTCCGCCCCCACCAAGCTAACCATGGTGAGCGACAACAGCGCCGAAGACAAATACCCCCGCCCGGCTAATGGTGAACTGACAATCTATTTTGAATCTAACCGACTTAGCCCTAACAATTCGCGAATTTACCGTGCTACGCGCCCTAATCTCTCTTCACCCTTTGGCGTCCCGACTCGTATTGATGAAATTTGCGGCGGTTATTACCTTATAGATGTCAGCGAAGATGAATTGACCCTGGTGCTGTATAAAGGATTTGACTTTTACCATTCACAGCGTTCTTCAACTTCGGAACCTTTCCCTGCCCCCATATTTCTGGGGAGCACATCTTCCGGCTGGCCAACCGGTGGAAGCCTCTCGGGAGATTTATCTAAAATCTATTTCGATATTCTGTCCACCCTTATTATCTTCTCGGATATGGACCTTTATGTTGGAGATACCGACTTTGCTCCACCCCCACCCCCCACACCAACGCCCACACCAGTGCTACCTTCGCCGGTGCCTGAAATCGCTATGGCTGCCAACCGGGACCAGATTACCAACTTCACCGGCAATACGGCTAACCCGTGGGCGGGGGCTTTTGACTCCCAGGGACGCTTTGTCTTCTTTGACCAGAAGGCTCCCCTGGGGGCATCGAGTCCCATCGGCGCAAACCAACTTATCAAAATGGTACCTTCAGGCTCCAACCCATCCTTCACCACACTGGCAACCCAATCTCAGCTTGCATCCGTAAACCCTCGCTGGAGTGAAACTGGCACCTGGCCCACTGTAACCGACGTGGAGATGCTCTCCGATGACTCAATCGTCCTCGCCTGCTTAAGCTACGGGTATAATGAATCTCAACTGTATCGAATCGTCCCCGGAAATCCCTCACAGATTACGGTTATTACGAGTATGACATTGCCATTCGCTTACCCGGTCATTACGGTTGATAAATCGGTAAATCCTGATATGATTTATATCGCTGTTGGAGATGCAATCGCTACCATTCCGGCTGACCAGATAAACGGCACCCCTTCGCTCTGGCATACCGTTTTCTTTCCACCCGCAATGATTCCCATCAATGACATAGAGATAGACCTGAACGGAGATGTCCTCTATTCTACCATAGCCGGGGGGATTGGTCGGATTGATAAGAACACCAAGGCGGAATCATATGTCCTCGGCTACGCTCAGGCAAGTAATCTGACCAACTTTTCGTATGTATATACATTTGATGTGAATCCGCAGACGGGAGACATCATCGGGGTGTATGTCTCGGACCCACCCTACACCTATACAAACTCTGTTTTTAATATGTTTAAGCTTACTAAAAGCGCAGGGAGTTCCCACACAGCTAAGGACTATGTTATAGAGGAGCAGATTTTCGGAGATGCCGATATTTCACCCTGGTATGTGCCCTGTAGCAACTTTGTGCTTTTTGGAGACGGGTTAGATATAGACCCCACTGGAACCTTTTTATTCTGTTCCTGCGGAATACCTGATGGGTATGTATTTTCCTCCTCAATAAGCGGCATAAACTGTGTCATCAGCGTGGGCGCAATTGCAGCGACAAAAGCCAATCCCGTCCTGTGGACCGAATATAAATAACCCGAATCCAGGGATAAGACTGCTGGATTCAGAGACCTTACCATAGTGGATTTAGGGTCAAACTTATGTAGAATCTTAAAGAAAACTTGATATTTGCGGCATATTTTTGAGTGAAAAACACCTATGGCTCGACCAAAACGTATTGATTTACCTTTTTCGCTCTATCACGTTCTGTCCCGAAGTGATTCGGTAGACGTGGTGTTTGTTGACAGAAAGGACCGACAAAAATTTTTATTCTACATCGCTAAATATACCCGGCTTTTCTCATACCGCCTTCATGCCTGGTGCCTTATGCCGAATCACTTTCACCAAAGAATGTCAGAATATTTCGGTTGTCCACCACGAATTTTAAAAACAGCCGCATCGAAGTGGATAGAAAATTGCTCCAAGCCCTGGACACGTTACGTAAAGGTGGCAGAAAAACAGACACTCATTGAGTGGCGGGACTGGAACCCAGGGTTTAAGGATTATAAAACGGCGACAAAAAAAACACTGAAACGTTGGAAAGCGTATCTGCAAAATCGCTAATCACAGGAGGAAAAGAGAATGAAGGCTTTATCAAAATGTCGGGTTCGTCGAACATCTTGTATTATAGTGGGAATTACTCTGACGATATTTACTATCCATTTCGTTTTTTCAGAGGAAAAAGGAGTCAGCCTTAAAACGGAAAAGACAAAAAAGCACTCACCCCTGAAGGGGAAAAAGATCTGCCTCGACCCGGGACACGGCGGTTCCCAAACGGGTGCCGTCGGGGCGAAAGGGCTGGCGGAAAAGGACGTCAATCTCAAAGAAGCCGTTATGCTGAAAAAGATGCTGGAGAAGGCGGGGGCTACAGTCGTAATGACACGCTCCGACGACTCTGCTATTAGCATTACTGACCGGTGGAAATTTAACCGGGCGCAGAAAACCGATCTCTTCGTGTCTATGCATCACAACGCCAACGCCCAGGGTGATACCTCCGTAAACCGAATCGAGGTTTTCTACCACTGGAAAGACAGAGGGGGACCGAGCGAAGATGCCGCCCGTCTCCTTTACAGGGAATTGCAGGCGCTCTTAAAACTCCCCGACAGTAAAACATATATGTGCTGGGCTTATGGCGTTCTGCGGGAGAACAGCTACCCGGCAATACTTGCTGAACCCTCATATCTGCAGAACCCGGAAGAAGAGATACGATTGAGGGATAAGAAATATCTGCGTTCCATTTGTGAAGCCTATTTTCGCGCCATTGAGAAATTCTTCGCCGGGGGGCGTCCTGAAATTGTTACAGACAAGGAGATAAAGGTCTCATCTGATGGTATCATCCGCGCAAGAATCATTCAACCTGAGGGAACAGCCCTCACCGATCCCCAACGCATCCGTGCCGAGCTCGATGGTAAAACCATTGCCCCTGTCGCTTTCAACCCGGAAACGGGAGTGGTGGAAATTGCGCTTCCGGAAAACACTTCCAGAGATGAGCATGAGCTTGTACTTGCCGCGCGTAATCTGGCAGGACATACATCCAAAGTCTTTCGCGAAAAATTTGATATGAAGGATGTATCTCCCGTGAAACCTGACAGAGATACAAAGGAACTCTTTCAAGGGGCATTAAAGGGAAAAGTGATTGTCCTCGACCCGGAGGGAGGCGGCCATGATCCGGTTGCAATCGGTGAGAAGGGTCTTCGCGCTTCGGACGCCAACCTTGTAACTGCGCTCTACCTATACGATTACCTGGAACGCGCGGGTGTGGATGTTTCCATCACAAGAAAGATTGACAAAACTATGGACAATGTTTCCCGTGTAAGATTCGGGCTTGAGAGGAATCCGGACATATTTATGACTATTGGCCACCGCCTGCCCGAACCTGGGATGGGTGAAAAACCTCGTATGTATGTTTCTCGAATCGGCTCCCGCTGGGACGGCGGACAAAAGATAGGCAGGCATTTAATTTTCCACCTGCGACAGCTCCTGGGAACCGGAAAAGAACCTGGCAACATTTCGAGCCGGGAACCGTTTAAAGGCGAAGTCCATGGCTGGTCGAGCTGGGAGGTAATGCACGCTGCCCAGAAATACACAGCGACATACGTCTGTCCGATTATGTTCGATGCCCCCGGCGTCGAAGACAGGATATCCACGACCGCAGGTTGCCGTAAGGAGGCACTCGCCATACTATATGGCACTCTGGATTACTTTGGCATTGATGACCGGAAAATGGCATCTATTGAAGGCACGGTTGTGGATAAA
>CAZGKP010000081.1:0-15012 GCA_964526215.1 uncultured Candidatus Sumerlaeota bacterium
AGCGCCTTTCGAGTATTTTCCATTTTTATTTTATATTTTTTGCGCTTGTATTAGGACTAGTACCGTCCCTGTGAGCTGGCAATCTCTCCTCGGGTGCAAGCCAGTATATCGTACTCTTCATCTTCAGATGTTCCGCAGCTTCTTCAAGCGTCAGCTATCTGGGCATTTCTCAAAATACTTCATCCTACACGATGAACAATTGTGAACAATTTAAGCCACTTGAGGTCAGCCGGTCAAACATAAAACTTCACTTGTGGCGGATTTTTCTCCGGCGCGGTAAAGTGAGATTGCCCCCTCTATGTGGTGTTTCATCGTTGTGTCCTCCTACCAAGGATTTCTATATTTTTGCTCCGAAAATTTATTCACACCAACGGATTCAGGGCACAACAGACGTAATAATAGCTCCAATCCGCCTGCGGCGGAGGCGGCAACGGATATAATGGAGAATAATTTTTGTCCTTTCGGGAGAGGCGAATGCCTCATGACGACTACTCTGGAGAGTCATTGCCACGTTTATTCGGCTGGTGTCAGGATATTTCTTGTTTCAGAGTAGTCCTTGGTCGGCGAAACTGAAGTAGCGATTTTCGCCGATAATTACGTGGTCAAGGACGCGGATGCCCAGGATATTGCCCGCCTCCTTCAGGCGATGGGTGAGGGCAATGTCAGCCCGGCTCGGCGCAGGGTCTCCGCTGGGGTGGTTGTGGATGAAGATAACGCCGGATGCCGATTCCCTGATTGCCTCCTTGAAGACCTCTCGCGGATGCACCGTGCTCGATGTCAATGAACCCCGCGAGACCTCACATTCCTTTATTACGTGATTGCGGGTATTTACCAGAAGCATAAAAAACGTCTCCTGCTTGATACCCGTGAAATGCATCTGGAACCGGCGGAAGATGTCCGCACTCTCTTTAATGATAAACCGCGGTTCCCGAGTCTCCTGAAGGAAGCGTTTTCCGAGCTCAACCGCCGCTTTGATTTCTATCGCCTTTACTTTCCCGATGCCGCGAAGCCGGCACAGTTCCTTAAGCGAGGCATCCTCGATGCCGCGCAGCGAACCAAATGTGTGCAGGAGTTTATTGGCAAGGTCAAGAGCGGAGATTTCGCCAGTGCCGGTGCGTAATAGGATTGCGAGGAGCTGTGCATCGGAGAGGGCGGATGGACCGAGGTGTTCGAGTCTCTCGCGTGGTTGGTCTTCGGGCAACCAGGCGTGCATCGGGACGCGCGTGACACCATCAACATCTTCAGTGTCTGCATACCGCCGATAAAGGCAATAATTGGTAAGGACACATTCCTTGCATCGTGGATTTTTTCCACAGACAGGCAGGACGCGTTCAGGCACCCTCTCCGCCCCGGAAAAGAGGGCAATTAAATAATCCAGACTGCGCAAGGATTCGCCGGTGAGGCGTGCCGCCTTTTCGTATAAGGATTGAAATTCCCTGAACGACTCCGGCTTTGCACCTCGATTCTTTAACCAGCCCAGCCGAAAGAGAAATGCACGCTTCGGGGCATCAGGGACACCTGCCGGTACTCCGAGGTGGGCGAGAAATCTATATGCCTTGATGCCCCCGAGTCCTATTAAATTTCTCCAGAGCTCCTGCACCGCTATCTGTGCCCCCGCCTTCAACCATCTCTCCAATCTGCCGTCTGACAAAAGTGTCTCTAATTGCAAAATTCCCTTCTGGAGCTTTTCTATGGTGGCTGCGGGGAGCTGGTCATAATCCACCTCGGGCATCTCCCTGACCACTTCGGGAGATTCAGACTTCCGCCGTTCCATTTCGAGACGGCGTCTGAGGCGGTGGATTTTACGTCTACCGGCAGCGCCTTCTATATCAACCTTAAGGCTGGCGGCGAGATACACCTCAAGCACCCATTCGTGAGGTTTAAGTGCGGGGCGAGTGGCGAGTAAAAACGAGCGTCGCTTCTCAAATGCAGGATTGAGGGCAAATAGAAATTCCCGCATCTTTTCCACGCAATCAATGATGGGCAGGTCACTTTCCACTTTTACCAAGAGACATAAAAAGGAGTTTGAATGTGGTTTTGAGCGGGGTGCGTTTCACCCCGATAAGTCCACCGAGGAGATTAAATTCTTTTTCGGTGCCGATACGCTTCCACTGGAACAGTAGTGTATTGACCTCGGTGCGGTCATAATTGCCCAGATGCTCGCGGACGTAAAGTTTCCAGAACACGCGTTTAGAGAAATTGCCTTTTGCATCGTGCTGAGATTGATAGATGCGCAAAATCGGCGCCCAGTTGCGATCAATTACATCGGCGCGGTCGTAATAACCGATGCGTAGTGCCGAGAAACACCGGCTGCCGTCTGACTTCTTCGCGCTTGCAAAAAACGGGAAGAAGATGGTTCGCGTCTGGGTCTCGCCACCTTTCTGATGCATTACTTTTCTTATGTAAAACGGGAAGAGGTAATTCCGCTTGAAGGTGTATGCGCCATAGTCATCGTATTTGTAGTGATAAAGGGGCCAGAGGATAAATGAGCGTGTGCGTCCGGGCTTGCGGCGCCGCCCGAATAATGGAAAAAACTGGAGGGTGTTATTTTCCCTGCCGTTTTTGTATTTGAAGAGAAGCAAGAATAATGTAAAGCTGCGCGCATCTTCCTTTGGGAAGTTGGCGGTCTTGAAGAGGGGCCACAATACCGACCACTGCCGCCGCAGGGGCGTTATGCGTCTGGCGTATAGAAGCGAATAGTAATCCCATTTCTCCTTCGGTGTGCGCAGGCGCATAAATAGCGGCACAAAGAAATCAATTGCCTTAACAATGCCATCTTTTTGCACTGTCCTGCGGCGATAGCCAAGGGGCCATAGGTAATTCAGGCGAGTGGAGCCTTCGGGCAACTTTGCGTATGTGAAAACGGGAAAGACTTTGTATGCCTCATAATCTTTGCCCGTCCCGTATCCGAAAAATGGCCACAGGAAATGGTATCGCCTTTTGTGTTTATGCTTTACGTATGTGAAGAGCGGGAAGAGGTAATACCTGACAAGCTCGCGCCCGCCAAGGTTTTTGAACATGCCGTAAAAGGGCAGAAATGCTTTGAAACTCTGTGGCTTTGTCGAGGGGAACGGGAGATAGACATAGGCATCATCGGCATACCAGATGAAGGGGAATAAAATGAAATGATGATGATTGTTCCTGTCCGTGCCGCAATAGAGAAATGGGAAGAATGTCCACTTTCTGTAATTGCCTTCGGGTGCTTTCTTTGCCGAGTGGGACGACAAAAGTAAAAACGCTGTCTGTGAGCGAGAGCCTGCGCCCCCGGGGCGCTGTTTCAGGCGGTATGTAAAGAAGGGCCAGAGAAAATCAACAGATGTCGCTGGCGGCTCACCTTTTTTTTCCACCGAAAATACAAATGGCATAACGGCGAACGTATCTGTTGCTGTTTTGTCGAAATGAAGTAGGGGATACGCGAGATTTAGGTCTGTGCGAGGTAGCGCAGTGTCATGCTCGAAAGAGAATAGGGGAAAGAGAGAAACCTCTCCGGCATCGGCAGGGCAAAAAATTAGACACAGAATCGAAAAGGTAAATAAAAGTAGTAGTCCACCCGTCAGGGACACGGCATAACCGGGGCGTTGAATGATTGAGTCCTTTCTCTCCCCCGAGTCGGATTGAAGCAGGATTCTCGCATCACGCATTTTGAATTTTAGTATCCTGTGAATAAAGCGTAATAGTGAAAGTAGTGCCCTCCTCCGGTGAAGACTCGACCGTAATTTTGCCGTTATTTTCCTCCACTATCTTTTTGGTTGTGCAGAGTCCAAGCCCCGTGCCGCCTGAACCCTTCGTGGTGAAGAAGGGAACAAACAGGTGCTGCATCACCTCCGGGGACATACCTTCACCGTTATCAGATACGCTAATCTCAATGGAGTCATCGGGTGTGAGGTGGGTTGTGAGTCTGATGAGTCCCTGGGTATGTTTTATTGCCTCGGTGGCATTCACGAGGAGATTCATCAGGCATTTATACAAACCATCTTCGTCAAGGTGGCGTTCCGGAACGGATTTATCCAGATCAAGAGTTATCTTGATGGTTTTTTTTGTGAGTTCGTCTTTTATGGAGTCTGAGATTTCCTTTATGAGCATATTTACATTGCTGGGCTTTTTCTGAACGGAGCGCTTGCGGGAGAAATCGAGCATATCCCGAACGAGCTTTCCGATTTTTTCCTCTCCACGTTTGACTATCTCCCAGCTGGCAAGGGCGTTCTCCAGTGAACGCTCCTTCAGGCTCCTCTCCATAAGCTGGGAACCGCCCTTTGTGAGCTGGAGGATATTTTTGATGTTGTGTGCAATGCCCGTAATTGTCTGACCGATAGCCACCATCTTTTCTTGCTGCACCATCATCTCCCGCATACGCAAGTTCTCCAGAGAAAGTGCCAACTCGTTTGCCAGACTGGAAAGAAAGGTGAGGTCAGCCTCGTTAAAGGCATGCACCGATTCTCTTGTATCAACGTGGAGGACACCCAGGACTTTCCCCTTGGCAATTAAGGGGACACACATTGTGGAGCGGATGTCGTGCATAACGACGCTCTCGGAGTTCTTGAAGCGGTTATCTGACCTTGCATCTCTGCTAAGAATGGCAATCTTCTCATTAGCACTACGCTGGACAATTGTGCGGCTGATGGAGATATTGCGCTGCGAGATAGGCTCATCGCCCCGGTATTTTACAATAGCTGGCTCAAATTGCGTCTGTTCTTCTGTTTCACGGCTCAGGATGACGCCCCGGTCTGCCGGCAATACATCGAAAATCAAATTCATTACACGCTCTAAGATGGAATGTTCGTCATGAGCATCCCTGACGAGGTCGCTTAGCCTGTAAAGCGTTGCGAGGCGCACGTTTGCCTTGATGAGGTCTGCCTTATTGGCGACCGCCGCAGCAGCTAAGGGCAGTGGGGTCGGATCGGAGGGTTTTGTCGCAAGGATAGTGGTCGGGACAGTTACCTCCTCCGATAATATCTCCACCGTTGAATCGGCTTTGGTTTCTTTGCCTCTTTCCTTTGCCGGCTTTGTGGAGAAGCCGAATTCCACATCACCGAACGTAATAATGTCCCCCTCGGACAATTGGCTTCGGCTGACTCTCTCCCCATTAACAAATGTGCCGTTACTGCTCTTCCGGTCAACTATGACAAAGCCATCGCGCTGCCTTTCTATCCTGGCGTGGTGACGCGAAATTGATTCGAGCGGAAGAGTGATGCAGTTGTGCGGATGACGACCTATGGTAATTATATTATCCGTCAGGATGTATTTGGGCTTCAGGGCACTGTGTTTCTCAAGTGGGAAAAGATACGCCACTGGTATTTTCGCCACCGCTTCCATTTATTTCCCCACCCGATTTGTAAATCTCTTGACCCGAAAACGGGTGAATAATAAGTCAATCAGAGTTCCCGAAGCAACAACAATATTTAATAAGACACATAGGAGGTCACTATTGGTTTTGTCAATCAAATTGACCGAAAAAGAGAGCGTCCGGTAGCCCCTCACTTATCGGGATTTCTCGGGCTCTCCATCTTTTTATCCCTTTACGGCGCCCAGGGTGATGCCGCCGATAAAATATCGCTGCATAAATAAAAATATGACTATCACGGGCGTTATGGCTATCACTGAACCTGCCGCCATATATTGCGTCTTGTCTATGAATACACCGGATAACTTCGCTATCGCTACAGGCAATGTATATTTTTCCGGCGAATCTATAATGATGAGGGGCCATAGAAAGCTGCTCCAGTTGCCTACAAATATAAAGATGGCAAGGGTTGCCAGTGCCGGCTTTGTCAGCGGGAACATTATGCGCCACCAGATGCCGAATTCCCCTGCACCATCTATGCGCGCCGCTTCCTCCAGGTCCATCGGGATTGTGTGGTAGTATTGTTTTATGAGGAAAATCCCGAATGCACCAACAGAGGTGGGTAAAATGATACCTGCAAGCCGGTTCGCCAACCCTATCTTAAGGCAGGTGAGAAATAGCGGTATCATATATAATTGAAACGGGATCATCATAGTGCTCAGGATTAAGAAAAATATTATCTGCCGTCCCGGGAACTTCAGCCGCGCCAGTGGATAAGCCGCAAGCGAGCACAAAAATATATTCAACGTAACTGTTGTGGTTGCCACAATGAGGCTGTTCAGAAATGTGCGGGCAAGTCCGAATGCCTTCCAGGTCTCTACAAAATTCCCCAATGTTGGGTGCTCCGGGATCAGGCGTAGGGAATATATGTTCCCGCTACTTCGAATCGCTATTGAAAACATCCAGAAGAATGGACCCATAAATACTACAACCAGCGCGCACAATAGCGCATATTTCCCCGCAAGAACCAACCCGTATCTATAAATATCTCTTTTCGATTTGCGTTTCATCTTTACATTTGTGGCGGTTTTAAATATTATCCCGAATCCAGCCATAAGCGATAACTAATGTCGTGGTTGTTATGTCAGTGTTGGTGAAAGAAAAATATTAACCACCGAGACACAAAGAATTCACCTTGAAAATGCGCCTGTGGCGGTAAAAAGTATTTTTGACAGTATTTACAGCGTAAAGGCGCTACTTAAATAGTAGAATCAATCATTCGTGTAATTCGCGAAATTCGTGGTTATATAGAACACGACTCTTTACACAGGCATCGTATATGTATCAGTAATATTGGCTATGGAAAACCCGGAGATGTCTCTTCTATCGGGGAGGGTGCGGTATGAAGTTTTCACTCCTCTTTGCTAAAGATTTCCTGGATTTTTTCATTGATGAAATCCAGAGAACCCAGCCCCGGTAGGGTTGACTCTCCTTTCGCAAAGAGCGGGCGGACCTTTTTGATGAAGGATTGGGCGGCTTTAAGGATAGTGTCTTTGTCACCACGTTCATCCAGTGCGGTGGAATTGTATAAGATGGCGAGGAAGATGTGCGAATTAAGCATTGCAAAATGGATATTGTCAACTGCCGAGGAGTGAAACTGAATGGTGAGATGGCCAGGGGACGCCATATCAACCATTGTGCTCAACGCGGACAGGGCGCCTGCAGCCATTACGCCTATCTCTTCGGCAGGTATGAAACGGAATGCACCCGTTGCAACTATGATGTATCCACTCTTGTCGATCAGAAGGACACTACGCACCCCCCTTGCCTCCACTACACGCGTAATGCCCTCTTTGATTAAATCAAAATCCTTTTCAGTGATTACCAGGTTTTGATATAGCATAGATTCCTATTTACCCCCTTACCGGGTGCGAAAATAAGTAGCGAATAAATGTCCCAGTGCAAAGCGGGTTCTCAAGATGCGAGATTTCACGTCGCCCAAGTTATTTATTTTGGCGTAATCGTTCCCGGATGCCCGGATTTCCCCGCGGCGATACGGCGGCTCAACTTCTCAATCACCTCCGCACAGATAGCCTTAAAGGTCTCTATCACGCCGTGATTCTGGATAGCAATCGCCTCGAAGTATTTGCACTTTCTATCGTTCAGAATCTGCTCAAATTCATCAATAGGTGTGAGTTTGGGAAGGTCACGCTTATTATACTGAAAGACTATCGGGATTTCTTCGTAAGTATAGCCATAGTCATTCAGCATACTCTTTAAGTCCAGGAGGCTCTCTAGATTGTCCGAAAAGCGGTATTTATCCGAATCTGCGATAAAGACCAGTCCATCCACTCCATTCAGGACCATTTTCCGCGTTGATTTGTAATAGGGTTGCCCCGGCACACCATAGATGAGGAATTTGGTTGTAAGCCCATGCACTTCGGCAAGATTGAGGGCGAAATAATCGAAAAACAGGGTTCTATCTCCATCGGTATTTATGGATTGTAAGGGAGTGCGGTGTCGGGAGGGTGTGGAATGATGAATAGCCTGGATATTTGTGGTTTTCCCCCCAAGGCTCGGTCCTACATAAACAATCTTACAATTAATCTCACGGTTTTTATAATTTATGATAGGCATACGCTCATTACTCTCTTAATCACTCTTATATGGAAAGTCTTCATATCAACTACCCAAAAGGGGCGTCAATGAAATTTTGAACTTATGATGGACGCAGGGGCGTCTCCCGGAATCCGGGAGATGCACCCGAGGAGGGTGAAAAACAAAGAAATGAACTTGACGAGGAGCGTAAGGGAAGTGAGATTTTTCATTTCAATGATGCACTGTGCCCGGGTGAGGGAGACCCCAAACAGGATTTGTATGTTTCATTTTCAACAATTACAGAGGCACTGTTCCCCCGCTCATACTCAAGCTTTTCCTAAAAAATTGCGCGTAAATCTGCCAAAGAACTTTATAGTTTGCAAAGTATATAGAATAACCCCAAACACATAGAACGTGACTAATTTGAAAACAATGGCTGGGAAAAAACGATGAGGGGTATTGTTAAAGTCTGCGCTCCGATTATGGTCCTGATGCTGTTGAATACGGTGGCGGTTGGGGACTATTTCGAGATTCCTCCTTGCGCCTGGGAGAGAGATATTGGAGATGTCCCTACAGGCACCGCCAGTTCCTGCCCCGATAGAGGTGTGGCGCTGGGCGGTTTCGGCGCTGGCTCTTTTATGTATAGCATCTCGGGGAGTTTTGGTCCCTGGTCGTGGGACATCGCCAGCAATGGCGTCAAATCAAACTGGCTCGATGGCGGCGCTTTTCATATCTATGAAAAGAAGGGCGCAGGCGCTTCTGTAACAAAGTGTCTTTCCACGCGGGCAAATATAAAATCTGACTGGAACAAAATAGCCGTCGGGGACGGGAAATATTATGCCCTCCAGCCGATGGGATGGTGCACATATCCTTGTTTCGATGCCGATGTCTCGCAGAAATTCTTCAGCCCCATTATGGCACAGAACTATAAAGAGACCTCCTATCCGGTGGCGGTCTGGCAATTTAAGCTCTCTAATCCCACCGATGAGCAGGTAACCATCGCCATCCTGCTCACCTGGCAAAATGTTGGCAATCCGTATTTGAACAATGCCCGCAGTGGATTCGCGAATACGCTCAGAACTGCCAGCGGCAATATCATCGGCATTGTGATGAAGGCTACCGCCCCCTCCAACCCGCCGGAAACAAAAAACTCCGAGTGGTGTATCGCCACCAGAAAGGACGCAAATACGACCGTAACTTATGTCCTGAGCTGGAACAGTGCAAGCGGCAACGGCGCCGATATCTGGAACGACTTCTCCGATGACGGCGAATTGAGCAACTCCTGCTTGGACGGCTCCAATTCAGCCGCAGCCCTCGCCGTAAAGACAACGCTTGCGCCGGGGGAGAGTAAGATAATGCCCTTCATCATCGCCTGGGACTTTCCTGTTGTGGCATTCGGCGGTGGCACACAATGGTGGAAAAAATACACCGAATATTTCGGTCGCGATAGCGATAATTCCTTTGATGTGGCTGCAGAGGCGCTGAATAATTACTCAGAATGGGAGCAGGCGGTTCTGAAGTGGATGAATCCATTTATAACCAACACAAATCTCCCCGACTGGCTGAAATGCTCAGCATTTAACGAACTCTATTACAACCAGTTTGGCGGAGTCTTCTATGAGTCGGGATTGAAATCCGGTCACGACCACGAATTTAAGAGCTTGCACGAGGATGACCATAAACACTTCGTCGTTGAGTGCCAGGCATATTTCAACGCCGATACCCTTGATGTGCGATATTACTCCACACTTGTCTTTGCCCGTTTCTGGCCCGAGATAGAACGCGACACCCTGCGCTGTTTCGCAGACGCCATTATCTACCAGAATTATGACAGACCCGGTCCTCCCGGAGTCGCACCACACCACGCCGGAAATCCCGATTCCGGCGACCCGTATTTCCAATTCGTTCTCCCCTGGAACGGTTATTACTGGAAAGACCATCCGTCCAAATTTATCCTCCAGTGCTGGCGATACTACTATCTTTACCGGGATAGGGATTTTCTAAACTATGTCTGGCCCGCCTGTGAGGCAACTTATGAATTTTTGAAGACCACCGATAGCGATGGTGATTTTCTCCCCAATAATGAGGGTGCAGACCAGACTTATGATACCTGGGGACTTTATGGCACCAGCCTTTTGTGCGGAGGTCTATGGGTCGCCGCTCTGGAGGCGATGCAGAAAATGGCACAGGTTATGGATGACCCCATTTCTACCGAAGTAGATGACTGGCTTACGAGTGCTAAACTCAATCTCGATTCCGAGCTCTGGTATCCGCAGGGAGGATATTACAAGATTGATACCGAGAGTGACCTTTACGGTGGCGAGCCTACCGCCATAATGAGCGATGGTCTTAATGCGCAACGCTACTGCGAGGCTTACGGGCTGGGCGATGTTCTGCCGAAAGAGAGGATGTGTTCCCACTTCCGGCAGGTCTATGAAAGGTGCGTTGTGCCGCTTCACGACTATACAGGCGACGGCATCGGCGACATTGGTGCAATCAATGGAAAAAAGGAAGACGGCAGTAACCTGGGGCTGGAGCAACCCGATGAAATCTGGACAGGCACCACATACTTCCTGGCTGCTTCTATGTATCATGCCGGACTGGAGAAAGAGGCGATTCAAACCGCTTTCGGCATTTATTATCCCGTATATGAGGCGGAGGACCTGGCTTACTGGTTCAATACGCCCGAGGGGTGGAACGAACCGGGGACAAGCCCCAGACCGACCAATCCCGAGCAATATCAACGCCCGCGGGCGGTATGGGAACTGGTCTTTGAGATATGTTATCCCCCATCTCTTGCCGCTCCGACATCGTGGACTCTGTATTGATATGAAAAGTCGTGGTAAGTGTTTAGGAACATAAAAAAATGTTTGTTTTGATGGTATAACAGGTTTATCTAGAATCTTGTATATTCTGTGAATCCTGTCAAAAATGTTTTGTGTACCTGGTTTTTATTGCAAATTGAAGAAGTTATATGAAACGGCGGCTTGAAGATTGAGGAAGTGATGAGAAAATGGGTTATCATAAAGTAATAATTGGCGATTCGAGAAAAATGAGGGAAGTAAAAGGTGAGTCTGTGCACTTAATCGTTACGTCCCCACCGTACTGGCAGTTGAAGGACTATGGACCAAAGGAGCAGATCGGCTATAATGACACCTATGAGGACTATATTAACAACCTGAATTTGGTTTGGAAAGAGTGCCATCGCGTGCTGCATAAAGGGTGCCGACTCTGCATCAATATTGGCGACCAATTTGCGCGCTCAGTGTATTATGGCAGGTATAAAATCATTCCAATTCGCACGGAGATTATTAAGTTTTGCGAGACTATGGGCTTTGATTATATGGGTGCCATTATCTGGCAGAAAGTAACCACTTGCAATACTACAGGTGGAGCAACCGTAATGGGTTCTTTCCCTTATCCCAGAAATGGAATTATTAAGTTAGACTACGAATTTATCTTGATATTAAAAAAGTTGGGAAAGTCCCCTAAGGTATCAAAAGACATAAAACAAAAATCAGAACTCTCGCGAGATGAATGGAATAAGTACTTTTATGGACACTGGAACTTTAGCGGTGAGAAACAGGATAAACACATCGCACCATTCCCGGAGGAGCTACCTGAAAGATTGATTAAAATGTTCAGCTTCCTTGGGGACACAATTCTCGACCCATTCCTTGGCAGTGGAACGACATCTGTTGTAGCTCTAAAACTCTCAAGAAATTCAATAGGTTATGAGATAAATGAAGATTATGTTCCAGTTATTGAAAACAGGCTGAGGGGAAATATCGGGATTTTTGAGAGAGAAGAGAAAATTGAAATTATTAAGCAAGAATTAGAAAGCGTTAACTCTAAAAAAGAAATTCAGAACCTTCCATACATCTTTAAAGACCCTGTGCATTTTGAACGTAAAATTGACCCAAAACTTTTAAGATTCGGCTCACGAATTGATGGGAAAGAATAGGATTAGAGTATTTGTATTTATTTAGATGTTTGAAAATGGAAAGAATAAAAAGATATTTTTGACAGGATAAATTGTTACAAAAGGAGAGGTAAAATGAGAAGACTTTGCCTGTTAACTCTGTTTCTGATTTTAGGCGTAATCGCAGCCGCATCGCCCATGGGAAAGGGGATAGTTAAAGAAATTAAGGTTTCATCAGAAGGGACCTTAAGCGGCGGTCCCTTTTCAATGATTGACGGCGATTTGTCTACAAGGTGGGAATCCCGGCACGGCATTGACCCCTCCTTTGTAGAACTGACCTTTAATGCATTATACCGCATCCATTCAATAACCATAGTCTGGGAGACTGCCGCCGCTAAAGACTACGAAATACAGTCTTCTGATGACGGCGCCTCGTGGCACACCCTTAAGGAAATTATGGATGGCAAATCTGGTGAAACGCGCCAGATTCTGTTCGCCCCGAAACCAGTAGTAACCCGCTACCTGAGAATCTTTGGCAAAAAGAGAACCACGCCGTATGGCTATTCTATATTTGAGATTAAATTCGATGCCGAAAAGGTGCTCGCTAAACCCTTTATAGATGACAGGTCCGCCGAATGGAAATCCCCGAAGAATTCAAGAAAGGAGATGTTGTTAAACGGCGTCTGGAAATACAGGGCAGACCCGCTCAATATTGGAATCAACGAGGGATTCTTTCAGGCGGATGCGGATATTTCCGGTTGGCACGAGATGAATGTTCCGGGGAACTGGGCGCTGGAAAATCCCGGCATGTTTAACTATATAGGCAAGGTGTGGTTCTCGCGCAGATTCGGTGTTGACAAGGGGTTAGCCGGGTTAGGAGTTCTGCGGCTTCAATTCGGCGGCGTTGACTACATTGCGGATGTCTGGCTTAACGGCGTCCACCTTGGCAGGCACGAAGGATACTTCAGCCCCTTTGATTTCGAGATTAAAAAACACTTGAGGACTGGTGCGGATAATATACTGACGGTCCGCGTTGACAGTCCGAGGGAGCCGGACTTCGGCAAGAAACGGCTCATCAAGGGCATCCTTGTCCACCACGATTGCAGACCTGCTGGACAGGACGGTAATACCGGTGGGATTTGGAACGATGTGAAGATTATGGGAACCGGCTCGGTTTTTATTAAAAACGTTCTGGTCAAGACGGAACTCACCGATGACCTTTCCGAGGCGAAGGTTTTCTTTGAATGCGCACTCGTGAACAGCGAACCCGTTGATAAAGAGATATGCATCAAGATAAATCTGTCCGGGAAGAATTTTTCCTCAGGACCCGTCTATCTGCAGAGAAAAGAAACCATCCCCCCGGGTGAATCGGTGAAAACATTGAGGACATCGCTGAAAAGTCCGAACCTGTGGTGGACATGGGACCACGGGAACCCCAACCTATATCAGGCAGACGTCCATGTTGAATGTAAGGGAGCGGCAAGTGACTCCGCAGAAATAGTCTTCGGAATCAGGAAGGTAGAGTTTGATAAGGAGAAGTGTTTCTTCTACTTGAACGGCAGGCGGATTTTTCAGCGCGGCTCGAATTACATCGCCACGCAATGGCTGTCCACATATAACAAGGAGAAGTTTGAAAGGGACATCCAGATGATGAAGGACGCCAACCTGAATGCGGTGAGAAACCACGCCCACGTGATGCCGCGGGAATTCTACTCGGTCTGCGATGAAAAGGGACTGCTCGTCTGGGCGGACTTCGCCCTTATCTGGGGCTGCGCCGATGATGACGCCTTTATCAAGGAGGCATCCCGCCAGTTCGCTCAATACATCACGCAATGCTACAACCACCCTTCGATATGGCTTTGGTGCGCGCATAACGAAGGTGGGGGCCATACAAAATTAAACAATGCCCTTTACCGGGTCGGCGTTGAAACAGACGACAGTCGTGTTATCACCAGAGATTCGGGCGAATGGGACAAACATATCTATAACGGCTGGTATATCGGGGATTATCTGGACTATCTGAAGGAGGAACCGAAATTCGTAAGCGAATACGGTGCCGAAGGAATTTCCAGCGCATATAAAAGGTTCATCCCAAAGGACGCCCAGTGGTCCCCCAAAAAAGACGTCTGGCAGTATCACGACCTTCAATTCAACTTTCAGGAGCGCTGGATCGGCGCGCATACGGAATATGCATCGGCAGATGAATTCTCAAGAGCGAGCCAGATTTACCAATATGACGTGGTGAAGTTTGCCACCGAGTGTTTTCGCCGGAAAAAATATCAGCCCTGTGGCGGCATCTACCATTTTATGTTTACCGAGTGCTGGCCGTCAATAACCTGGGCAGTGGTGGATTGTTACCGAACCCCGAAGCCGGCTTATTTCGCCCTGAAGGAATGTATGTCGCCCGTATTTGTGAGCATCCAGTGGGAGAGGCGCTTTTTCCAGCCCGGCGATGTGATGTCCGCTTCTCTCTGGTGCATAAATGATTACGCACACCCGATACCCGATTGCACACTCTCATACAAAATTAGCAATGCCGGGGGTAAAACCTCCTGGAAAAATAAAAAACTGCATCTGAACCTCAAAGCGGATTCAGTAAAAGAGGTCGCCGATGTATCATTTACCATTCCCTCTGATGCCCCGTGGGGTAGCGTGTTTAAATTATCCGCAGAACTGAAAGATTCCGGGGGCAATATCCTTTCCACAAACCGGTTTGTATTCAGGGTAAGGAAAGGTGGCGAGTTAGTAAAAGACATTTCCGGCAGATGGCTCTTCAAAAAAGGCGATGATCCCCTTTATGCCCGGACAGATATTGATGATTCGGACTGGAGCGAAATAAATGTCCCCGGCAAGTGGGAGGCGCAGGGTGCGGGAGATTATGACGGCTTCGCCTGGTATCGCAGAGATATATTTATCCCCGCGGAATGGCAAAGCAAAGGTCTCGAATTATCCATAGGAAATATAGATGACTGCGAGGAGGTCTACGTCAATGGAGAGAAGATAGGTAGTTATGGAGATTTTCCCCCCGGATATAAAACCGCCTGTGGGCAACCGAGGTTTTATACCATTCCCAACAGTGTAATCAATTTTGGAGATGAAAACCTGATTGCCATACGCATTTACGATGAATGGGGAGATGGGGGGATAGTGAGCAGTCCTGTGGAGATAGGGGAGGTTCAGCCCTCAACATCGAGTGCGGAAATCAACATCC